>CAXTTZ010000019.1:0-21771 GCA_964247325.1 uncultured Acidobacteriaceae bacterium | reverse complement strand
AGCCCGAACTCACCCCCGCCTAATGACCCGCATCGCCATCCTCGGCGGCGGCATCGCCGGTCTCTCCGCCGCCTATGAGCTCGAGCGGCAGCGCTGCGCCGGCAAGCCCCTCGACTGGCACCTCTACGAGGCCTCCCCGCGCCTCGGTGGCACCGTTCAAACTACCCGTCATGTCACCCCCGACGGCACTTACAACTGTGAAGGCGGCCCTGATGCTTGGGTCACCGAAAAGCCCTGGGCCCGCGAGCTTGCCGAAGAGCTCGGCCTCGGCCCCGAAGTGATCGCCTCCAACGAGGCCGACAAGAAAACTTACGTCTGGCTCGACGGCCAGCTTGCCGCCATGCCTGACCGCATGCGCATGATGGTCCCTGAAGACCTCGCAACGCTCA
Source organism: uncultured Acidobacteriaceae bacterium (assembly GCA_964247325.1). Taxonomy (GTDB): domain Bacteria; phylum Acidobacteriota; class Terriglobia; order Terriglobales; family Acidobacteriaceae; genus Granulicella. The sequence goes on along the minus strand of CAXTTZ010000019.1, from coordinate 21,382 downwards.
ACAGCTCACCGCTCTTCTCGCCTTCCGCGAAACAGGCCTACGCCGACGAGCTTCGCCGCGCCGACGATCTGAAAGCCGCCATCCCAACCCAAGACGAGTCCGTCGCCAGCTTTGTCCGCCGCCACTTTGGCGAAGAGGTCCTCGACAAGATCGGCGCCCCGCTGCTTTCCGGCGTCTTCGGCGGCGACACCGCCAAGCTGAGCGTTCGCGCCGTCATGCAGCCCTTCGTTAAGATGGAGGCCGAGCACGGCTCGCTGATCGCCGCTCTCCAAGCCCGCCGGCGCGAGCGCGGCGACAAGCCCCCACAACCCACCTTCACCACCCTGCGCCAGGGCATGGGCTCGCTCGCCGAAGCGCTCGTCGCCGCGCTGCCGCCCGAGCGCCTACACACCGGCAATGCTGCCGCCCAACTCACCCGCGTCCCCCACGGCGGCTGGCTCGTCCGCTTTACCGGCCCAGAGGCCCACAGTTGCGCCATCGGCTTCGTGCCCTTCGACCACCTCCTGCTCGCTACCCCCGTCCACGCCACCCAGCGCCTGCTCGCACCCATCGACGCCGCGGCCGCCGCGCTCACCCCCGCCCACGCCAGCTCCGCCGTGCTTCCCACGTGCTGCTGGCCCCCCGCAACTGCCAGCACCTTTACCGTCCCGCCCGGCTTCGGCTTCCTCGTTCCCCAGCTTGGCTCCCCATTCAGCTCCGCTGGCCCAAATCGCCCCAAGCTCCTTGCCGGCACGTTCACCACCCAAAAGTTCCCCGACCGCGCCCCTGCCGGCGCGCGCATCCTCCGCGTCTTCTTCGGCGGCGCTATGGCCGATACCCTCGACCCTCAGCCCGACCGCGCCATCGCCGCCGAGACCTGGCGCGAGCTCGGTGCCGTGCTCCCCGGTCTGCCCGACCCCGACTCCGCGCTCACCTCCGTCATTCGCTGGCCGCGCAGCCTGCCGCAGTACGAAGTCGGCCATCTCGAACGCATGGCTGAGCTCGACCGTCGGGTGGGCGCGCTCGGCCGGCTCGATCTGCTCGGCAACGGCTATCGCGGCGTTGGCGTCCCCGACCTCATTCGCGATGCCCGCGCCGCCGCACGTACACTCGGGGAGAACGCTTCCCGCTAAGAGCCTCCACGAGCCAATGCCAGCTTCACCGTCGCGCACACCCCTACCCAGAACGCCGCTGCCGTGGATTACCGCCACGCCCGGTGTCCCCTACTTCCAGACCGAAGACGGCCAGCCCTGGCATCCCATAGGCCAAAATGACGCGATCAGCTGGATCGAACTCAACCCGCTCTTCGGCCGCAAGGACGTGCCCGCGGTCGACGCACACCTGGCCCGGCTCGCCGCTCACGGCGTCACGGTCCTGCGCCTCATGCTCGAGTACGCGCAGGTGCGCCATCGTTACTTCGAGACCGCGCCTGGCAAGTGGTCGCGCAACGTGGTGCAGTTCTGGGACGACCTCTTCGCCCTCTGCGAAAAGCACGGTTTGCGCTTGCTGCTCACGCCATTCGATACCTTCTGGATGTGGATCAAGTTTCACCATCACCCCTACAACACAACGAACGGCGGTACGCTCACGCATCCCTCGCGCGCGCTGCTTTGCAAAGCAACACGCGAGGCGATCAAAGCGCGGCTGACCTTTGCCGCCGAGCGCTGGGGCGGCTCGGGCGCGCTCTTTGCCTGGGATGTGTGGAACGAAATTCATCCTGCGCAGGCGGAGATGAGCGCTGAGCCGTTCACAGACTTTATACAAGATCTCAGTACCCATCTACGCAACGTCGAAAGGCGTGCCTTCGGACGCGCGCACCCGCAGACCGTTTCGCTCTTCGGCCCCGAACTCAAATGGCGCGCACAGATGCAAATGGAGCCCGCGATCTATCGGCATCCCTCACTCGACTTTGCCACGATTCATATCTACGAGCAGGGAACCATCGATCATCCGAAGAACACCGTCGATGCCGCCGTCGGCATGGGCCGCATCGTGCAGGAGTCGCTTGCGGAGATCACCGACATGCGGCCCTTTTTCGATAGTGAACACGGGCCCATTCACACCTTCAAAGACTTTCGCCGCTCCCTGCCCGAGCCCTTCGACGATGAATACTTTCGCCATATGCAGTGGGCGCATCTGGCCTCCGGCGGCGCGGGCGGTGGCATGCGTTGGCCCAACCGCCGCGTGCATGTTCTCACACCCGGCATGCGCGTGGCTCAGCGCGGCTTGGCAGCCTTTCTGCCACACATCGATTGGCTGCGCTTTCGTCGCGTGAACGTGACCCATGACCTTAAGCTGCGCGACACTGCGGGTAAAAGTGTGCCGAAGAAGACCCTTGCCCGCTTCGGCTGTGCTACACCGGATCAAGCCGTCATCTACCTGCTACGCCGCGACACATTGCTCAAAAGCGGTCAGCTTGCAAAGCGAGCGCAGCCCTTGCAGCTTTGCCTCGAGGTGCCGATGCTGCAACCGGGGCAGTATCGCGTCACCGCGTGGGACACCTTCGCTGGGCAAAGTTTGCAGGCCACCGTGCAAGATTGGCGGGAAGGAAGCGCGTTTGTACTACCTCCACTCAAGACGAATATGGCGCTTGCGATCCGACGCGAGAGCTGAGCATAAAAAAGCAACGTACCTTCGCGAGAAGGCGTAAAATCTCCCTATGGGCATCACACGCGAACAAGCGCTCGACTGCTTCCGCTCCGACGACCTGATCGGTATCGGCATGGAAGCCGACGCCGTGCGTCGCCGCCTGCACCCTGAAGGTGTGGTCAGCTACATCATCGACCGCAACATAAACTACACCAATTTCTGCACGGAGTATTGCACGTTCTGCGCGTTCTACAGGCCGCTCAAAGGCAAGCGCGCTGCGGAAGGGTACATCCTCGACTTCGACACGATCTACGACAAGATTCGCGAGACCGTAGAGATGGGCGGCACCGGCGTGCTCATGCAGGGCGGCATTCATCCTGACCTCAAAATCGATTGGTTCGAAAGCCTCTTCACCGGCATCAAGCAACGCTTTCCCTCTATCTGGCTGCATTGCCTTTCGGCCAGCGAAATTCTTGCGATCGCCGAGTACTCCGACATCAGTCTGCGTGAGACCATCGCGCGACTGCGTGACGCCGGGCTCGATTCGATCCCCGGTGGCGGTGCAGAAATTCTGGACGACGAAGTGCGTGCCCGCATCGCGCGGCTCAAGTGCCGCACCGAAGATTGGGTCAGTGTGCATCGCACTGCGCACGAGCTCGGCATGCGCACCACCGCCACAATGATGTTCGGGGTGGGCGAAACCACGGAACAGCGCCTCAATCACTTCGAGGTCGTGCGCAAGCTGCAAGACGAAACCGGTGGCTTCACTGCCTTTATCCCGTGGAGCTTTCAACCCAACAACACCGCGCTAGGCGGCCGTGGATGGGACGAGGCGACCTCGGTCGAATACTTGAAAACGTTAGCCATCAGCCGCATGTTTCTCGACAACATCGACAACGTGCAGAGCTCCTGGGTAACGCAGGGACTCAAGGTGTTGCAGATGGGCCTGCGCTTCGGCGGCAACGATGTGGGCTCCGTGATGCTGGAAGAAAATGTCGTCCGCGCCGCGGGCACATCGAACTGCACAACAGAAGAAGAGCTGCGCCGTATCATTCGCGATGCCGGTTTTAAGCCTGTGCAGCGGGACACGTTATACCGCACCATGTTCTTGAATTGACGTTCTGAACGAAGCGAGCGCACGTTGCCTGCGGTGCAGCAAATTGTGTGCATTTGCCGAAATCGGCAGCGCAGCATAAACACAGAAGCGAGCCTCGCGACAACCGAAAGGTGCGGGGACGCCTCAAATGATGTACGTTCGTTGATAGCGCCCGCTTGTTTTCAGCGATGGCGAGTTGTCACGTTGACTCGCAAATGCTTGCACGCCATGCCGCAACGCTTGGCGATCTGACACTGCGCCGAAAGGCGTTCCGGAGTTTCCTTGCTCAAATCCAACGCACTATCGCACACACAAGAGGTGATTTCCGACAGCCCTGTTCTCCTTGTCTTCTCTCACTTGCGCTGGCACTTTGTTACGCAGCGACCGCAGCATCTGCTCACGCGCGCAGCCCAAGATCGCCAAGTCTATTTTTGGGAAGAGCCAGTGGTGCATGATGCCGCCGACGATCCCACCACAATCATCCCTAGTGGCGGACGTCTCGAGTTTGTGCAGGCGGAGGAGTCGCCCAACGTCACCATCCTCTGCCCCCACTTTCAATCCGACGACGATCTTGACGCTGGCCAACGCCGCTTGCTGGATCAGTTTCTCGCCGAGCGCAACATCACGCGCTTTGATGCGTGGTTCTACACGCCGCTCGCGCTGGCCTTCGCCGCTCACCTTCGCCCCGAAGTCGTCGTGTATGACGCAATGGATGAGCTTTCCGCCTTTGCCGGCGCCTCACCGGAGCTTTTGGAGCGAGAGCGTGAACTCTTCCGCCGCGCCCATGTTGTCTTCACCGGTGGCCACTCTCTCTTCGAGCACAAACGCGGCCAGCACAGCAACGTCCACGCCTTTCCTAGCTCGATTGAGCGCGAGCACTTCGCGCAAGCCTCCCAGCCGCAAACTGATCCTGCAGACCAAGCCGCGATCCCTCATCCACGCGTCGGCTTTTATGGTGTTGTGGACGAGCGCTTCGATGTCTCACTCTTGGTAGAGCTCGCAGAGCTGCGGCCGCAGGTGCATTTCATCGTGCTTGGCCCCTTCAGTAAGTTCGACATGAGCACGCTGCCCGACGCGGTCAACATTCACTTCCTTGGCAGCAAAAAGTATAGCGAGCTGCCGGTCTACCTCGCCGGTTGGGACGCGGCGATGCTGCCCTTTGCGCTGAACGAGGCCACACGGTTCATCTCGCCCACAAAGACCCCGGAGTACCTCGCCGCCGGCAAGCAGGTCGTGTCCACTCCGATTCGCGATGTGGTGCAAGACTACGGCGTCCACGGGCTGGTGCAGATTGCCGCTACATCCCAAGAGTTTGCGGAGGCTCTGGATCGCATCCTCGAAGCCGCGCCCGATTCCCTTTGGCAGGCGCGCGTCGATGCCAAGCTCGCTAACTCTTCTTGGGATACCACCTGGGCCGCGATGTCCGCCGAGATGGAAAAAGCACGCACGCAGCGGAGCGTGCCCCCCAAGGCGGCCAGCTACACCGCAGTGCCGCTTGACCGGGTTTCGCTGCGTGTCGTCGAGCCGTCCGGTCTAGGAGCGTCCACCATGCAAATCAGCAGGCCGTCCTCGTTGAAACTCAAGCACAATTCGGATTCCTATGACTACATCGTGGTGGGCGCAGGATTTGCCGGCGCGGTCTTGGCAGAGCGCCTCGCGAATAGCTTAAGCAAGCGCGTCCTCGTGGTGGACAAGCGTCCGCACATCGCCGGCAATGCGTACGACTACTACAACGAGGATGGCATCCTTGTGCACCTGTACGGTCCGCACATCTTCCATACCGCTTCGCAAAAAGTCTTTGACTACCTTTCGCGCTTTACCGAGTGGCGGCCCTATGAGCATCGCGTGCTTGCCTCGGTCGATGGCAAGCTGCTTCCTATCCCCATCAACCTCGACACGATCAACCAACTGTACGGTCTCGACCTCGACGAAGCCGGCATGGAGAAATTCCTAGCCGAGCGTGCGGAGCCGCGCGCTACCATCCGCACCTCCGAGGACATCGTGGTGTCCAAGGTCGGTCGCGAGCTGTATGAAAAGTTTTTCCGCAACTACACGCGCAAGCAGTGGGGCATGGATCCTTCCGAGCTCGACAGCGCCGTCGCGGGCCGCATTCCGGTGCGCTTTAACCACGATGATCGGTACTTCTCTGACGCCTTTCAAGCCATGCCGCTCGAAGGGTACACGCGCATGTTTGAGCGCATGCTCAAACACCCCAGAATTACGGTCATGACCTCAACCGACTACCGCGAGATCATCGCCGAGCACCCCCAAGCCAAGATGATCTACACCGGGCCTGTCGACGAGTTCTTCGACTTCCGCTTTGGCCGCCTGCCCTATCGATCGCTTGACTTCAAACACGAAACGCACGACACGGAGCAGTTCCAGCCGGCAGCGGTGGTCAACTACCCCAACGAGCACGCCTACACGCGCATTACGGAGTTCAAATACCTAACCGGTCAAGAAAACGCAAAGACCAGCATCGTGTATGAATACCCGTCCGGCGAAGGCGAGCCATACTATCCCGTGCCAAGACCTGAAAACCAGCAGATCTACGAAATGTACCGCGAGCTGGCCGAGCGTACCCCAAACGTCTACTTCTGCGGCCGCCTAGCAAATTACAAGTACTTCAACATGGATCAGGTGGTCGCGCAGGCGCTGCACCTGTATCGTAATATCGCCGAAGACGAGGCCAGCACGGCCGTGTTAAACACACGACCCGCGGCCTCGTTAAACACACGACCCGCGGCCTCCACAGTCACTGTCTCTGCTGTGGCGGCGTCGGCGCAAACGCGCACAGCCGAAACAGCCTAGGCTTTCAACAAGCAAGAGCGCTGCATGCCCATGCAGCGCTCTTTGCGTTTGTAGTGATATCCAATTCCACCCTCACCAGATTATTGCCCTGCGCCGGCACCGTCGCCTGCCTGTCTGGCAAACTCTTCCACGAGCTTGGCCGCTTGGCGTTGGCGATATCGAAACGTCGCTGCCAGCGCCACCCGCGCGAAGGGCAGGGCCGGGCGGCTCAGGGGCGCAAGCGGCAGCTGATAGGTCACATGGTCATGCACGACCGTGCCCACCTTTCCGTCGCGCGTAGCCTCCGTCACCGAGTGGCAATGCCGCCAGTAGGCGAAGGGACCTTTGAGCTGCACATCGCAAAAGCTTTCGTTCCATCGAAAATCCTCAATACGCGCCAGCCAACGGCCGCGTAGGGGTAGCCACGGCAGGGCGCGTGCGGTAATCAGCAGCTCCGTGCCGTCGCCTGCGGCGAGCCCAGGGTAGCTCGAGCTGCCCTCGGGCTGCGGCGGTGCAGGGCACAGGGTCGCTCGATCGATGCGCGCGCGCTGCCAGTGCGGCATCAGCAGCGGCAGGTTTTGTGGATTGGCAAAAAAGGCAAACACCAGGGTTCGCGGAAAGGGAAGCCACTGTTCGGTTGCAAAGGTCGTGCGCACGAGCATGAGATGCCGCGCAGCACGTTTTCACTCCGGGCTCCCTGCCGGCGATCCACCGTTGACAACCGCGAACTGAAACCGTCAACTGAAGATTGTATGGATGCAGCCTCGCCAACGCGCCCATCGCCCTACCAAGACGGGGAAGCCACCCCTGCCCTGGATGCCTCACGCCGTGCCCTGCATTCGGATGAGCGCGGCCTGCTGCTGGTCGGCCTGTTCAAGCTCGGCAAAGCCCTTTTTTTTATCTGTGTGGGCTTTGGCGCGCTGCACATGGTGCATCGCAACCTGGGTGAACTCGTGATGCGCATCGTCGATATGCTGCCGATCGATCCCGAAGGCCGTATCGTCAGCGTGGTCATGGACAAGGCTGACCTGATCGATGGCCGCGATCTCCGGCGCATCGGTGCCGGCGCCTTCATCTATGCCGCGCTTTGTTTGATCGAAGGAACGGGCTTGGTGCTGCGCAAAGGCTGGGCAGAGTACGTCACCGTTCTCCTGACTACGCTGGGCCTGCCGCTCGAGATCTTTGAGATTGTGCGGCGGTTTACCTTGGTTCGCGTCGGCGCGCTGCTCGCCAACCTGTTAATCCTAGGATATCTGCTCTGGGTGCTCAAGCGCCGGCAAAAAGTGGAGCTGCAGGAAAGACTCGAATTGTAAGCAATTCCGCTATCTTCGCCTCTTATTCGCTATACAAAAGTGTTACTTCTACCCCTAAGGTCGTATAAGCATAGCAGAGAAGTTGCATAGGCGATTTTATCATTTTGACCACAAGGGGTAGAGCTTCCATAGCGCAGAACACAAAATGTCCTCTTTTCCACAGAATCAAGATGGAAAACAGGTGACTTCCACTATTTAACACTGGACTTATTAGTCGCGGTAACCGATGCTTTCTCAAGCGGTGGTCAAAAGTGGTGAAAAGGGGAACGACGGGATCAAGAATCGCATCCAACTCCGAGTCTACGGCGCTTCGCTGGGGTTGAGGAGAGGACAACGTGGTTCAGCCCAGCAAACACCATGGCGGTACGAGGCAACAATCCGACCCGCGTGGACGAAAAAGGCCGCTTGAAGGTCCCCACGGATTTCAAGCGCCGGCTAGATGAGGAGTACGGCGAAACAGAGTTTTTCATCACGAGCAAAGACGGCGAGCGGGCCGAGATTTACCCGCTTCCGATCTGGGAAGAGATTGAGCGCAAGTTGGACGCGGTGCCCTCGATGAATCCCGCCAAGAAGAAGTTTCAAGACATTACGAACTACTACGGCCAGATGGTGGGCTATGACACACAGGGCCGGTTGCTTTTGCCGCAGCTGCTTCGGCAGCGGGCAAAGTTGGAGGAAGACGTTGTGGTCATCGGCAAAGGCAAGCACCTCGAAGTGGTCAACCGTGACCGGTTCGAAGTGACGCTGGAAGCCAATCCGATGACGGCAGAGGAGCAAGCTTCGCTGGCGTCCTTCGGGATTTAAGGCGAGGGCAGAAGTGGCAAGAAACGTCCCCCAGGGGACGCATGAGGCGGTGGCAGGATGACCGAACCGCAACATGTACCGGTTCTTCTTCAACCAAGTCTGGACCTTTTGCAGGTGCACGCCGGCGGTGTTTACGCCGACATGACCCTTGGGCTGGGTGGCCACAGCATGGCCATTGCCCGCAAGTTGGGCGCTGGAGGAACGCTGATCGCCTTTGATCGCGACCCCGAAGCGATGGCGCGGGCGCAAGAGCGCCTGGCAGCGCTGGCTGGCGAACTCGGCCCGGCGATGCCCACGGTACATTATGTTGCCCGCCCTTTCTCCGCCGCGGCGGAGGAGATCGCGCCCGGCACGCTCGACGGTCTTTTGGCCGACTTCGGTGTCTCGAGTCTGCAACTCGACGAGCCGCACCGGGGCTTTAGTTTTCGGACCGTAGGTCCGCTGGATATGCGTATGGATACGCGCAGCGGACCCACGGCCCAACAAGTGGTAAATCAGATCGACGAGGAAGACCTCGCCAATCTGATTTACGAATTCGGAGAGGAAAGGAGGTCGCGGAGAATCGCCAGAGCCATTGTGAGGGCCCGGCCGATTGCAACAACGGCAGAACTTGCCCGCGTCGTATCGGCCGCGGCCCCTTCAATGAAATCTGACAAGATTCATCCGGCGACACGCACCTTTCAAGCACTTCGAATTCGCGTCAATGATGAACTAGGGGAGATCCAATCGCTGCTCCGAAGCGCGGGATCGCTCCTGAAACCTGGAGGACGCATGGTCATGATCAGCTTTCATTCGCTCGAAGACCGGCTGGTGAAGGACAGCTTCCGTGCCGGGGCACAGGCCGGCACGCTGCAGGTGCTGACGAAAAAACCTGTAATCGCGGAAGAAGTTGAGGCAAGACGGAATCCGCGCTCACGAAGCGCCAAGCTGCGCGGGGCAGAAAAGGTTGCATGACACGCTCCGAAAGTAACGTTACGCATTGTGGAAAAGATGGACCAATTGACACTTTCGTTGTAAACATTTTCGGGAAATGCGGCCCCGCACCAAGATCGCTACTAAGCCGATACGTATAAGCCCGGCTAGGCAGGCAGGAAGTAAGACAGTAATCGCGGCCAGTTCAAGAAGAATCGAAGAAGCTCTACAGAAACGCAGAAGAAAGCAAAGCAGGAACTCAATGACGGCAACCATGGCAGGGCAGGCTACACAGCGGATCGGTAACAGGCGTGAAAACAGCGGGCGGCCCGCGTCGATCGCTGCGCTCAACCGCGAACGCTACGAGGCGCAGCGCGCGCAGCGCCGCGGTCCCACGCCCGAGATGTTCTTCACCAAGCACATCGACAACAGCCGCATCGTGAAGGCCGATGACCCGGAGCGCCGTCGCGAGGTTCGCCAGTTCACCCTTGTGATGAGCCTTTTCTTCGCCCTAACCATGGTCTATGTGTGGCAGCACTTTTCTGCCATCGAGGTCGGCTATCGCGTGGAAGCACAAAAGCTGCAAGTGGAGCAGCTGCGCGAGCAAAACCGTCAACTGCGCCTAAATGAAGCGCAGTTGAGCGATCCAGGCCGCATCGACCGCATTGCCAAGCAGCTCGGTCTCGACACGCCGCTCCCGGGCCAGGTGGTGCGCCCCGATGGTGACGGCGGCACCGCGCCCGTGCTCGCGCAGATGCAGGTGCCTGCGCGTCCCGCTTTGTATTAACGAAACAGCCCTCAACCGAAGTGCCAATGAAATCGCAACTGAAGTGTCACACTCGAAGACCCTCCTCGCCGCCCCTATGAGATCCAAACCGACGTCACGGCCCACCTTTCGGCCCGCTTCTCGACCGAGCGGGCAGCTCACCGCGCCCATCCGGCGCGTGCGCTTCGTTTGGGTCACGCTTGTCTTTTCGGCATGGGCGTTGGCGATCGGTTTGCGGCTCACCTGGCTCCAGGTCATCAAGCACGACCACTACGTAAAGACCGCGGCCAAGCAGCAGCAGCGCGGCTTCGAGGTTGCTCCCCGACGCGGCGTGCTTTACGACCGCAACCTGCGCGAGCTTGCCATGACCGTGCTCGTCGACAGCATCTACGCCGTTCCCAACGAACTCGGCGACAACAAGGCAAGCGAGGCCGCGCTGCTCGCCAAGGTCGTGCATCACGACACGTGGGATCAGTTCACGACCCCGGACCGCATCCTTGCGCGCTTCAACGCATCGCGCAACTTCGCTTGGGTCGCGCGCAAGGTGTCGCCCGAAACCGCCGAGCGCATCCGCGAACTCAACCTCAAAGGCGTCTACCTTCAGAAGGAGTTCAAGCGCTTCTACCCCAACAACGATCTTGCCGCGCATGTGCTCGGCTATGTGGGTACAGACGACGAAGGACTCGGCGGCCTGGAGCGCAACTACGATGAAGAGCTGCACGGCGAGCCCGGCCACATGCTCACAGCAGTCGACGCGAAGCGCCATGTCATGGGTTCAGAGGAAAGCGAGCCGCTGCCTGGTGAAAACCTTGTGCTCTCCATCGATTCCAACATTCAGTACATGGCCGAGCGCGCGCTTGATGCCCAGGTAGCCGCCACCAAAGCCTTGCATGGCACAGCGGTGGTTCAGGATCCGCATACCGGTAAAATCCTTGCCCTTGCGGTGTCGCCGCGCTTCAACCCCAACGATTCCAGGCACATGGATGCGGACCTGCTCACCAACCTCGCGGTAAGCGACATCTACGAGCCCGGGTCGACCTTTAAGCTTGTCACCTACTCCGCAGCGCTCGATGGCGCAGGCGTCAAGCCGACTGACAAGGTTGATTGCCAGGGCGGCGCGATGACCATGTACGGCCGCACGCTGCATGATGACAAATCCGATCACATGGGCGTGGTCACGGTGCAGCAGGCGCTCGAACACTCCAGCGACGTGGGCGCGGCGAAGATGGCGCTCAAAGTCGGGCCAAACAAGTTCTACGACTACATGCGCGGCTTCGGCTTCGGCGACCGCACCGGCATTGAGCTGCCAAGCGAAACTCGAGGCCTGCTGCGACCCGTGCGCAAATGGGGATCGACCAGCATCCTGTCGCTCGCCATCGGCCAAGAGATTGGCGTGACCCCGGTGCAGCTCGTGTCGATGGTCTCCACCATCGCCAACGGCGGCACCTACATTCCGCCGCACATCCTGCTGCAATCGACCGATCAGATAAAGGGGGATCCGCGCTTAAAAGCCGATCCATTTCATCCCTCGCTGGGGATGCCTGCGACGTTGCCGGACGGTTCGCATCGCGTGATCCGCGAACTTACTGCAGCGACGATGCGCGCCATGATGCAGGGCATCGTCACCGAAGGCACCGGCAGAAAAGCGGCGCTCAACGGCTACAGCTCCGCCGGCAAAACCGGCACCGCTGAAAAGATCGATCCCGCGACGCACACCTACTCGCACACCAAACTCGTGGCGAGCTTTGCGGGGTTTGCGCCGGTGAGCGACCCGGCTATCGCCGTAGCGGTGGTCATCGATACCCCCACAGCCGGTGGAGAAAACGCCCACTACGGTGGTACTGCCAGCGCCCCGGTCTTCGCGCAGATCGCGCAAGAGGTGCTGGAATACCTGGGCGTGCCGCACGATCAGCCGCTCAAAACCAAGCAGCAGTTGGAAGAAGTTAGAAATACGCCCGAGCCCGGCGACACACCGGATCGCAGCGACGTCGCTGACTTGAACTCGATGTTTGCCGAGATCAATAGCTTGCCTGCTGACGATCCGTTGCGGCAGCCTGCGGCGGCTGCGGCTATGGCTGCCAATCTCCAAGCGGATCGCGCGCAAGAGTCCGCGGCTCTCGAAGCGCCGCCACGTCCCGGTTGGCTTGACCTGCCCGATAAGATCCTCACCGCGTTTCATCGCGACGGCAACACCAACTCGGTGATGCCCGACGCCGTTGCGACCGCGGGCAAGCCGATCGTTGCGCCCCACATCGCCCCCGCGGTGGAGGTGCGCAACAACGGTGCGGTGGTGGTCGACAACGGCAAGCGTGTGCCCGTGCCGGACTTCGGCGGCGCCGCCCTTCGCAGCGTCGTCGAGCGCGCCGTCACCTTGGGCTTGCGCGTGCAAACCTTGGGCAGCGGGCTCGCTCGGGAGCAAGCGCCCGTGGCCGGCACCCTGGTGCCCTCCGGCACAGAGGTGGTTGTGCGCTTTAGCCGTTAGCCCGCAGCACAGCCTTCCCAACCGCACCCCGGTACGATATCTCTATGCAGTGGAAGCAAGCTATTAGCGCCGTGCACACCGAAGCCACGAGCGGGCGCGACGACATCGATGTTCGTGATGTGCAGTATGACTCCCGGCGCGTACACGCGGGCGATGTTTTCGTGGCCATGCGCGGCGGCAGCACAGACGGCAATCGCTTCCTCGACACGGCCCTGCGCCAAGGCGCTGCGGCGGTGGTCACGGACTCTCTAGAAACCTTCAGCCGTTTGCGGTCGCAACAGCCCGAGCTGGCGCTTGCGTTGGTGCAGCACGGCCGCCGCGCGCTTGCCGAGCTGAGCGCTGAAGTTTTCGGCCATCCCGAGCGTGCGCTCCCGACCACCGCCGTAACAGGCACCAACGGCAAGACCACGACGACGTTTCTCCTAAACCAGATGCTGCGGTCTGTCGGGCGGAAGAGCTTACTGGTAGGCACCGTGGAAACGCGCCTCGGCGACGAGGTCCGTCCCAGCGAGCATACGACGCCCGAAAGCCGCGATGCGTATGCGCTGTTTCGCGATGCGGTCGCTGCTGGTTGCACCGAAGCCGTGCTGGAGGTCAGCTCGCACGCGCTGCAACAGGAGCGCGTTTGGGGCGTGCCCTTCGACGTCGCCGTGTTCACCAATCTCACCCAGGATCATCTCGACTTCCACGGCTCGATGGAGGCCTACGCGCACGCCAAAGCCAAGCTGTTTCGAGGCGTGGGCGCCTCCCCACCGCGTGTGGCTATCGTCAACGAAGACGCCCCGTATGCCTCTGAGATGGTGCACGCGTTCGGCGGCAAGATCCTGATGCGCTATGGCATGAACGGGCAGTACGGCACACACCGGGCCGTCGACGTGCAACTCGCGCTCGGGGCCACGCGTTTTCATTTCGTCACACCCGAAGGCACGGTCGCCATCGCGTCGCCGCTGAGTGGGCGGGTGAACGTGTATAACCTGCTCGCGGCCATGTGCGCCGCGCTGGCTCGCGGGCTCACGTTGGACGAGATCGCTTTGGCCGCAAGCGCTTTGCAGCAGGTCCCGGGCCGCTTCGAGGTGGTTTCAGGATCGCAACAAGCAGGCTTCACCGTCGTGGTTGACTACGCCCACACCGACGACGCTCTGCGCAACCTCACGCGGCTTGCTCGCGAAAGTGTGGCTCCGCACGGCGGCCGCGTCATCACGCTCTTCGGCTGCGGCGGCGACCGCGACAAAACCAAGCGCCCCAAGATGGGCCTGGCGGCGGGGGAGGGCAGCGACCTCGTCGTGGTGACCAGCGATAACCCGCGCAGCGAAGATCCCATGTCGATCATCGACGAGGTGCTCGTGGGCGTGCGGGCCGCGGGCACGCCCTTTCTCGTGCAAGGTGACCGCCGCGCTGCCATCGACTTTGCCGTGCGCGAGGCCAAGCCCGGCGACCTCGTGCTGCTCGCCGGCAAAGGCCACGAAAAGCAGCAAATCTTCGCCCAGGGTGCTGTGCCGTTCGATGATGTGCAAGAGGCGGCGCGGGCGCTCGCAGGTCTTGTTGCCGGGGTGTCCGCATGAAGCTCACGCTCGGCCAGATCGGCGACCTGCTGCACGCGGAAGGCGATTTCAACACCGGCAGCCTCGTGCAAGGCTACTCCATCGATTCGCGCACGGTCGTTGGGGGCGAACTCTTCTTTGCCGTGCGCGGCGAGCGCATGGATGGACACGACTATGTGGAGGCGGCCCTCAGCAACGGTGCCGCGGCTGCCGTGGTCAGCATGCGCTGGCTCGCTCCGCCAACCCTGGACACTTGCAAGCTGCTGCGCGTTCCCGATGAGCACGCCGATTGCATTCTGTTCGCCATGCAATCGCTCGCGCACAGCGTCCGGCGTATGTGGGGCAAGCGCGTTATCGGCGTCACCGGCTCCGCGGGCAAAACCACCACCAAAGAATGCATCGCGGCTGTGCTCGCGGCGCAGTACACCGTAATGAAAACAGAGGGCAACCTCAACAACCACTTCGGCGTGCCCTTGCAACTGCTGCGCCTCGAACCGGAGCACGACGTAGCCGTGCTGGAGATGGGCATGAACCACGCCGGCGAGATCGCCGCGCTTTGCCGCATCGTCGAACCGGACTGGGCCGTGGTCTCCAACGTGGCCGCTGTCCACCTTGAATACTTCGCCGACGGCCTTGAGGGCATCGCCCGCGCCAAACGCGAACTCGTTGAGGCCTTGCCCCCAACTGGCCGCGCCTTTCTCAACGGCGACGACGAGCGTGTCGTCCACTTCTGCAACGGCATGGGCGATCGAGCCGTGCTCTACGGAACCAATGAATCCTGCTTCGTGCGTGCGACGGAGATTGAAGAGCTCGGCTTAGCGGGAGCGCAGTTCACCGTGCAAGCAGGTGCGGCGCGCGGCAGCCTCCATTTGCGCCTGCTCGGCCGTCACAACATTCTCAACGCGCTGGCTGCCATCGGCGTGGGCCTGGCAAGCGACATTCCGCTCGCGACCTGCTGCGAAGCCCTCCAAGCCTTGCAACCTACGGACAAACGCGGCGCGGTCAGGGAATGGCACGGCGCCACCCTGATCAATGATTGCTACAACTCCAACCCGCACGCGCTCGAGGCCATGATCGCCACCTTGGCAGGCAGCCATGCTCAGCACGGTAAACAGACGCAACGCCGCATTCTGGTCGCGGGCGAGATGCTCGAGCTCGGGCCCGCCGCCGCCGCGCTGCACGCGCACTGTGGCGAGGTGGCAGCACGCGCCGGCCTCGATCTCGTGCTCGGCGTGCGAGGCCTCGCGCGCGAACTCGTGCAAGCCGCTGCCGCCCAAGGCACAGAAGCCTTCTTCTTCGACACGCCCGCCCTTGCCGGTGAATGGCTTCGCGCCAACCTCCGCGCCGGCGACGTAGTCTTGCTCAAAGCCTCGCGCGGCGTGCATCTTGAGGGCGCACTCGAGTTCCTGTCGCAGCCTCCGGCCGGCGTACCATGACCCAAGCAGCCCCGCCGCAGGCACGCTGCCAACCTCACCCCGAGCTTCACACCCGAAGCTCTCCAACCTGCCGTTGAGGCTTACCCCGTTGCTCTTTTGGCTGCTTTACCAGAAGCTCTTTCCGTACTTCCGCTTCTTTCGCATCTTTCGTTACGTCACCTTCCGCTGCGTCTTCGCCACGCTCACCGCGCTGCTGATCGGCCTGCTCATCGGCCCCCTTGTGATTGACCGGCTGCGGCAGTTCCAGATCGGCCAATACGTGCGCGAGGAAGGCCCGCAGAGCCACCAGAAAAAGACCGGCACGCCCACCATGGGCGGCCTGCTCATCTGCATTTCCATTCTCGTTCCCACCCTGCTGTGGAGCGATCTTTCCAACAGCTTCGTGTGGCTGGTCATCTTCGCCACGGTGGCCTTCGGCACCATCGGCTTTGCCGACGATTACATCAAAGTCGTGCAAAAACGCAACCTCGGGCTGACCTCTCGCCAAAAGCTCTTCTTTCAAATGGTCGCAAGCCTGGCCATCGCCGTCACGCTGCTTGTCCTGCGCAGCGAGGGCGCGTACTCCACGCGGCTCGTGGTTCCGTTCTTCAAGCGCCTGCGTCCCGACCTGATCTTTACCAGCCTGCTACTCACCCACCTTTGGCCGCTCGCTTTCTTGCCGTTCGTTGTGTTTGTCATGCTCGTCATCTCCGGTTCCAGCAACGCCGTCAACCTCACCGACGGCCTGGACGGCCTCGCCATCGGCTGCACCATCATCGCCGCGGGCGCCCTTACCGTGCTCACCTATGTGAGCGGCCACGCCGTCTTCTCCGACTACCTCGAACTGCAGCGCATGCCCGCCGTAAGCGAACTCACCATCTTTTGCGGCGCGATGGTTGGCGCCAGCATCGGCTTTCTTTGGTACAACGCCCACCCGGCCGAGATCTTTATGGGCGATGTCGGCTCACTGGCACTCGGCGGCGCTATCGCCACGGTCGCCGTCATCATCAAGCAAGAACTGCTGCTGCCATTCATCGGCGGCGTCTTCATCCTCGAAGCCGTCAGCGTCATGCTGCAGGTGGGCAGCTACAAGATGCGCGGCGGCAAGCGCGTCTTTCGCATGGCGCCGCTGCATCACCACTTTGAACTCGGCGGCTGGTCAGAGTCCAAAGTGATCGCGCGCTTTTGGATCATGGCGCTGGTCTTTGCGCTTTTTGCGCTTACCACGCTGAAGCTGCGCTAATCCCAAAGCGAAGCAGGGCTAACCCGCAGCCGTTCTCTGCACTCTCACCACGTGAGGACGCCCCGTCAGCCCATGCCCGGTTTTCTACAACGACACGTGCTCCACCCTCTGCTTCGCTTGCTGCGCCACGGCGTTCCCCCGAAGCGCCTGGCGTGGAGCTTAGCTATCGCCATCGTTGTCGGGGTCAAACCGTTGATCGGCATGACCACCCTGTGCATGCTTCTGGTCGCCTCGCACTTCCGGCTCAACTACGTCGCCACGCAGATCGGAATCCACCTCGTCGCGCCGCTGCAATGGATCCTTTTTGTGCCTTTCGTGCAAGCAGGTATTCTGATCTTTCGGGCGCACCGGCTTCCACTATCCAAGCGGGACATCATGCACCTGAGCCATAAACACCCCGTGCAATTAGTCCACATCCTGTGGCGTTGGGAGTGGCACGCCCTGATCGTGTGGGCCATCTTTGCGGCGCTGCTTGCGCCTCCCTTGGCGCGCCAAATCCGCAAAGGGCTTGTCCTCTATCTGCGCCGGCACCGCACCGTTCTGCATTAGAAGTTTTCTCCTACAGGTGCAGTCGCTGCCTTTGTTTTCTTGTTGTCATTCCTGAAGGGAATCTGCTGTTTTGCCGAGCCAGGACCACACCCGAAGTAAAGTGCTAGAGCACCAGCCCCTACACGACCTTCTTGCCATCCCAATGTACTGACCGCTTTTCAAAGTACGACGCGTTCGCCATGTGGCACCCCGCCGCGGCATGGTGGCCAAAGACCACATCCTCCGGCACGGGCCCGCGCGTGCGCACGGCGGTGAAGAAGTTGTTGAGGTGCGGTGCATGGTCATCCCACGAAGCCCCATGCCACACCTGCACGCCTTCCAACGGATGCGCGGCGAGCTCGGCCGCATGCTCTGCATGCCATTGCTTTTCATAGGCCGCGTGCATCGCTGCCGGAAAGCCATTGATGCCATAGTCCGGCGAGCTGTCGGCGCCAGTCTGCGGAAAGTACATCAGCGTGTTCGCGCTCACCTCCAGCATGCCCTTCGGCCCCATGATGCGCGTGGTTTCAGGGACATCTGTGCCCAGTGTCAAGCGCACCGACACAGGCACCTCGCCGTACAGGAATGTGGTCACCATCAGGTCCGGCATGTTGCGTCCATCTGGCCAACGCACAATGCCGCCCACGGTGAACGCCAGATCCGGCATCTGGTTGATGCCCGTAACGAACTGCATGCCCGATAACAGATGCACCATCAAGTCCCCGGCCACGCCCGTGCCGTACTGGCCGAAGCAGCGCCAGCGCGCAAAGGTGATCGGGTCGAAGTCCTTCTTCGCCGCGGGCCCAATCCATGCCGGCCAATCCAGATTTGCGGGCGAAAGATCCAGCGGCACCGGATACTCCCAAGCGCCGCCGGGCGAGTTGCGCCCCAGCACCAAATCCACCTGCCGCACCGGCCCGATCGCCCCCGCCTGGCACAGCTCGCGTGCCTTGAGAAATAGCGGCGAGCTCACCCGCTGCGAGCCCGCCTGGATGATGCGCCCGCTCGCCTGCGAGGCCTTCACCATCGCCTCGCCATCGGCAATCGAGTGCGACATCGGCTTCTCGCAATACACATCCTTGCCCGCCCGTACCGCTTCGATTGCGATCGGCGCGTGCTGGTGGTCGGGCGTCGCCAGCACAATGGCCTCAATCTGCGGATCGGCCAGCAGTTGCTTGTAGTCGCGTGTCACCACGATTTGCTGCCCGGCAATCTCACGCGCCAATGTGTGCCGGTCGTCATACACATCACACGCCGCCACGCACTGCGCATTGGGCAGCTTGACCGAGGCACGCAGCAAGATCGAGCCCTCAATTCCCACGCCTACGCTAGCAAACTTTACCGGACGACCGCTCGCCTCCGGCGTCGGCGGAGCAGGAAGCGTGTTTTGCTTCGGTTCAGCGGCCGAGGCGCTCTGCGATGCTGAAGCGTGGAGCGCGGCTGCAACGGCGGCGCTGCCGCCAGTATGAAGAAACATTCTGCGGGAGATCGGCAAGGAACTGCCTCCGGTTCAGGCTGGGGTGCGTCGCCAAGTATACCGAAATCGCACCGCGCCCAACCATCGTCGCCGAACGGGCCAAGTGTGGCCCGGCTGGGCTACGATGACGAGAAACGGTGCGGCAACGTCCGAAACCGGCGGAGTGGGACGTGGAACTCAAAAATAAGCGGGTGCTGGTAGTCGGTTTGGGCCGAAGCGGGCTCGCGGCGGCGCGCTTCCTCAAGGAGCATGGCGCACGCGTGACCGTAAGCGAGGCACGGCCGGCAACGGCCATCGCCGAACTCCCCGAGCTGCTCAACGAAGGCATCATGGTCGAGTCCGGCAGCCATGGCCTGCTCACCTTTCGCCGGCAAGACCTCATCATTTTGTCGCCGGGCGTACCTACCTCCTTGCCGGAGCTGAAGCCGCTGCGCTCGCTCGGCATGCGCATCCTCGGGGAACTAGAACTGGGCGCGCAGTTCTTGCAGGGCAACATCCTCGCGGTCACTGGCTCCAACGGAAAGACGACCACAACGGCACTCCTTGGCGAAATCCTGCAGGCGAGCCAGCGGCCGACGCTGGTTGGCGGCAACATCGGCCGGCCCATCACCGAGATGGCGACGGAAAGCCAGCGGCTCAGCACACAGCTCGCTCAAGGTGGCCAAGCGCACGCTCCAGCGGAGCTCTGGTCGGTGCTGGAGGTCTCCAGTTTTCAGCTAGAAACCATCGAAGCCTTTCGCCCCCACATCGCCCTGGTGCTCAACATCACGCCCGACCACCTGGATCGGCACGGCAGCTTCGAAGGGTATGCCGCCGCCAAGGCGCGCATCACCGAAAATCAGCAGGGAAGGGACTTTCTTGTCCTCAACGCCGAAGACGCGCCAACCCGGGAAATTGCTGCCAAAAGCCGTGCGCAAATCTTCTGGTTCAGCCCGCATCGTCAAGTCAAACAGGGCGCCTTCGTCCATGGGGACGGCATCTACTTCCGCCCTGCGGAGGGCGCCGCGCCCGAACCCATCTTGCCGGTGGAGGAGATCCCGCTTGTGGGGGCGCACAACGTCGAAAACGTGCTGGCCGCCGTGTGCGCCGCGCGGCTCGCGCAGGTGCCACGGGAGTGCATTCGCAACGCCGTCCGCGCCTTCCGCGCCGTCGAGCATCGCCTCGAGTTCGTCCGCGAGCTTGACGGTGTGCGCTTCTTCAACGACTCCAAGGCTACCAACGTCGACGCCACCGCCAAGGCGCTCGCAGCCTTTCCGGGCGGCGTGCACCTCATCCTCGGCGGTAAGGATAAAGACTCCGACTACCGCACGCTCGCCGACCTGCTGCGCGCCCGCGCGAAGTCGGTCTTGACGATCGGCTCCGCCGCAGACAAGATCGCTTTGCAGCTCACCGGCGTCGTCCCGCTGCAAAGCGCAGAAACCCTCGCCCGCGCGGTCCACCTCGCCCGCGCGGCGGCGGTTCCAGGCGACGTCGTCCTGCTCGCCCCGGCCTGCGCCAGCTTCGACCAGTTCGACAACTATGAGCACCGCGGCCGCGTGTTCAAAGAGCTGGTTGCCCAACTTGAGTCTTCCGCGCCCAGCTAAGACGTTGTACGTTCAACATTGTCACCTCCCAGCGAAGGCCCGCAACCAAACTCCACCACGAACAACGAATCCCTAGTAACGAATCACTCTTATGGCAAAGCGCGTCGGTGTAGATAAATGGCTGTTCGGCACGGTGCTCCTGCTCGTGCTGTTCGGTCTGGTGATGGTGTTCTCGGCCTCGGCCGTCATGGCCAAGGCCACCGTCGGTTCGCCCTACGCTTATGTGCGCAACCAGGCCGTTTGGGTGCTGCTGGGCATCATCGCTCTCTTCGTGCTCATGCGCGTGCCCTACCGCAACTACAACAACCCTAAGCTCATCTTCCCGGTCATGGGCATCACGGCGCTGCTGCTCATGATGGTCTTCGTCATGGGCGGCATGAACGGCGCGCACCGCTGGGTGCGCTTCGCCGGCCTCACCCTGCAGCCCTCCGAGCTCGCCAAACCGGTCATCATCATCTTCCTTGCTTGGTTTCTGCAAACGCGCATGCACGCCATCGACAACATCAAAGAAACCATTCTGCCCGCTGCGCTGCCGCCGCTCGTCTTCATCGCGCTCATCTTAAAAGAACCGGATCTGGGCACCGCGCTCGTCTGCGCTGCCGTGCTCATGCTTATGCTCTATCTCGCCGGCATGCAGGTGAAGTGGCTCGGCCTCGCCATCGCTGCCGCCTCACCGCTGATGTACTACATGCTCTTCCACGTCAAATGGCGCGCCGCCCGCATGAAGATCTTTCTTGACCCAGAGTCCGACCCCAAAGGCGCCGGCTTCCACATCCTGCAATCG
The DNA here is from genome assembly GCA_964247325.1 of uncultured Acidobacteriaceae bacterium. Taxonomy (GTDB): domain Bacteria; phylum Acidobacteriota; class Terriglobia; order Terriglobales; family Acidobacteriaceae; genus Granulicella. Next base: position 80 of record CAXTTZ010000019.1, on the reverse strand, counting down.
CTCATCGCGGTCGGCACCGGCGGCGTGCGCGGCAAAGGCCTCATGGAAGGCGTGCAAAAGCTCTTCTTCCTCCCCGAACC
>CAXTTZ010000018.1:0-22416 GCA_964247325.1 uncultured Acidobacteriaceae bacterium | reverse complement strand
GCACGTGGCAGTAGGCCCAAGCAGTGTGCTGGGGCTGGCCTGACGCGTTGCGAGGCGTACGGCTGGAATCGAAGAGACTGGGTTGGACGAGCAGGACAAAGGGTTTGTCGTCGGCTGGCGACGGTATGCGGCCGTGGAAGGCAGCGTGCTCAGAACGGACGATCTCGGGCAGCGTGCCGCCGAGGTGCACGGTGGAGGCGCGGAGGCAGTCGGGGGCGCGCCACGGGATGGGGACGGCGAGGGCGTAGTCGATTTTGAAGATTCCCGGGCCGCGGTGGAAGTGAGCGAGCCGGGTGCGAAACGCAGGACTTAAGGATTTTCCAGCGATTTCACCAAAGTTTTTCGCGGAAGTGTCGAAGAGGGAGATCGAGGCCGGCGGAAGGTCGCTAAGGGAGCGCATGGAATGATCGAGGACGATCTGACCACCGAGGTCGCGCAGATACGCGGCCAGAGCGGCAGTAATCGCGCCCGCGCCGCCGGCGGCAATGGGCCAGCCAGTTGTATGGCCGGCGGCGGCCAAAACTAGGCCCGTAGCGGAGGAGACAACATGGGTGAGTGGAAGGACGGAGTGAGCGGCGCAACCGGCGAAGAGGGCGCGGGCGGCCTCACCGCGGAAGATAGATTCCGCGAGGGCTTTTGCGGGCCAGATGGCGGCGCTGCCGAAGGTGGCCATCGCGACAGGGTTGGAGGGAAGGCGGAGAAGAGGGCGGGTGAAATCGTCGACCAGGGCAGGCCAGTCGCGGACGGAACTGGCGAGGAGGAGCTTCCAAGCGTGCGCGTCTTGAGGGTGACCGGCGGCGGCAAACTGCGCAGCGGTGGCGTCGAGACTGTGCTCAAGAACGGCGGCTGTGCCGTCGTCGAGCGGATGGGCGAGCGCGGCGGGTGGTTCGATCCAGCGAAGGCCGTAGTGGGCCAGTGGTAGGGTTTTGAAAAAAGGCGACGCGATGCCGAGAGGGAAACAGGAAGAACCAACGTCATGGTGGAAGCCGGGAAGGGTGAGTTCGGCGGTGGAGCAGGCGCCCCCAAGGTGGGCGGCGCGCTCAAAGACCGTAACAGCGATGCCACGTTGCGCGAGGGTGACGGCGGCTGCAAGGCCGTTTGGGCCGGAGCCGATGATATTGGCAGAACGCAGGGCCATATACGTTGTGATGCGGTGCGGTGCGGGCCGGCATCACAGATATAGCGTCGTTGAACAGGAACGCAGAGGGGGAAACCATGGGTGCAGATGAGGCGGAAAAGAATCGGCGACTGCCACTGCTGGAGCGGGCAGCACTAAATACGGATCAGCATGAGCTCTACGAACGGATTTCGGCGGAGTTGGCGTGGGCGCGTAATTCGGGATTTCAGGCCGAGGGCGAAGGCGGGCGGCTATTGGGGCCGTTTAATGCACTCCTGTATAGCCCTGAGCTGGGTGCCGCGCTGCTGAACTACCTGGGTACGGAGCGGGACGCGACGGAGCTGGACGCACGGGTGCGCGAGGTCGTGATTTTGACGGTGGGCGCGGTCTTTGAGTCGAGATACGAACTGTACGCGCATCGCGCCGTGGCAGCCAAAGCTGGGCTGGCCGCTGAGGATATCGAGGCGCTGGCAACCGGGCGCGAACCCCAAACGCTCCGGCCGGAGGAGCTGACGGCACATCGGTTTGTGCGGGCGGTCGCCGCGGAGCATAGGGTCGACGATGCGCTCTTCCATGAGGCCGAGCGCACCTTCGGACGCAAAACGTTGGTCGACATGCTGCATTTGGCGAGCCTCTACATGGGAGTTTCGAGTTTGCTGAATGCATTTGAGGTGCCGGTACCCTAGTAGCCCGGTACCCTGGGTTTCGGGGCGAAGAAGGAGAGGGAGCGACATCGGGCAGCTTCGTTACCAAAGTTCACTCTTTTGTGACGTGGGCAAAGCCGCGCATCTGCGGCACAATCGTGATGGAAAGGAAACATGCGCGTGAACCAGCTTCGTTTGCTGGGATGTTTTGTCGCCCTACGGTGGATGGGGTTCGCATTGTGGGGCTTCGCTCTTCTAAGCACCGGCAGTATGACGGCTGCCCGCGCCGAGACCTGGTACGTGCGGGCCGATGGCGGCACGCGCTACACCGCACACGCAACCTCAGGCCAGTGTGACGGCAAAGCGGACGATGCCTACCCAGGCAAAGGGACTAATCGGCACTGCGCTTTTAACGATTGGCGTTTCCTTTATGACGATCAGGGCACCTATGGAAAGCTGAGCTGGGTCCTCGCTGGCGGCGACACGGTCATTGTGGATAATACTAAGCCTTGGCGTGTGGGCTGGGAGGAGGATGGAACGCACCACAACGAGCGCTGGTGCTGGGGTTGGGAGGGTGGCCCCTACGGGTGCACAAATCCACCCATTCCCGCCGGCACAGCGCAGCACCATACACGCATTCTGGGCCGTAATTTCGAGCATTGCAGTGTGGGCGGTCAGCCCAACAAATCCAAGATGTCGCAGGTCTTTGGCGGACATGCTGTGGGCGCAGCCTTGAATCTGAGCGGCGCACAGTTTCTAGATGTGCAGTGCCTGGAAATAACAGAGCACTCGTCCTGCGCCCGGCACGGAGAGCCTCGCCTGCCGAGCAATTGCCGTACAGATCCGCCTATTGATGACTACGATTCCTCCGGCATCACCACCGATACCAAAACGCATGATCTGTTGCTGCAAGATTTGTGGATTCATGGACATACCGATCGGGGCATCATTGGCCCGATCGGTGGTGCTGTCACGGCAAACCGCGTGGACATCGCGTATAATGGTATGGCTGGCTGGGACTTTGATGATGGACGAGGCACGCCAAGTGTGAATGCTTCGCTGCGCTTACTTCATTCGACAGTGGAGTGGAGTGGGTGCAACCAAGAATACCCGGCGACGCACCCGAACCCGGCAAGTTCCTGCTACGGGCAGAGTGATGGCGGGTACGGCGATGGCATCGGTACGCCGGCTGGCACGGGGATGGACGTCACAATTGATCACTCCGTCTTCCGGTACAACGTGCAGGACGGGGAGGACTTCGGTCACGTTGACAGTGGAGCGTTCAAGCTGAGCATCACCAACTCGCTGTCCTATGGTAATGGCGGCGCTCAGTTCAAGTGGGGGGCGAACTTCGTTAATGTGCTGTTCGCAAATAACATCGCTTTGGGTAACTGTATGCGCATGTCCAAACCCATTGCAGGAACACCGGCTACATTTGATGCGCACCTACACGACTTTTGCCGGGCGCAGGACGCGCTTTCCTTTGACCTGCATCAGGGGGGGACGGCGATCCTGGACAACAACACGATCGTAAGTTATTCACCGACGACGTTCGATATCAGTTGTTGGGATACAAGCTGCTCGAATAGCACAATCCTCTTTCGAAACAATATCGTGCTTGGGATCGACAACTCCGGTACCTTTGAACTTGGAGGAAAGCCGGGCGGCCCGGGTGGCTTTTACTTCCAAAAACCCATAGGTCATGTGATCCGGGCCAATAACGTCTTCCATGGTCTTCGTAATGTGCGCTGCCAGGCCAACGAGGTGTGCGCCGACCCGAAGTTCGTAAACGAGCCACGGTTCAGGCAGGAAGCCGACCTAGACGGCTTCAACTTCGAGCCTTCAGCAGATAGTCCGGCACGCCGAGCAGGCATGCACCTTCCAAATTTGAAAACGGATTTCGACGGAAAACCGCGTCCTCCTTCCGGAACCTACACAGTGGGAGCCATGGAATAAAAGTGTGCAGCCAGGAGATTGGCATTGCGCTATAAGAGCTAACGGCAGTGCGTACCTTGCCGTGGTTGGGTAGGTATTTAGCCCACGCGGGCTGATGGGTACGAACGGAGGATGAGCGAGAGTAGGGTACGTATATTTTTAAGATCGATTGGGTACATGCGGAAGGCTCGAAGGGCGCTGGCGAGCGCTGGGCGAAGCGAGCCACCGTCTGCGAAGGCCTCGGCGCGCTGGCGGTATACCCAGCCGAGAGCCACGCGGCGAGCTCGCCAACCGCAGCCCGGCTTGCCGTAATGCTTGGCGATGAATTGCAGCTGCGCTTTCAGCATGCGATTCCCATCTCTGGTCATGGCGTCGGGTGACATGCGGTAATTCGCGATGACCTCTGGAATGAGTCCGACCTTGTACTTAAGAGCGATGCGCAGCCAAAGATCACGATCTTCCGTGGCGCGCAGTGTTTCATCGAAGAGACCGACCTCCTCAATGCAGGCACGGCGAACGGTTACGGTAGGGCAGGGCAAGTTGAGTTGGCGCATGTAGAGAAAGGGAGCGACCCAGCCCTCGGCATGACGATGAGGGCGATCAAAAACTTGAACGATCTTGCCTTCGATGTCGGTGCGCGCCACAAACCCATAGGTAAGGCCGACCTCGGGATCCTGTCGGAATCGCTCGAGGGTTTTTGCGAGCCGTTGAGGAAGCCACTCGTCATCTGCATCAAGAATGGCGAGGAACTCCGCCGTGGCATGGCGAACGGCTGTATTCCGAGCAGCAGGCAGCCCTCCATTCGGTTGACGGATATAGCGTAGGCGATCCCCGAGCTTTTCCCGGTACGGTGCGAGGACCTCCGGGGTATGATCCGTACTTCCGTCGTCCACGAGCAGAATGCGCCAGTCGGGAAATGTCTGCGCGATGACGCTATCAAGCGCCGCCGGCAAGAACCGGGCCGCGTTGTAGGCCGGGATGATGATGTCGAAGGTGGGCATAGCGCTCGGCGTACAGGACCTATTCGATTGTAGCGAGAAGGGCTGCGTGAGACTCTCACCCGGAGGTGGTATGGGGTGCACTGCGGCGTAACACAGAAGGGGGCCAGCTAGTAACCAAAGAGTGCACTTTAGTTTGCCCTGTGAATGGTAAGATCAGCCGCATGTTCTTCCGTGCACGGCGGGCACTGCACCGCAGCTGGTTCGATTTCAATGTGCGTGGTGTGTTGGCTACATCGCCTCTGGCTCCCGCCGATACAGACGTGACCGTAGCGTCCATGCTCTGCCATGCCGATCTGCGGATGTATTTGCTCGCAGTAAAGTCACTTATACGGCGCATGGACCGGACTCCGCATGTCGTTGTGCTCAACGATGGCTCTTTGACGGACGAAGATACTGCGCTGCTGAAGCGGCATATCCCGTCTATACGCTTCGTGCCGATCGCGTCGATACAGCGCGGGCGCTGCCCGAAGGGGGGCGCTTGGGAGCTGCTCCTGATGATGAGCGAGCTGGTGCAAAGCTCGTATGTGGTGCAGGTCGACTCAGACACGCTAACGCCGGGGCCGATCCCTGAGGTAAATGGGTGCTTGGAACGGGACCAAAACTTTGTGCTGCTGGGAGATCGATCCTACCCGCATGCCGAGCCGATGTTGGAGGCATGTGCGCGGTCACAGGGAAACCTCCATCCGCATGTGCAGGCTTTGTGTGAGCGGAGCTTCGACCAGTTGCCGGAGGCTGCAGATTTGAAATATCTGCGAGGCAATGCGGGTTTTCTAGGGTTTAGGAAAGGCAGTTTTGACCGAGATCGGGTGGAGTGGTTTTCTGACCTGATGCGCCGCATTGCCAAAGACAAGTGGAATGAGTGGGGGAGCGAGCAGGTAACAACGAACCTCCTCATGGCAAACTCGCCCGATCCCTTAGCGCTGCCCTTTCCGCGGTATTGCTCGTATTGGGCGCATCCCGAGGTGAATTATCGGGAGTCCTCATTTGTGCACTTCATCGGACCGCACCGGTACTCGCATGGTATGTATGTGCGCACGGCCCGCGCGGTCATGCAAGCGCTTGGCTGAGGGCGGGCATTACAAATGACCCGCATGGTAGGGATGATTGGCAAGGATGGTCAGCGCGCGGTAGAGCTGTTCCGTGAGAACGACCAAGGCGAGCTCGTGGGGCAAGGTCATAGCGCCAAGGGAGAGGAGCAGCGGTGCTTGCTGGCGCGCAGCGGACGACCAGCCGTCCGCCGGACCGATGGCGAGGATAGCTCGTTGCACGCCGTTGTCGCTGAGTGTTCGCAGGTGGGCGGCGAAAGCTTCGGACGTAAAGGAGCGACCGCGGGCATCAAGCAGGATGAGGACGGGTTTGGTGCGGTTGGCCGTTGAGGCTGCGCTGGCCAGCAGTGCGGCTTCGGAGGCGTAGGTTTTCACCTCAAGCGCCGCGAAGCGCTGCGCGCGTTCACGGTATTCGTCCACCAACTGCTGGGCCGGCGTTGACTTCAGACGCTGCCGGCGGGGGGTGATCAAGGCGATCTCATAGTGCATAGAGATCTCGGCGCTTGGAGGCGAGTGCACAATCAGCGGGTAGGCACAGTCTCCCCAGCGGGTGATCCGGTGCGCGAGGAGGCTCTTTTCGTTGTTTTTGGGGCAGCGGCCTCAAGGGTGGGTTGTTTTGCGGTCGTTCGCTTGGCAGAGGATTTCTTTGCTGCAGATTTCGCGACTTTCATCGCGGTTCTTTGTAGGCCGGGCGAAGCAGGAAGAGTCTCCGATGCCGCAGCCGGTTCAGCGGCGAGCTTCGCTTTACCGCGTTTGCTGCTCGAAGTGGGGGCGTCGGGAGTGGAGGCGGCAACGGTAGAGGAAGATTTCGCGGGGCGTTTTGCGCGAATGGCAGCTTTAATTTCAGCGTTGAGATCGTTAACGCTCAGGGTAGTGGCGGATTTTCTCAGGCGCTCCAGACCGTAAAAGGCACGCTTTTCAGGCAGAAAGACATGCACGATGAAGTCGACGTAGTCCATCAAAATCCACTCGCCTTGCTTGCGGCCCTCGACTGAGTTGGGGTAGGTGGCAAAATCGCGCTTGAGGCGAATTTCGATTTCGTCGGTGATCGCAACGGTCTGGCGGTCGTTGGTGCCGGTGCAGATAAGGAAGTAATCCGTCAAACCACTTTCTGCCGGATCAAGCGCGAGAATGCGAAGGTCTTCCGCCTTTTTGTCCTCGCATGCCGCTACTGCGGCAGCGAGCATCTCTTTCAGTTCAACAGACGCCATGAAGCTCCTTTACCCCCTCCATCCTAGCGCAGGGCATCATGAAGTGGGGAGTGCGTTCCAGCAAGGAGCACAGCAGCGGGCAGGACTTCTACGGCATGTACATTTTGCGAACTGGTAGGGCTGAGGAGGGCGGGTAATGGGAAGCCAGGATGGTGGCTAGGCTGAACAGCGCCTGGGTCGTCTCTGTGCTGCAGACCGGTCAATACAGTTTGAAAGGGTACGGGCCGGCCTGTGGCCCAACCTTGGATGTAACTCACCCCCAAGGTTTGTAGCAGCGTAATGGTTTGAGTGTCCTCGACGCACTCGGCCACAGTGCAGGCTTTCATTCCTCGCGCGATGGTGGCGATGGCGCTCACGATGGTTTGATCCAAGGGATTCGCAATGAGCTTTTTGATGAACGCGCCGTCAATTTTGAGGACGTCGAGTGGGAACTGCTTTAGATAGCTAAGTGAGGCGAGGCCGGTGCCGAAGTCATCCAGGGCGATGCGGCTACCGGCCTTTTGCGCTTGGCTAAGGAAGCTCCGCGCGTGGGCCAGGTTTTGGATAAGGCCGGTTTCGGTAATTTCGAAGGTGATAGCGGACGGGGAGACGCCGGTACATAAGAATTGATCTTGCACAAAGTCCCAAAGCGTGGGATCGCTGAGTGAATCGGCGGACAAATTGATGGCCAAACGCAGATCGCAGCCCTGCCCGCAGTGGGGGGCACATTGAGCAAAGGCATGGCGAATCACCCAACGATCAATCATGGTCATAAGGCCATAACGCTCGGCAGCGGGAATGAAGAGTGCGGGCGAGATGAGGTCGCCCGCTGCGTTGCGCATGCGCACGAGCAGCTCAAAATAGGTCGGTTGTGTGGTCGCCTCTGGCAGAACGATGGGTTGCGCGTGCAACTCGAAGCAGTTCTCCTCGATCGCCCGGCGAAGGTCGGCAACGATTTCCATCTCCTGATGATGACTAAAGGCGCCACCGGCGGCCTCGCTGTAGATAGAGATCTGGTTTCTGCCGTTGCGTTTGGAGGTAAACGCAGCGACATCGGCTTGGCTAAGGAGCACCTCGGGCTCGGGAGAGGTATGGTCGAATGCGACTAAGCCGATGCTGGCGGTGATGTCGTAGATCTTGCCGTGCCAGGGAAAGCGCAGTTCGGCAATGTTTTCGAGCAAGCGTTTGGCGCAAACCTCACCCTGTTCGGCGGTGTTGCTGACAAGTAGGATCATGAACTCATCACCGCCCATGCGGGCCACAATATCGGAGGGGCGCACGCTGGCTTGGAGCAGCTGCGAAATCTTTTTAAGCAGCGCATCGCCGGCCATGTGCCCGGACGTGTCATTGATAATTTTGAAGCGGTCAAGGTCTACGATGCAAAGGCAATGGGTGTCCGCGGTGTGCCGCGTGGTTTGCCAAAGAGAGCGCAGCTCACGCTCGAAGACCTCACGGTTGGGCAGGGCAGTAAGGGAATCGTGGGAAGCAGCGTATTGAAGTTGTTTTTCCAAGCGCCGGGCCGCTGTGATGTCTTGGAAGGTGAGCACGGCGGCGCGGCTTTTCGGCATAAGCGCGACATACTTGCTGATGTTGTAGCGTTCGCCTGTACGGCTGACGAGAATGCCATCTTCGGAAAGCAACGTGCCATTGTTTTCCCAGCAGCGCTGGACGGGACTGGAGCAGCGGACGCCGGTCTCTGCGTCGAACGTGACTAGGACTTCGGTGAGCGGCTTGCCCAGGGCCTCCTCGGCGCTCCAGCCGACGAGCTGACTGGCGACACGGTTGAGAAACGTGATGTTTTGTTGCTCGTCGGTGGAGATGACGGCGTCGCCGACCGCTTCGAGCGTCAAGCGAAAGCGCTCGGCTTGTTGGGCGACCTCCTGCTCCTGGCGGCGCTCGGCGGTAACGTCCCAGGTCATGCCCGCAACGCGCTGGATAACGCCAGCTTTTGAGCGCAGGATGTTGGCGATCGAGCGGTAGTGCCGAGCCTCACCGCTGAGCAGAATGACACGATATTCATTGTCATAGGTGTCGCCCGAGGCGAGACATTGCTGCCAGCGACGATCAAGCCGAAGCATGTCGTCGGGGTGCACGTTGGCGCGCCAGCGCTCCCGGGGCACTGGTTGGCCGTCGTGAGGCATGTTGTACATGTCGCGCAGGCAATCGTCGACGTAATAGAGACCGGTTTTCGGGTCGCACTCCCAAAAGCCGATGCCGCTGGCACGAAACGCGGATTGCAGATGGTGACTGCGACGGTTAAGGGCCAGATTTTGCTCCTGGCTTCGCTCGAGGTCGGATTCGCTTTTCAGTAAATAGCGGTCGATTCCGGCGCTGACCAGGGCCATAAGAATCACAAAGGCCGTAACGAACGCGATACCGAAGCCGCTAAAGGTAGAGACAGCGACCGCATGGCGCAGGGCGACGGGCGTATAGTTGCCTGGCCCTGGGATGGTATGTGCGGCGGCCATGCCAAGGTAATGCATGGTGGGGATGGCGCAGCCCATCAGCAGAGCGCTGCCCACTTTTCGTTTGGACCAGACGCTGGTGACATCGCGTACGCCGAAGGTGAGCCGGAGTCCGGCGAAGGAGATCACGACCGCAGCAAGGATGGACACGGCCACCATGGGCCATGCATAAACAACGCTCATGGGCATACGCATGGCAGCCATGCCGATGTAGTGCATGGAAGCAACGCCGCCGCCCATGAATAGACTGCCGATAGCGGTGCCGCTCCAGGAAAGCGAGCGGCGGCTGACGATCCAGAGGGCTTCCGCAGAGGCCAGCACGGCGGCGAGCAGAGAAAGAACGACTGTCGGCCAGTCATACAGAACGGGCATGGGCATGCGATACGCGAGCATGCCGACGTAGTGCATGGACCAGATGCCGGTGCCCATGGCAAAGGCGCCGAGCGCGAGCCAAACGGCGCGGCGGCTTGCGGTACGGTGAATGTGGATCCGTGCCGTAAGATCGAGCGCCGCCCATGACGCCAAGATCGAGATGAGCAGTGAAAGCAGTACAAACAGGGGATCGTAGTGTCCAGGCATAGCGCTATCCGTTCCGGCCAGGTGTTCCGAAAAACGACCCCTGCGCAGATACCTTTACTATCGGCAGTGCAAGGGATTTCTTTATACAACGTAAGTTGTAGACATCCCGGCGAAGGCGGAAGATGTTGAAGGTAAACACAGGAGCTTGCCATGCTTCGCCACGGCCTCCCTGTGGGGAACCGTAAACTTCGTGTTTGCGTATCGCTCGTAGACTACGAGGGCGAGATATTGGCGCACTTTGAGGAGCCATTTTGCAGTACAAGCACATAGGGACGTCCGGGGCACGCCGGCTTGCGCTGGCGACCGTACTTCTGCTCCTAGCGGCGGGCCGAGGGGCGGCGCAGATCAGCAAGCCGACGGTGATACCGGCCACGCCGCCCAAGGCGCAACTGCCGGCCGACACGAAGGTGCCGCTGCTCCAGCAGATGCCGCGCTTGGCCGACTTTGCGGAAGGCGGTGGCGGCATGGCGCCGACGTCGTTGCTGACCGGGCAGTTAGGGCACATTACCGGGTTTGTGGAGAACTCGCCGGTGGATGGCAAGCCGGCCAGCGAAGAGACCGAGGTATGGATGGGACGAACGTCGGCGGCGCTGTTTTTTGTCTTTGCCTGCCATGATCACCATCCAGAGGCGGTGCGCACGCACCTTGCACGGCGTGAAAACATTTTGAAAGACGACACCGTCTCCGTGCTGCTGGATCCGTTTCAGGACCACCGGCGGGGTGTGCTGTTTATGGTGAACCCGGCCGGTGTCCAGGCCGATGCCTCGTGGACGGAAAATAATGACCCTGACTACAGCTACGACCAGGTGTGGGATTCCGAGACGCGCTTGACGCGCACGGGCTGGCTGGCGATGATCTCGATTCCATACCGGAGCCTGCGGTTCCGCGCAGGCGCGGCGGAGTGGGGCGTGGTATTTCAGCGCAACTTGCCGCGCAACAGCGAAACAGATTACTGGCCGCGCGTGGCGGCGAATATCTCCGGGGTACTGACGCAGGAGGGCACGCTGCGCGGCATCGAGGGGTTGGGCAAGTCGCGCAATCTGCAGATCAATCCTTATGCGCTGGCCCAGAACGAGAAAACGCTCAACGCTCTCGACCCGCTGGCGCCCTACTTTAGCTCGCGCAAGCTGGAGGGCACCGAGGGCGGGGAGGCGAAAGCGATCATTAAAGACAGCATTGTGGTCGATGCGACCGTCAACCCGGACTTCAGCCAGGTGGAGTCGGACCAGCCGCAGTTTACGGTCAACCAGCGATTTCCCGTATTCTTTCCGGAACTGCGGCCGTTCTTTTTGGAGAATGCAAACTACTTTGCTACGCCGATTACCCTGCTGTATACGCGCAATATCGTGCATCCGGAGTTTGGAGCGCGGGTAACGGGCAAGGTAGGCAGCACGAATCTGGGCTTCATTGCCATCGACGATCGCGAACCGGGAGAGGTATATCAGCCGGGAGATGCGCTCTATGGCAAGCATGCGCTCTTTGGGATAGGGCGGGTGTCACAGGATTTCGGCAAAGGCTCGAACCTAGGCGTTATCTACACCGATGAGGAGTTTGCGGGGAGTTGGAACCGGATCGGCGGAGCGGACTTTACGCTGCGGTTCAATGATCACTGGACGGCGCAGGGACAAAGTGTAGAAAGCTCAACGCGGAGCTTGGATCTGTCAAATTCGTCTAACTCGCCGGCAACGTATAGTGCCGGTCCTGCGACCAAGTTAGAACTGACACGCAACGGGCATTCCTTTAACTTCGATACTGTTGGCCGGGATTACAGCACAGGGTTTATCAGCCAAGTTGGCTTTATCCAAACGGCGAATATACGGTCGAATTCAACCCACGCAAACTATCAGTGGTACCCAAAGCGCAGCCGATTGCAGAGTTACGGCCTTGAAACGCAAACTGCCATTGCCTTTGACCATGCTGGTAACCGGGTGTACCACTACAGCCAGGCAGATTTCTTCTTTGCTCTAACGCGAAATACGGTGATTGCGCCCTTGGCGGGCGAAAACTCGGATACGTTAACACCGGTGGAATATCCGGTGCTGCAAGCAAACCGGAACATTACAGAGAACTTCGCAGGAATCGTGGTACGGAGTGCGCCCCTACCGCAACTAAGTTTTAATCTTGTGACGACGTACGGCGGGAACCCGAACTATAACCCGGTGGCGAACCGGCAGCCCTCCTTGCTGGATGAGAACTATCTGCAGGCGCTGGTAACCGTGCAGCCGTTTCGTTCGTTAACGCTGGATAACACGTACCTGCTAGATCGAAACTTCGCGGCACACACGTCGGCACTGGCCTTTGAGAATGAAACGCTGCGGACCAAGATCAATTACCAGTTCACGCGGGCCTTTTCTGCGCGCGTTATCGTGGAGTACGACTCCCTACACGTAAATCCGGCGCAAACCTCGCTGGTGCGCACCAAGCAGGTGAGTACGCAGGCGCTGCTCACGTGGCTGCCGCATCCTGGTACGGCGGTGTATCTGGGGTATAACAACGACCTGCAAAACATCAACCGGAGCTTATGCAATCGGGGGCTCGATGGCCGATGCGATCCGGAAAATGCGGTTGTGCCGCGGTCCACGCAGTATCTCAATGATGGACGGCAGATCTTCTTGAAGGCTTCGTACCTATTGCGGTTCTAGAACTGAGTCTGGCGGAGCTATGATTGGCCGGAGGTCTGGATATGATTCAGGGCGTCTGCAGCGACGCGCAGGGAGATGCTTTGAATTTCGTCTCCGACGACCTCGCACAGCATGACGGTGTTGCTGATAAGGCCACCCTTGGCCTGCAGGAAGTAGGGAAGAAGCCGTGTTGCTTCAGGGGTGTTGTCTTTGCGATCAGTCACGTATGCCCTCCAGTTCCAACGTTAGGAGATGGTATACGGCGGAGCACGGCCGAAGGCTATGCCACTTTGGTGGAGCGTGGGAATCTTTGGTGGCACCCTGGGCGCTTAGAACATGTGCATTTGGACAGGGAAGGGTAGTTGCTTATGATGGGTTTGTTATGGCGTTCCCAATCAGAACCTGTGTGATGTGTGGTGAAGAGTTTGCGTTGCGGCCGGACAAACCCGGCTATGCAAACCGATGCCCAGAGTGCAGCGCGCCCGAGGCGGTCGCGGAGGCCGGTAGCAAGCAGCGCATGGATGCGGATGAGCGTAAATCGGCAAGCGAAGCCAACGAGGCCCGGCGGAAGGCGATCCGGGATCTGCTGTATCGAAAAGAGAGTTGAGGGTATTGACGAACCGGCGATGCGTTCAAAGTGCCTTAAGGAAGGAGCGTGGGGCTTTTGACTTCTAGGTATAGTCCTGGCTCGGCATAAACAGCAGATGCTTTTCGGGAATGACAACCAGAAAAGAAAGCAGGGACTTCATCTGTAGGAGAAAAGCTCTATACCTGCTTGCCTCCGCGTTAGTGATCGAAGGGCATATACCAGGTGAGTTGGCCGGAGGCGGTGACGTCGGTGTGTTGGCCCGGTTGATAGATGGGGGCGGCCCAGCGCTCGTACTGCACAAAGCCGCGCGCTTCCAGGTTGGGGCGGAGGCGCTTGACGGCGGCCAATGAAACGAGGTTCTGGGTGGTGCCTCCGGGGATGAAGTCCTGGGGCGCCTTGGCGTTGCGATAGGAGAGTTGGACCTGCTCGGCCGGGGAAAGGTGGTAGGTGAGCCAGGCCTGGCCGCCCTTGCTTTCGCGGCCGATCGCGTCGCCGAGCAGGAAACCCTTGTTGGTGTAGCCCTGGCGCTGGATGAACTCGGCAAAGAGATAGGCGCCCTGGATGCTGCGGCCGGTGTCGGGGTCAGTGTCGGCGGCTTCGACGCGGAGGTCAAGCCGCGGCGCGCGCGGAAGACGAGAAAGATACAGGCCGGGGCGGATTGCGGCATGGCGCGGAGCGTCGATGGGGCTGGTGTCGTCATGAATGAACGAATCGGTGTACAGGGTTAGCCAGTTGCGCACAAAAGGCAGACGATACGAGAAGTCGAACGAACTGAAGCGGGCGCCGGGATCGTTTTTTGAGAGCTTCTGCGCGAGCGAAACGTTGGAGAAATTGAAGTAACTCTCGTAAAAGGTGTGTAGGTTGATGGGCGCGTGGCCGCGGCCGCCGAAGATAACCGAGCGGGAAAAGCCGAGCTCTAAATTTTCGGTGGGCTTAAGACTAATCTTCTCCTCGTGGAACCAGGGGGCGTTGGGATCGGTGTGGCCCTTAAGCGAGCCGAACATCAGCATGTAGCGCAAAGGTCCGATGATGCTGGACACGCCGGGAATCTTCAGGTATTCGGTACGGTCGACCTGAAAGGCGTAGATGTTTTCGGCGTTGTTGCCGTAGCTAAAGGCGCCGCCCTTGGCCGGCCCAAGCCAATGATCGCTTTTGCCGAAGGAGACTTGGTGATTGCCGAGGCGGACCGAAGCGTTGGCTTCGAGAATGCGAAAGGCATTGGTCGCCGGAAGGGGGCTGCTCGGGATGGTGGACTGGACGGGGTTGCTGGCCAGCGGAATGACGTCGATGTTGGAAAGCTGGGCGGTGAGCGCTGGCGAATAACCGGGGGCGGCGGAGGCGTGTTGAAACTCGCCGCGGACATAAAGCGAAAAGCGGCCGGCCTCGCTGCGCGTGCTAAAGCCGGCGACCGGGTCAAAGCCGGCCTGGTACGGGCGCGCGTAGTCGTTGACGAGGGTTTGGCCGAGGTGAAAGCTGTCGCGCAAGGGCGTGCGGGCGATGCCGAGCGCGCGCACATACACGCTGTCGACGGTGCTGTGCGGGCGAAGGTAGCTTGCCTCGAGCTCACCGCGGGGCTGCAACTCGCGCTCGAGCGCTAGGTAAATCTCCCGAGCCTGGGCGGTGCTGTCGGCGTCCGCGGGGGCGTCTTCGAGCTTGGAGGCGGTTTCAGCAAGGATGTTGAGGACCGTGTAGCGGGTCCAGGGCCGGATGCCGAGGAACGCCGTATCGGCGAAGCCGAGCGCCTGCAGCCGGTCCAGGGCGTCATAGGTCCAGTCATCGAGCGGGATGTAGGTAGAACCGACGACGCCGTTGCGGCTATCGAGGGAATACACTGGCAGGGCCGCGGCGGGCAGGGCTTGCGCGTGGGAGTGCAACGTGGCCGCGGCCAGGCCGGCGAGCAGCCATAAACGCGCCGGAGTACGGCCGAAGCTTGGCTTAGAGGGCGCGAGAGGCCGCAGCTTGGTCATAGGTCGATGGGCTCAGCGGACCACGTTGATGGCGGCAGCAGCCAGGCCGAAGGAGGAGAGCACCTGCGAGTATTGCAGCAGCTGGCGAAGCGCGGTGGGTTTGACAAGCTTTTCAGGAACCACGATCGCGTCGCCGGGATTGATGCGGGCGGTGTTGAACCGGTTCTCCCAGACGCCCTGGGCGCGTTCGCGGCTGAAGATGGAGCCGTCGGCGCGGATGATGAAGCTATGCTTGCTATCGGCGATGCGGTTCGGCTTGCCGGCCAGGGTGAGGTAGTCCTGAACGCGGCGGTCGGGGTTGAACAGAAAGACGTTCTGGCCGTACACCGCGCCGACCACGCTGACCGTGTTCGGCCGCGAAGGCACGCGGAAGACATCTCCGTTTTCCAGCGGAAGGCGAGGAATGCTGGCTCCGCCGACGCTCGCGGGGGTGAACTCAAGCACGATGCGGCCCGTGGCGCGCAGCTGGCGGAGCTGGTCGATCAAGCTACGCTGCTCGGCCAGGGCGGTAGGGTCCGCGATGCCACTGTCGGAGGAAGCGGTGCGCACAGCGAGCGAGCGCTCCATATCGGTCGAAAGCTGGGTAATGTACTCGTCGAGGCGCTGCTGCTGGAAGACACGGGCGGACTCACGCTCGAAGCTCGAACCGTACAGGTAGGCCTTGGAGGTGAGGCCGCCAGCGCGTGCGACGACGTCGGCCAGGGTATCGTTCGGGCCGACGCTGTACACGCCGGCGCCGGCGAACTCGCCCTCAAGACGAACGAACTTGGTGCGCTGGTCCTGCGGCACGGGGATGTCGGCCTCGGAAAGGATGGTGACCACGTCACCTGGCTGTAAGGCGAGGTCCTGGGTAGCGTCGTGGTCGAGCACGAGCTTGCCGAGGTTGAAGGGCACGAGCGAAGTTTTGAGGGTGTTGGGATCGAGCCGCTCGATGACCGCGTAGCTCCAGTTGATCTCGGGTGCGGGCAGGCTGATGGTGTTGCGAGGGCTGCGCGGCGCGCCGTTCTGGGCGGCGTTGGTTTGGGCCAGGGTGCCAGGGGCGGTCTGGCCGGCGGGCACGCCGGACGCGTCAGAGCCGTAGCCGGTACCGATGCCCGCGTCGGAGGTGCCGAGCGCGGTGGCGCCAAGGGCCTGCTGCCGAACCTGGGCATTGGCCGTGTTGCCACCCAGGGCGTTGCTGAAAATGGAGGTGATGTTGGGGGCAGCGGAGCTGCCGGCAGGCTGAGCGACGCTGACGGGCGGCGCGGTGATCAGGCCGTTGCCATTGGGCGTGGGGTAAAGATAGCGCTGCTGCAAAGGGCTGCCGTTGTCGAGCGGCTCGAAAAGCGGCACGGGGACGCCGAGCTGGTTGCGCTGCCGCCAATAGTCGTTGGTCAAGAGCGAAGCGCGGTCGGGGAGGATGTCGCTCAGGCGCAACCCCTCGCGCCAAGCGAAGCGGCCAGGGTTAGCGAGATTGCCGCGCAGGGTCACCGACTGCTCATAGCCGGCAGTGATGTGGTCGATAAAGAGCACGTCGCCGGAGCGCAGCGGGGTGCGCTGGCCTTCGGCATTGAGGGCGACCGTGACGGCGCGGCGACGATCATCGGTGTCGATGCGCTCGAGCGAGACTTGGCGCGTGGAGGCGGTGGGCGCGAGGCCGCCGGCGAGCTTCAGCACGTCTTCGAGCGTGGTTTCGCCACGCAGCTCGTAGATGGCGGGGTGACGCACGCTGCCGCCAACGGCCACCTGCGGGCCGGCGCTGGGAATGAAAATTGTGTCGCCCTGCTGCAGGCGCAGATCGCGTGATTTGTCCCCGCGCTGGATGAGGTCGTACAGATCGAACTCGGAGGGCGGCGAACCCGCGCGCCGAAGCTCGATGCGCCGCAGCGAGCCCTGAACATTGGGACCGCCGGAGACGAACAGCGCGTGCAGCACGGTGGAAAGCGCGCTGACGGTGTAGGCGCCGGGCCGGCGAGCTTCGCCGACGACATAGATCTGGATCGACCGGAGACGGCCCAAGCTGATGGCGGTGTTGTAGTTGCGGTAGTACTGGCTGAGTTGGGCGCTGATCTGGCGTTGGAGCTCGTCAAACCGAAGCCCGGCCACGTGCACGGAGCCAACTTTGGGGATATAGATGGAACCGGAGGTATCGACCGTGAGCTCGCTATTGAGGGTGTCCGGCCCCCACAGGCGCACCAGCACCTGGTCGCCGGGGCCGAGGACGTAATCGGCCTGCGGCGCGAGCTGGTTTCCCGGAGCAAAGGTGTTGGGAGCGCGCTGAAACAGATCGCGTCCGTAAACAGGCAAAAGTTCGCCGGTGGAGGTGCGGGCGAGGCGCTGGAAGTCCGTCAGCGGATCCGACGGAAATGTCTCATACCCATTGGTCGCAGGGGGCTGCTGGTTGAGATTGCCTGCTGAATCGACGTAGACGGGAGCGTCGCCGGCGTTGGTGCGGGGACCGGAGGGCTGATTGGCTACGTTGCTGTTGAGGCTCTGACAGGCGGGTGTGTTGCTCACGGCGGGATCGTTGCAGTTCACGCCTTGGAGGGTGGGCGTCTGTGCCCGAAGCGAAGAGGGGTGCAGCCCGACATAGAAAATCGCCGCCTGAAGCACCGCCATGGCTGCGCGAGAGAACTGGTACGGTATGCGCAAAATCGTGCTTAACCTTGTTCCTTTACTGCAGTCCGGCCACCGCTTTCTGTGTGGAAATAAGGTCCGGTGATGCACCGTTAGGGTAACAGATTGGGCAAGGCGTGGGTGGCGGGAGAAATTTTTTGGAATCGCGGCGTTCCTCCGCGCATCCATTGCGCGTAAGTGTATGTTTTTAACCTTCAGCTTGGGTGGCGGAGGTTTATGCGGCGGCTAGGCAAGGATAAAATGCGCTAACGGGCCCGAACGGCAGGCGGGCGCAGCAAGCGAGATGCACGCCTGAGCACGAGTAAGAGGTTGGTGGGAGCCGGTTTTGCGTTTACTTGAAAGCGCTTTGCCCCAGAACGGAATATGTACGGGCCGGGCGGCACAGCAGCTGCGATGGCGCCGTTGTGGGCGGGTGGTACCGGCAGGGCTGCTATGGCTAGGCGCTCTCTGGCTAGGGGCTAACGGCGCCTGGGCTCAATCGCCCTCCGAGCAGGTCACCGGGCCGACCCAGGCCACTACCGTGCCAATTTCGGGGCGGTCGGCCGGCGGGGGCGCGGTAACGGCGACGCAGACGACCAACCCCGGCGGTGTGAACTCCATCACCTCGTCCACCAGCACGGTCAACATTGCGCCGCCCTACAACGGCAGCACGCCTTCCGGGCCGGCGAGCGCGGTGGAGGTGCCGCTGACCCTGGCCCAGGCGCTCGAGTTGGGCTTCAAGTACAACCTCGGCGCGGTGCAGCAACCAAACTCGGTCCTGCAAGCCAGGGGGCAGCGTGAGGTGGCTAAAAGCGCACTGCTGCCCAATCTCAATGCCGCGGTCAGCGAGGTGTTTGAGCGCGAAAACCTGCGCACCGTGGGCATCAGTCTGCCCATCATCCCGGAAAGCGTGAAGTACAACTACTTCGACGCGCGGGCAGCGCGGCTGAACCAATCCATTTTCGACCTGGTACGGACGGAAAACCTCCATGCCGCAAGCGAAAACCTCAAAGCGAGCCTCGAAACGGCGCGCGATAGCCGCGACCTAGTGGTGTTGGCCATAGGCGGCAGCTACCTCCAACTGCTGTCGACTGCCGCGCGCGTGCAAGCAGCGCAAGCCCAGGTAGCCTCATCGCTGGCCACCTCGCGGCAAGCGCAAGCGCGCTTTGAGGCAGGGGTCTCCGTGCGTGTGGATGTCACGCGCTCCACCGTGCAGCTGCAAAGCGATCAGCAACGGCTGCGGTCGTTGCAGGCAGACTTGGAGACGCAAAAACTGCGGCTCGCGCGTTTGATCGGCCTTCCCTTGGGGCAGGGCTTTCGGACAACCGAGGACTTCCACTTCGTGCCGTTGACGGACTACACCCTGGAAAGCGCCCTGGCGCGGGCTCAAACGCAGCGGGCCGACCTCCAAGCTGCCGCTTCTGGCGTGCGCGCGGCAGAAAGCGGACTCAAAGCGGCGCACAACGAGCGCATCCCAAATCTGGCCGTGAGTGCGGATTTCGGCGCCGCCGGGCTCACGCCCACGCGCCACGCCACAGGCGTTTATACCGTGGCCGGCACGCTCACGATCCCGCTTTACGAGGGCGGCCGCATTCAGGGCGAAGTCGACCAAGCGACCGCCTCGCTGCGCCAGCGCAAAGCCGAGCTCGAAGACACGCGCGGGCAGGTCGACCAGGACGTCCGCCAAGCCTTTATCAACCTCAACGCCGCCGCGGACCAGGTAGGCGTGGCTAAAAGCAACGTCGATCTTTCCCACCAGGCGCTGGTGCAGTCGCAGGATCGCTTCGCCGCGGGCATCGCCGACACAGTGGAGGTCGTGCAAGCGCAGCAGGCAGTCACCCAAGCCGACGATGATTTCATCAATGCGGTTTTTGAACACAACCTCGCGAAGGTTTCGCTGGCACGCGCCATGGGCAATGCCGAGCAGACCCTTCCGCAACTGCTAAGGAAGTGAACGCCATGCCTGAGACGCTCCCAAACGACGCGGCACCGCCGCCGCTTTCGCCGCACACGGACCTCGCGTTGCGCTTGTTGTACGACGAGCAGACCCGGCTGCGCGCCGAGCTCGATCAGTTGCGCCAAAAGCAGGACGAAGGAGCGGAGAAGAAGCCCGAAGGCGGTGAGGAGAAGAAAGAAGGGGACGACCAGGGCAAAAACGAAAAAGGCGGCGACAAAAAGGGCGGCGACAAGGATCAGCAAGACAAGGATCAGCAAGGCAAGGACGATAAAGGCAAGGACGATAAAGAACAAAAGGAACCCGCGCCTGAAAAGGCCCGTCACTGGGTCCGTGAAAACCCCATTTGGGCCCTCGCTGGCGTCGTCGGCCTCGTGGTTCTTATCATCGGCACGATTCTGCTCTTCCGGTACCTCGGCAGCTATGAGTCCACCGACGATGCCTTCGTGGAAGGCCATACCGACCCAATCAGCCCACGGATCAATGGTTTTGTCACCGGCGTTTACGTCGAAAATACCAATCACGTGAAAAAGGGCCAGCTTCTGGTACAGCTCGATGCGCGCGACTACCAGGTAGCCAAAGAACAAGCTGGCGCCAACCTCGGGCAGGCTGAGGCCAACGTGCGCGCGCAAGCGCCCAACGTGCCGCTCACGGCGACAACCCAGGCCACCCAGGTGATCAACGCTCAATTGACCGTCGCCAGCTCCCTGGCCAATGTAGCTGCCTCCGAGGAGCGCGCCCGCTCGGCCCTGGCCGACTACCACCAGGCCGAGGCCAACGCCCGCAACGCCCGCAACGAGGAGGAACGCTACCGCCTCCTCGTCGCCAAAGAAGAGGTGTCGCGCGAGCAATATGACCAGCGCTTGACCGATGATCAGGGCCAGGCGGCCGCGGTCGCCTCACGCCGTGACAGCTACGAGGCCGCCATGCGCGCGGTGACCCAAGCCGCGGCGCAGCTCGACCAATCGCGCCAGCAGCTCAAGCAGGCCAAGCAGGACCTGCCGCGCCAGATCGCCATCCAGCGTGAAACCATCGAGGTGCGCAAGGCCAACGCCAAAGCCGCGCTCGCGCAGGCCGACCAGGCCGAGCTGAACCTTGAGTACACACGCATCTACGCGCCCGAAGACGGCATTATCGGCAACAAATCCGTCGAGCTCGCCACCCAAGTGCAGGCCGGCCAGGAGCTATTTGCGCTCACCCAAACCAACGACATCTGGGTGGAAGCCAACTTCAAAGAAACCGAGATCCAAAAGATGCGGCCCGGCCAATCCGTGCGCATCCATGTGGACGCGCTGTCAATGGACTTCGACGGCTACGTGGAAGCGCTGCCCGGCGGCACGGGCGCGGTCTACAGCCTGCTGCCGCCTGAAAACGCGACCGGCAACTACGTCAAGGTTGTGCAACGGCTGCCTGTGCGTATCCGCTTTAAGCCCGGCCAACCGGGCGAAAATCGTTTAGCCCCGGGCATGTCGGTCGAGCCCAAGGTTTGGGTGAAGTAATGCACCCCTGCCCAAGTTCGGTTCAGGAGCGCGGCTGATGCCGGGCGACGCGGGCGGCTGGAAACCAAAGGCGAACCCTTGGCTCATCGCGGCCTCGGTCATGCTGGCCACGTTTATGGAGGTCATGGACACCTCGATCGCTGCGGTTGCGGTGCCCTACATCGCCGGGTCCACGGCCTCGACCACCGACGAAGCCGAATGGGTGCTCACCGTCTACCTCGTGGCCAACGCGGTCTTTTTGCCCGCGAGCAACTACCTTTCCGAGCGCTTCGGCCGTAAGCGCTATCTGATGACCTGCATCGTCATCTTCACGATCGCGTCGTTTCTGTGCGGCCTTGCGCCCTCGCTTGCGTTTATTCTCCTGGCGCGCATCATCCAAGGCGCGGCCGGCGGCGCCCTGCAGCCGTTGTCACAAGCCATCTTGATCGAAAGCTTTCCTCCCGAACAGCAGGGCAAGGCGCTCGGCGTGTTTGCGCTCGGCGTGGTGGTTGCGCCGGTGATCGGCCCCGTGCTGGGCGGCTATCTCACCGTCGCACTCACATGGCGGTGGGCGTTCTACATCAATGTTCCCATCGGCTTGCTGGCTCTTTTTATGCTTGGCCGGTTTCTGGAAGATCCGCCCTACCTGCAAAATGCGAAACCCGGCAAACTCGACGGCGTGGGGCTTGGGCTTTTGGCGTTATGGATCGCCTGCATGCAGTACATGCTCGACAAGGGCCAGGAGCAGGACTGGGTCGCGGACCTGCGTATCCGTTGGGCGGTCGGCATCATGGTTGTCGGCTTTATCGCGTTTATTGTGCGCGAGCTCACGCACGATAAGCCCCTGGTCGACCTGCGCGCCCTTGGTGACCGCAATCTTGCCATCGGCTGCGTGCTCATTTTTCTGCTGGGCGTAGGGCTGTACTCGCTCACCACGGTTCTGCCGGTCTTCTACCAAGACCTGCTCGGCTACGACGCCTTCAAGTCCGGCCTGGCGGTCAGCCCGCGTGGCCTCGGTTCCTTTATGGCCGCGCTGATTGTGGGCGCGCTAGTCAGCAAAATGGACCCGCGTCTGCTGGTGGCGGGCGGCTTTGCCCTGCTCGCGGGCTCCACGTTCTGGCTGGGCTTCACCACGACTGATATCTCGCCGTGGTCGTTGTTCTGGCCCATCGCGCTGGGCGGCGTCGGCCTGTCGATGGTCTTTGTCCCGCTGTCCAGCCTGGCACTCGGCACCC
>CAXTTZ010000017.1:0-22908 GCA_964247325.1 uncultured Acidobacteriaceae bacterium | reverse complement strand
GGATGCCGTAGCGGCGCAGCGCTTCTTCCACCAGCCGCGACTGCGAGTTGGTGCGATACAGGACGGCGCAGCGGGGCAGATCCTCGGTTTCGCCCGCGGCTTTCAGGTATTTATTGACGCGATCGGCGACAAAGATGGCTTCGCCTTCTCCGTCGGGGGCTTCGTACAGGCCGATCAGCGAGCCGCCTTCGCGCGAGGTCCACAGGTTTTTGCCCTTGCGCTGCGTGTTTTGCGCGACCACGGCGCTGGCGCCTTCGAGGATGGTCTGGGTGGAGCGATAGTTCTGCTCCAGGCGAATCGTGCGGGCCTCGGGAAAGTCCTTTTCAAACTCGAGGATGTTGCGAATGTCCGCACCGCGCCAGGAGTAGATGGACTGGTCCTCGTCGCCGACCACGCACACGTTGCTGTGGGTGCCGAGCAGCTTCATTAGCTCGTACTGCGGGCGATTGGTGTCCTGGTACTCGTCGATGAGCAGGTAACGGTACTTGCGGTTGTAGCGTTCGCGCACCTCGGCGGAGGACTTGAGCAGGCGCACGGTTTCGAGCAGCAGATCGTCAAAGTCGAGGGCGTTGGCCTTGAAGAGCTCGTCTTTGTAGATTTTAAAGATGTGCGCGATCTTTTCCTCCATCGGATTCGTGGAGGCGAGAAAGTACTCCTGCGGGTCGAGCATGTGGTTCTTGGCCCAGGAGATACGGCCCAGCGCAACGCGTGGCTTGAGCTGCTTATCGTCAATACCAAGGCGTTTGAGCGCGGACTTTACAACGGCCTGCTGATCGTTTTCGTCGTAGATGGCGAAGGTGCGCGTGAGGCCTTTGCCGTTGAGGCGCATGGCTTCGATGTCGCGGCGAAGCGCGCGCACGCAGAAGGAGTGGAAGGTCGCCAGGGTGGGTTTGGCGAGCGTGGTGTGGCCGAGTATCTTCTCGACGCGCTCCTGCATCTCCTTTGCGGCTTTGTTGGTGAAGGTAACGGCGAGGATGGCATCGGGGTTTACGCCGCGCTGCTCGATCAAAAATGCGATGCGGTGCGTGATGACACGTGTTTTGCCTGAACCGGCGCCGGCGAGCAGCAGCACGGGGCCGTCGACGGAGACGATGCCCTCCTGCTGCTGAGGGTTCATGTTGGCGAGGAGGTCGGCCACAGTCTTTATTTTACGGCGCAAGGCTGTGGCTTTCTGCGTCCTCCGCCCCGGACAAGGCCGGGTGAGAAGGATGGGACGCAATGACGGCTCTCGACTGTCTCGTTTTGGGACAAAAAGGGTCAGGTACCTCCACGGAAGAGGCATTTTCGAGCGCGGCGCAGCGACATAGGATTAAGCCATGAACGACATGGCCCCGCGGGCGAAGAAAGATGATCGGCACATCGTCTTTCTGACCCGGGACCCGATGGTGCATCAGCAGAGCGGCAGCACCACCTATGCGCTTGGGTTGCTGAAGCTGCTGCGAACGCAGGGAGCGGAGGTCACCGTGGTGGTCACCTCGGCCGAGAGCCGATCGCCGCGGCTCTTTTTTCGGGCCATGGTGCCCTTGCCGACGGGGGTGCGCCTGCGCTGCCCGGGATATCTGCGCCTGGGCACGTGGTATGTGCTGCCGCTGCGCTCCAAAGCTTGGGCAAGGATGTTGTCGCGGCTGGCAGAGCGGCGGCGGTGGCTCAAGCCGCTTCGTGGGTGGTTGGAGAAGCGGTATAGCGAGCGTTTGTTCACCAATGCTTGGGATCTGACGCTGCCCACCCCGGGTGAGGAGAGAGCGGCCTCGCAGGAGGTTGGCTCAGCACGGGCGAAGGTTGTACTGGGAAACTACTGTTTGTGGGGACCGGTGCTCGGGAAGCTGAGCGCCCAGGGCATACGAACCGCGATCCTGATGCACGATCTGCTGTCAGCCCGGGTGAGGCGCTTCCAGGAGGCAGGTTTGCCGCTGGATTGCCCCTCCATCACGGAAGCTGAGGAGATGCGCTGGCTTTCGGGAGCACAGAACGTGCTAGCTGCGCAGAAGGGAGAAGCGGAGCAGATTCGTCCGCGGGTCCAAGCTCGGGTACTTGTGACGCCGCTCCTTTTAGAGTCGGAGATCTCATCAGAAACCTCGGTCATCAAAGGTCGGTGCGTCTTCGTTGGCTCGAACATCGCGCCAAACCGCGCGGGTCTGGAGTTTTTACTGGACCAGGTATGGCCGCGGGTGCGTGCCGAGGTTCCCTCAGCCACCCTGGTTCTTGCTGGGACGGTCTGTGACGCGCTGAAAACGCGAAGTATGCCGCCCGGTGTGGAGCCGTGGGGATTGGTGCCGTCGCTTAAAAACGTGTACGCGCCGGCTGCGGTGTGCCTGGTGCCGCTTGTGCTGGGTTCGGGTATCAAAATCAAGCTTCTGGAGGCCCTGCGCTTCGGCAAGGCGATCGTTTCCACCAGCGTAGGCGTAGAAGGCTTGGAAGAATGCACGGCGGGCGTGGTAGACGTGGCGGACAAAGCAGAGGAGTTTGCCGCGGCAGTGATCGCGCTTTTGCAGTCGGACACCCTACGGCGCGAGCAGGAAACCGCTGCACAACGCCTGGTACAGGAACGGTTCGGGCCCGGCTGTGCACTCGATCCGGAGTTTGTGGAGGCGCTTTTGTGATTAGGGGAGGAACAGGGAGGGCGAGGGCAGGCCTAAGGGCACAGGCGAAAGCGTACCGGGCAGCGGGTCTAAGGTAAGGATCTGCGCGTCACAGCTTTGAATACCTTGGCAGCGTACAGGGCCTAGGGTCTTGGTAAAGCATGCCTCCACGGCGGTAAGACGGCCATCTTTGCAACGCAACGCCAGACTGCCGTCCGGAAACGCCGGATCCGCTCCGTAGAACATATTCATGGCAAAAAGCGGCGTCACTGTCAGTGGGCGGCTGAGCTCACGGAGGAGCAAAGGAAGGTGAAAACGGCCCGAGGCTTCGCGGGCGGCTTCAAAGTAGGCTGCGCCGGTTAAGCCGGAGCACGTGCCATGCTTCTGCCACTCGTGCTGTAGAAGCTGTAGGTCGGGCGTGATGTCGAGGTAGGACGGAAGGTTGGCCTGAGGTGGAGTTTGCGCGCAAAACTCGGGCCAAGTGCTATCGGCATTCTGCGGCCAAAGCCCATGCACGACGAAGCCAGTTTGCGGCTGGCAGTTCGGGCCGACATCCTGGATGGAGGAGCAAAAGGCGGGTCCCCAGGCAAGTTCCAGCACGTAAAAGTCGAACTGCCCCGGCACGTTACTCGCTGCCTTGTGGGCCGGAGTAGCTTGTTGAGGTTCTACGGGGGATGGGGTGGCAGAAGACGGGTCGGTTTGGACAGGAGACTGTGCCCATAACGGTGTGCTCGCCAACATAAGCGTGAGCAGGAAGTGAAAGAAAGGGAATGTGAAGCAAGGCAGTGGCCAAGACGTGGCGAAGGTGCGCGGCGCAGGCAGACAAGCTTTGGTGGGAATCATAGGGTTCCAATCGGATAGGGGGTTGCCGCGTGCAGCGTAACGCATCTGATGCCGGATAAGCGGTGTATGTTCGGCCCAACAAGATATAAGCAGAGAAAGGAACGGCATGCAGAACCTTGCTGTATTTTGTGCGGCGGCGGAGGGCGCCCGGCCCGCTTATCGCGCCGCGGCGGAGGAGCTTGGGCGCGCTTTGGCTCGGCGCGGCGTGGGACTGATCTACGGTGGGGCCAAGGTGGGCTTGATGGGCGCGCTGGCGGATGCGGTTTTAGCAGCGGGCGGCCGCGTAGTGGGCGTGATTCCGGAGGTGCTCGTCGATAAAGAGATCGCACACGATGGGCTGCACGAGCTGCGCGTGGTGGACACCATGCATACACGCAAGCGACTTATGGGCGAACTTGCTTCGGGCTTTCTCATTTTGCCGGGTGGGTTTGGCACGTTTGAAGAGATGTTCGAGGTGCTTGCCTGGCAAACCTTGAAGCTGCACGCGAAACCAGTCGTTCTGCTCAACGCAGAGGGATTTTATGATCGGTTGCTCGACTTTCTAGACCATTGCGAGCAGGAAGGCATGTTGCGTGGCAACAAGAGGGCGCTGTTGGTAACTGATTCCATCGATGAGGCCCTGGCGTTGGCGTTGACACCGCCCTAGAAGTTACCAATGTGCGATCTTTTCCACAGATTGGAGCAACGTATCTCGCTCGCCAGGGCTCATACTTAGAGCGAAGAGAAGGCGAATTTACAATCTGCGGGAGGAAGAAGGCCATGGCAAAACGAACGGTGGAACTCGACGAGCCGGTGATGGATCAGCAGAGCGAAGCCTTGCGGCACGCGGTGGAACGTGCGGAGCAGGCTGAGGCAGAACTTAAAAAACTCAAAGCGCAGGACGGAAAAGGAAAGAGCGCAAACCATAGCGCCGCCAAAACCGGGGGTGGCTCCGATGCAAACGAGGCAGAGGCTGTCGCTCCGAAAGGAACCAGCAGCACGG
Source organism: uncultured Acidobacteriaceae bacterium (assembly GCA_964247325.1). Lineage (GTDB taxonomy): Bacteria > Acidobacteriota > Terriglobia > Terriglobales > Acidobacteriaceae > Granulicella. The sequence continues at coordinate 18,504 of CAXTTZ010000017.1, read as the reverse complement.
CGCGACCGGACGAGAGCGGCAAGCACTTGGTCGAACCGGGGTCCATGGATGCGGGTAAGCAGCCGGCCGCTCAGTCGCCCGAAGGCCATCCTGTGGGAGAGCCGGAGGTGCATGGTATCGACGCCCTGCGCGAAGATGCCATGATGGCACACTTGCTGGATGCATTGGATCGCGGCGAGGACATCGGCCATTATGGTCGCCTAACGTTTGCCATGATCGCGCGCCACTTTCTGGACGATGACGAGGTACTCGCGCAGCTGACGAAGGATAATGACTTCTCCGACGAGGAGGCGCGGCAGATGTTGGTGCAGGTAGAGGGTAGGGATTACTCCCCGCCGCGGCGCGAGCGCATCCTTGAATGGCAAGCCGAGCAGGAGTTCACGATCATTCCAAACCGTCATGATCCCGATTGCGGCAACGTGTACAAGAGTCTGCGCTTTCCGAAAGAGACGTATAGCCACATCGGGCACTACCAAGAAGAAAAGGCAGGTAGCTAGGCGAGACCATAGCGGGCTTACCTTGACCATGGAAGGAGCCTTCCATGGTCAAGGTTGAATTGGTGGGTGTTGCTGAAAGGGTGCAAATAGGCTGATCCAGTTCTGAAGTCGCTACAGGAAGATAAAAAATCCATGGCGACTAGAATGGGAAGATGTCGCTTTCGGCCATTCCACATGGGCACTATCTTTGGCTGGTGGTGGCCTCTACGATCGCCGGTGTCATGAATGCGATGGCGGGCGGCGGGTCATTTCTATCCTTTCCGGCGATGCTGGGTGTTGGGGTAGCGCCGGTGCAGGCCAATGCCACCAACACGGTGGCGCTTTGGCCAGGACAGCTAACCTCCTTGGCGACCCTGCGCGGCGATGTGCGTCGCGATCTCCTGCCAACGGTGATTGTGGCCTGCGTGCTGGGTGGAGTTGCTGGGGCCGAGGTGCTGTTGCGCACGCGGCAAGGGACTTTTCTGCGGCTGATTCCGTGGCTGATGTTGGGTGGGACCTTGATCTTCGGCGTTTCGGGCCGCATCTCGCAGTGGCTGCGGCGACGTTCGCGCGCCGCAGTGGTGGATCCGCTACACCATCCCGTGCAGACGATTGCATCGGTCCCACTGGCGTTGGCGCTGCTGCCGATCGCGTTCTACATCGGGTATTTCGGCGCGGGTGGAGGCTTCATGGTGATGACCGTGCTGGCGCTATTCGGGATGGAGGAGATGCATGCATTGAATGCGATGAAGGTGGTCGCAGCGTGCGTTTCGAATCTGTGTGCGATTGTGACGTTTGTGCTGCGGGGCGCTGTGGAATGGCGCTTCTGCCTTTTGAGTATGGTGTTTGCGGGACTGGGCGGATGGGTGGGGGCCCGGTTTGCGCGGCGCGTGAATGGCAGTGTATTGCGAGCTATGGTGGTGGTAACGGGTTGTGTGATCTCGGGGTACTTCTTCTGGCGCCAGAGATAAGAAGCAAGCTTCGAGTGGGGAGGGCTGGGCGATGAGTCATGACGGCGTGCGCTTTTTGAGCAAGGAGGAAGCTGCGGCGGAGGCAGCCCGGGAGGGGCAGCGCCTGAGCGGGGAAGCCGTGCGGCCGGCAAAGGTGCGCGTGGATAAAACGGGTGGCACCGGGGTTACGGTGGACTGGAAGGACGGGCACGAGAGCCATTGGAGCTTTCGGTGGCTGCGCGATGCTTGCCCGTGCGCGACCTGTCAGGAGGCGCGGGTAGCGGAGCGGCGGATGCCAGGGGTGGGCAAGACGAAGCCGGCGACATTGTTACCACTGTATGAGGCGCCGATACGGCCCTTGGATGTGGAACCGGTGGGGAAGTACGCGTTGCGGTTTCGGTGGAGCGATGGGCACGAGGCGGGGCTGTACTCGTGGGACTACCTGCGGAATGTGTGCGATGTGGCGGTGCGTCAGCAACAGGAGGCGGGTGGGTAGCCCCCCGGGGGGTACTTTTGATCTAAAGTACGTTCGCCGAACGACTTAGCTCCTAAGTTAGGATTTCGAAGCCCTTGGCGGATGAAGAAATCTAGTTTTGATCCGGGGCAAGTGTACTCGGCCTGTCAAGGGGCTAGGAGGGTCGGCGGAGTGGGGAGTTCTGGGGTGGCAGCGAGGAGCGCCTGGGTGTAGGGCTCACGGGGGTGTTCGCAGACCTGATGCCAAGGACCTTCTTCGACGAGGCGGCCGCGCTGGAGGACGGCGACACGGTGGCACAGGTAGCGGACCAGCGGCATGGAGTGCGAGATGAAGAGGCAGGTAAGGCCGTAGCGGGTTTGGAGGTCGCGAAGGAGGTTGATGACCTGCGCGGCGACGGAAACATCGAGGGCGCTGACCGGTTCGTCAAGGACCAGGAGTTCGGGGCGAAGGGCGAGGGCGCGGGCGATGTTGATGCGCTGGCGCTGGCCGCCGGAGAAGGCGTGCGGGTAGCGGGGAAGGGCGGAGGCGTCGAGACCGACCTCGTGGAGTAGCGTGTGGAGTTTGGCCTCGAGGCCTTCGGGGGGGTGCTCGTTGTGGATGCGAAAGGGCTCGGTGAGGGCTTGGTGGACGGTCATGCGCGGATCGAGCGCGGCGTAAGGGTCCTGGAAGACGATGGCGAACTTGCGACGAAGACGGCGAAGGGCGCGGGGGCGAAGTTGGCGGAGGTCGATCAGGTCGCTATTGGGAGGGGAGTAGCTGATTTGCCCGGCAGAGGGCTCGATGAGGCGCAGCAGCATGCGGGCGACGGTGCTCTTGCCGGAGCCAGATTCGCCGACGAGGCCGAGGGTTTCGCCACGGCGGATTTGGAGGGAGACGCCGTCGACGACGCGGGAGTGACCGTAGGATTTGCTGAGGTGTTGGGCTTCGAGGAGGTTGGGGTGCGCTGGGTTTTGGTGCTGCATGGGGTTGGGTTTAGTTTAGAGCGGTTTTGCTTGGGGTGTGGGTTGGTGGCTGATTGATTGCGGTGATGTTTTGGAGGGAGCCGTCCCTTTGGTTCACAAAGGGAGGTTTTGCGGAATAAGGCTCTTTGTTGTGAGGGTAAAGTTTTACGCGTGTCGCCTGAACGGGTTGCTTTAAGCAACGACAAAGGCAAACGCAGATTCCCTTCGGGAACGACAACCAAAGAGGCAAGAGCAAGAGCAAGAGCAAGAGCAAGAGCAAAAGCAAAGGCAAACGCAGATTCCCTTCGGGAATGACAAGCCAAAGGGCAAAGACAACAGCAAACAACAGCAAGCAACAGCAGGTCCGAATTTCTGGCTTGTAGGCCCGAAATGTTGGCAGTGCCCATCTAAGCCTGGTATGTCTGAGCGCTTCCGAACCCTTTATTTTTTGTTTGACCGCGACCATGGGCCTGCGGAGCGGCTGTTGCCGCGCTGGGTGTTTCTGCGCTGCTTGGGGGCGGTGTATTTTTCGGCGTTCTTTGCGCTTTGTTTTCAGATTCTTGGACTACTAGGCTCGGGCGGCGTGCTGCCTGCGGCGAGCTATCTTGCGGCGCTGCGGCAGATTGGTCCGCAACGCTTTTGGTTCGCGCCCACGGTGCTTTGGTATGGGAGCAGCGATGGTGCGCTTACGGCGTTGAGCTTTGTGGGGCTTGCCGCCTCTGTGCTGGTCATCATCAACGTTTTGCCCCGCGCCGCTTTGTTTGTTTGCTGGGTTTGTTTTCTGAGCTTTGTAGCGGTCTCGCAGGACTTTGGGCAGTATCAATCGGATGGCATGCTGCTAGAGGCCGGGTTGCTTGCAGTGCTGATTGCACCGACGGGGCTGCGGCCCGGGCTTGGACGCCATGCGTTGGCTACCCGCGCGGCTTTGTTTCTTCTGCTCTGGGAGTGGTTCCGGATTTATTTTGAGTCCGGCGTGGTGAAGCTGCTTTCGGGCGATCCCACGTGGCGACACCTTACCGCGATGTATGAGTACTACCAGAACGGCCCGCTGCCCACGTGGGTCGGGTGGTACCTGCAGCACCTGCCCTTCGGCTTCCATCGCTTTACCGCGGGCCTGACCTTGGTCATGGAGCTCGTTCTCATCTTTTTAGCGTTTCTTCCGCGTCCATGGCGCCTCCTCTGCTTCGTTTTGGTGACGGTGTGGCAGGTGGGCGTGATTGCTACGGCGAACTACGCATTTCTGAATTACCTGGTCTTGTTTCTGGGCGTTCTGCTTCTTGACGACCGCAGTTTGGTTCGCCTGGTTCCGCAGCGCTACCGTTTGAGGCTGTCGAGGGCTTTAGCGGCTCGATCAGCGCCAGTACGAAGCGAGGAGGCTGCGGAGCCTGCAGAGACGGCGCCCGGGAGCCTTGAAGGTGCCGACCCGGCGGCGCCCCACAACCTGGAACCGAGGACGTCTCGCCCGCTTCGTCGACACCCGCGCGAGGTGGTGCGGGCTGTGCGCATTGCGCTGACGGCCGTGCTGCTCAGCTTCGTCGCGTATGCGACCACCGTACCGCTGGTTGCGATGCTTTGGCCCAGCGTGCCGCTGCCCAACGGTCCGATCACGCTGCTTGAGCCGTTTCGCGTGGCGAACACCTATGGCCTCTTCGCCACGATGACCCCGCACCGCTATGAGATCGAATTTCAGGGCTCGGACGACGGCCAAACGTGGACGCCGTACCCCTTTCGGTACAAGCCCCAGAACGTGCAGGAACGCCCCCGGATTTATGCGCCGTATCAACCCCGTTTTGATTGGAACCTTTGGTTTGCGTCGCTGACGACGTGGGACCAGGTGCCGATTGTGGCGCGGACGGAGATCCGGCTTTTGGAGGGCAGCCCGCAGGTGCTGGGCCTGTTTGCGGCGAATCCGTTTCCGAACCGCCCGCCGCGGTATGTGCGAGCCGTGCTTCTTCAATATTGGTTTTCGACGCCTACGCAGAACCGCACGGAGCACCTTTGGTGGACGCGCCGGCTGCTGGGCACGTATGCGCCTACCCTTACGCGCCAACCTGATGGGACATTTGCGGCGACGGCCCTGCCCACGCTCACCGCTTCGCCTGCCCCGTAACTCATTTACCGGCGGAATGGGAGATTGACGGCTCCATGCGGATGTAATTCGGCATCCATCCTAAGATGGGCCTGCTGCTCGTGTCTGGTTTCACTCACCTGATTTTTCGCATCTGGTTCACGCATCTGGTTCACGCATCTGTGTCGCAGAATGAAAGGATTCCTGCCATGCGAAACTTCCTCCTCCCCGCTGTTTTGGCGATTGGCGCCTCCGCTGTGGGTACGGCGCAAACGGCCGACCCCAAACTGACGCACCGCATTGATGCCGCAAACGCCGTCCTCCAGGAACTGATGACGACGCCGGATAAGGGCGTGCCGCTGAACATTGCGGCCAAAGCACAATGCATTGCTGTGATTCCCGGATTCAAGAAGGGAGCCTTTCTGGTGGGTGGCGAGTACGGCCAGGGCGTGGCCTCATGCCGCAACGGCCAAACCTGGAGCGCGCCGGTCTTTATTCAACTCACGGGCGCAAGCTTCGGCTTCCAGGCCGGCGGCCAGGCGACGGACCTTGTGCTGGTGGGCATGAACCGGCGTTCGCTGGACGACCTGCTGAAGGCCAAGGTAAAGCTTGGCGGCGATATTGCGGTTTCGGCGGGGCCGGTAGGCCGGGATTCGCAGGCCGCGACGACGGAGCTCGCGAACGCTGAGTTTTTAACCTATTCGCGGAGCAAAGGGCTGTTTGCGGGCGTTGACCTGAATGGCGATGAGGTGCACCAAAACAACAAGGACACCGCCGCGATGTACGGCAGCGACACGTCGTTCCAGACGATCCTGAGCGGCACGGTTTCTACGCCTGCGGCCGCCCAAACCTTTGTGAGCACGGCGAACCAGATGTTCCAGGAAGGCCGGGCTCGCTGAGGATGAGTGTTTGGGATCTGCGAGTGACGCGAGTGTTAGCGGCTGGCTGCTAACGCAGATCCTCCCTCGGGGAGCTCGCTATACAGCACGTCGAGGTTGAAACGGAGTACTCTGCCGAGCATGGCATTCCGCTCGTTCCTCCTTCTGCTGCTCCCTTGCGCGGTTGCGTTTCCGCAAAGCAATGTCCGTTCTGTGCCTGAGCGCCAGCAGTGGTACCTGGACGCGGGACGGAGCACGTATGTGGTGGGCATCAATGAGCAGGGCATGCCGCAGACCCTGTATTGGGGTGCAGGCTTGCCGAGCCAGGCGCTGCTGCCGCCCGCGCATAGCGCCCCGGAGCACGCTTCGTTTGATCCGTCGATCGCCACCACGGCGCTGGAGTACCCGGCTTGGGGCGAGGGGCTGCCCACGGAAGCCGCGCTGAAGGTCGACTCGCCCAATGGCGACCGCACCGCGGTTCTGGTGTACGAGAGCGCTCATGTGGCCGGGGGGACGCTGGAACTCGTGCTGCGCGACAGGGTGCAGCCGCTGCGGGTGCACCTGTTTTACCAGCCGTACCCTGAAGGCATAGTGGCGCGGTGGTCGGTAGTAGAGAACGTGGGGCAGCAGCCGTTTACGCTCGAGCAGGCCGCCTCGGCGACACTAAATCTGCCGCGCGGCACGGGCTACACCCTGAGCTGGCTGACCGGCCAGTGGGGCGGGGAGTGGCAGATGCACACCGCGCCGCTGCTCACCGGCGCGCAGGTGATAGAGAGCCGGCGTGGCAGCACCGGTCACCAGGCCAACCCATGGTTTGCGCTCGGCCGCGAGCACGAAACCACCGAGGGCAGCGGCCCGGTGTGGTTTGGCGAGCTGGGATGGAGCGGCAGCTGGCGGCTGGCGGTGGAAAGCACCGCGCAGGAGCTTGTGCGCGTCACGGCCGGCTATAACACCTTCGATTTCGCCTACAGGCTGGCGCCGGGTGAGAGCCTCACCACGCCTAAGTTCTACGCCGGCTACACCGAGGGCGGCCAGGGTGAGGCGTCGCGGATCCTGCACCGCTTTCAGTTGGCGGAGATCCTGCCGACGCACCCTGCGCCCAAGGCGCGCCCGGTGATCTATAACTCGTGGGAGGCGACAGGATTCAGCGTGGATGAGCCCGGGCAAAGGGCGCTCGCGGATAAGGCGGCCGCCTTGGGTGTGGAGCGCTTTGTAATGGACGACGGCTGGTTTGGCCAGCGGCGCAACGACCATGCCGGCCTAGGCGATTGGTATGTGAATCCGGCGAAGTTTCCCCATGGGCTGAAACCCCTGATCGATCACGTTCATGCTCGCGGCATGGATTTCGGACTTTGGGTAGAGCCCGAGATGGTCAACCCCGATAGCGATCTCTATCGTGCGCATCCCGATTGGGCGATGCATTTCCCTGATCGCCAGCGCACGGAGGCGCGCAATCAGCTCATGCTCAACCTGGCTCGCCCGGAGGTGAAGGCGTATGTGTTCGGGTTTCTCGACAAGCTTGTTTCGGAGAACGACATTGCGTTCCTAAAGTGGGACTACAACCGCAACTGGACTGAGCCTGGCTGGCCCGAGGCGCCCGGCAGCACGCCCGAACACCCGGATGTCGTCGCGCAGAAGGAGATTTACGTTCGCTACGTCCAGAACCTGTATGACATCCTCGCCCAGCTGCGCGCCAAGCACCCCAAGCTTGAGATCGAGTCCTGCTCGGGCGGCGGTGGGCGGGTCGACCTGGGCATATTGCGCTACACCGACGAGGTTTGGCCTTCGGATAACACGGATGCCCTGGATCGCTTGAGCATCCAAAACGGCTTTACCCACGCGTATACGCCTGAAGTGATGGTGGCGTGGGTGACCGACGTTCCGAATTTTCTTGACGGTCGCACAATTCCTTTGCAGTTCCGCTTTTTGACGGCGATGGGAGGCGCGCTCGGCATTGGCGGCGACCTGAACAAGTGGACGCCCGCGGAGATGCAGCTCGCCGCTCGCTTGACCGCGCTGTACAAGTCGGTCCGCGACACGGTGCAGCACGGCAAGCTGTACCGCTTGCAGCAGCCTGGGGTATTTGGCAGCGCGGCCGTGGAGGGCGCGGCTACGCATATCGAATATGTGGCCCAGGACGGCTCGCAGGCCGTGCTCTTCAGCTATCTGCATGCGCAGCGTTACGGCATGCCTCAACCCCGCATCCAGCTTCGCGGCCTCGACCCGCAGTCGCAGTACAGCTTGCGTCCCTTGGACCCTGCGAAGCACCACGGCGAGCTCACCGTTTCCGGCGCTGTGCTGATGGGCCAGGGTGTTGCGTTGACCCTGCGCGGCGACTATGACAGCACGGCGATCACGCTGGAGCGCGTGCCGACTGCACCGTAGCTTGCCGCTGCCGTGGGTTGGCCGCTGGAGAATGGCGGCGGCTTGGAACGAAAAGGGGCCGGGTCACCGACCCAGCCCTCTTCGCAGATGCCTGTAAAGCTACTGCACGTCGCCTGCCTCAAGGTGCGACTCGAGGAAGTACAGCTCTTCTTCCGCGTCCACGATGAGCTGGTTATAGAAGTCCGAGGTCGGTTCCTCGCCGAGATCGTCGATCTTGTCTGAGGCCTCGCGCAGCTCCTTGCAGTAGGTTCCTAACGAGTCCGCCAGCGCCTTCAGGTGGGAAGGCCCATCGATGGACTCGACTTTGTACGCCGCTATCGGCGAGTTCGCCGCGGACATCCGCACAGTCCCATTGGCCACGCCACCGAATTGGGTGATGCGCTCGGCGATGGGGTCGATCTGCTTGAAGATCACCTTGGCCGTCGCGTCGAACACTAGATGCAGCTGGTAAAAGTTCATGCCCTTCACGTTCCAATGGGCATACTTGGCCTGCGAGTACATATCGAGCGCCGCAGCCAGCGTGTTGTTCATTACTCCGACGACCTTTTCTTTTGTATCGTCCGGCAGCGCCACCCGGTTTTTGTACATCCGCTTTACGGTGGTGGGCTCCATCCCCTTCTTGTCAGCCATGGTCGAACTTCCTCTTCTCCGGACATTTCCGGTCGCTTTTCACAAGCGCTCGCCCTACTTGGATGCAAGTTCTGCCCCCGCGTTGACTTGAGCAGCGTCGCGCTACACTAACAAAGGTTTCTCTTCATGACCTGGACAAGCGCCTTCGGCAAGGGCAGCGGCTGGCTGCTTCAAAAAATCGTCAACGGCCTTGCCCTGTCCCGGATTTCGCCGAATACCCTTACCTTTATTGGCCTGCTCATCAACGTCGTCGCTGCTTTTTTCTTTGGCTACGCCCGCGCCGACAACTACGTTCGCATGTTCCTTTACGCTGGCCTGGTCATCATCGGCGCCGGCCTCTTCGACATGGTCGACGGTCGCGTTGCCCGCCAAACCAACCAGGTGTCCGTTTTCGGCGCTTTCTTCGACTCCGTCCTGGACCGCTACTCCGATGTGGCTCTGTTCTTCGGCCTCCTTGTCTTTTACGCCCGCGGCAACCGCTTCTTTTATGTCTTTCTCGTCGCCTTTGTCATGACCGCCTCGCTTATGGTGAGCTACACCCGCGCCCGCGCTGAAGCCCTGATCGGCTCGTGCAAAGTGGGCTTCATGGAGCGTCCCGAACGCATCGTCCTCATTATCCTTGGCGCGCTCTTCCAGCGCTGGGACGCCATGCCCGCCGCCCTTTGGGTCCTGGCCGCTTTTTCCACCCTCACCGTCATTCACCGCATCCGCTATACCTACAACGAAACCGAACGCCGCAAACTGCAAACCGCTTAAAGAGCTTTTAACCCCGAGTTCATCCGGCTCGGGTACCCTGTGCCACAGGGAAACTGTCCCACAGGTACCCCTGATCCAGCATGTACGCTACTGAAACCTTGGGGCCCGTCCTCACGACGGCTTCCTCCTGTCGCCCTGTCTCCCTTCGCTTCACTCTCGTTCGCGGCCGGTCTGCCGTTCTTGCCCAGCAATCACTGCTGGTTCGATTAGCCGAACGCACCGGCCAGCTGGGCGCTTTCGACTATCTCAGCTACATCCTCGACGGCCCCTACGTTGGCTCTAAGATCCCCACGCTGGTTCTCGTTCATGGGAAGATATTGCCCGAGCTCCGCGGCGCGGTCTTTCTTTTTGAGTACTGTACTGCCGGCCTGCCGACCGGCGTCTTTATGACCGATGACAAGGCTGGCGAGCACACGGTAGCCGCTTCTCCCGATCTTCGTCCCCACGTGACTGCTGGCGTGGCTCACCATTTGCTACGCGGCGGCGCGCATCTGCTGCACCTCACGGTACGTACCGCTCCCACCGAGCTTACGCACGCCCTGCAGACAACCACCAACGGCGGCGTGCCGCCACTTTGGGCCATGCGCGAACGCGTCCACTGCAACGTTCTTCCACTTGCACCCACCTACGACCTCACCCTCGCGCCTATGGGCAAGCACACCCGCCGCAATCTTCGTTACTACGAACGCCGCGCGCAAACCGAACTCGGGGCCACCCTGGTGATCGATCCCCAACTTACCGAAGCCGAGTTCCTCACCCTGAACCATCGTTTTCCCTATGCCGTCCCGGACCGGGTCGCTCGCTGGCGTTTACGCAATGTGCGCGATCTGCCCGGCGGCTTCATGGTCGGTCTGCGCACAAATGCCCCCGCCGGCAAACTCCTGCACAATGGCCAAGCACTTCCAGCCAACCTTGCCGCCGGTGCCTGGATCAGTCTGCTCGGCGGCCGCCGTCATCATCGCACCACCGAAATCTCTTGGCAGATGAACCACTCCGAACTCGAAGGCTTTTCGCTTACCACGGCCATGCGCTCGCTCCTGCTTCGCCACGAGATCGCCCTGGGCACCGAACGGCTCGTCTTCGAAGGAGGCACACCCCACTCCATTCACTCCGCCTTTCTCCCTGAGCCTGTTTTGGACCTTGTATGCGCGCGCCGTGCGACCAGCTCCACTGTGATGCAAACGTTAGCTCGTCATGTCCTCCCCCGGGCCAACGCGCTGAGGGCCATCCTGCGCGAGCCAACCCTGGAATGGCATCACGTCAACATGTAACCTCCGCTCATCCCCACAGATGTTGTGCCAAGACGATGTCCCTTTGCTCGCAGCAACTTCCGGTTTTTATCTCTCGAATTTAAGTCGGCCCCTCATAAAATCCCCAAACGTTTTCATCCGGTAGGTCGCGCGGCGGCGCGTGCAGTACGCTGGCCGCCAACGCTCCCGCAAACTGCGTCTGCAGGTCCGCAAATCGTTCATAATGAGGGTGCCGCGCCTTAAACACCGCATTCAAGTACGTTCCCTTTGACGGCGCCCGCCGAAAGGCGAGCCATGCCTCCGCACTCACATCGAAGTACCGGTAGGTTCCGCGCGCGTCCCGGAAGACGATGTCCAAGGTTCGTCGCTCCGGCGAGTACAGCATCCCATAAATCACACTCGACGGCACCGGGCTTACCTCATAGGAACGGGTTGGTTCCCTGTAAACCTTCGATGTGTTGGCCATGCTGCCAGTCTTCGCTATATAGCACTTCACACCTAGCTTCCAGCGCGGCAGCAATGATCAGCGAATCATACCAAGGTAGCAAGTACCGCCCCTTGATCCTCAGCCCCCCGTGCATCAGTTCTGATGTCCACGGAACGACTGGAGCCATGCGCCCACTCTACGCCGCCCCTGTTTGTTGAAAACACCCGTAAACTGAATCCGTATGGGCTCCACCCCGGTCGCGCCACCGTCTTCCAAACCGATCCTTCTCCTCCACGGCGGCGCTTGGGCCATGCCCGACGACGCCGTCGCTGCTCACGAAAACGGCATCCGCGACGCTCTCGCTGCTGGTTGGGCCGTGCTTTCCCGTGGCGGTTCTGCGCTTGACGCGGTCGAGGCCGCCATCACGGTCATGGAAGACGACGATACCTTCGATGCCGGCCGTGGCTCGTTTCTTACCCGCGACGGCCGCGTCCAGCTTGATGCTTTGCTGATGTCCGGCGCCGACCTTCGCGCCGGCGGCATCGCCTCGGTCGAGCGCCTCCGCAACCCCATTCAAGCCGCTCGCCTCGTCCTAGAACACTCGCCTCACGTGTACTTCACGGGCCCCGGTGCCGAAGCCTTTGCCGCCGCGCATGGCATGCCACTCATCGGCAACAACGACCTTGTGATCCCTCGCGAGAAGGCTCGCCTCGAAGCCTTTCAGCAAGCCCAAGCTGCCGGTCTTCCCGACCTTACCTTCGCCGGCTCCGCGTCGCCTCGCCCCTCCTCCACAGATCACGCTGCTGCGTCCTCCGTGCCTGTTGCTTCTACCTCCGGGGTCCAGGACGCAGCCCTGACCCAAACCGCACTTGACGCCGAGATCGACCAAGCCCTGCCCTCTGAACTTCAGTTTCTTGACCCGACCCTCCACTCACACGACACGGTGGGCGCACTCGCCCTTGACGCCGCCGGAAACCTCGCTGCGGGTACCTCGACCGGCGGCACGCTTTCCAAAATGCCCGGCCGTGTCGGCGACTCTTCCCTGATCGGCTGCGGCTGCTATGCCGACAACCAGTCCGCCGCCGCCTCGCTCACCGGGTGGGGAGAACCGATCATGAAACTCGTTTTGGGCAAATGGGCTGCGGACCGGGTCGAAGCCGGCGCCGCCCCGCAAACTGCCGCCACCGACGCTATCGCTTACCTTCACCGCCGCCTGAGCGGCCACGGCGGCATCATCCTGCTCGGCCCCGATGGCCGCTTCGGCATAGCCCACAACACGCCGCGTATGGCTTGGGGGTATGCCACCGCGTCCGGATTCCAGCTCGGCATCGACCGTCACGCAGATTCCCACGACACGCCCGGGAATCTGCATCCAATCTCCTGATCGACTGAACGCCGGGAACTTCCGGAAGACTTAAGGAGAAACTACAACCATGCGCAAACTTTTCTTCTGGATCACCATACTTTCCGGTGCCACCGCGGCGTATCTCATGCTCAAGCGCGGCGAGCCTCTTGCGGAAGTGGCCCGCGATGTCACCCAGCATCCGTTCGGCTCGCTCGCGCACGAACTCAAAGCGTAGCGCCACCCTGGCCGCACATGCCCGACTCGCTCTTCACTGATCCGGCGGACCTCCAGGCGTTACGTCGGCCGCTCACCCCTGAACAGGCCGATAAGCTGCCGCACGTTCATCGGCTTCTGCTTGGGTACTACGGCACCCCACCGCCTCGCATCCCTTGGGACCCCCTGACGCAGCTCATCTACTCGCTGCTCAGCGCCCGCACCAAGACGCCCCAAGCCCACCAAGTGATGCGTGACCTTGAGCGTGCCTTTCCTGGAGCCGGCCCCGGCGCTTGGGAGCCCGTGCGCGACGCTTCGGTAGCCGAGATCGAGCGCGCCATCGCCGTGGTTACCTTCCCCGAGGTCAAAGCACCCCGCCTCAAGGTTCTGCTCGAACAGATCACCGCTCGCACGGGCACACTTTCTCTCGACTTCCTCGCGCGCTACCGCACGGAAAAGATTCGCGCCTGGCTGGAACAGTTTGAGGGCGTCGGCGCTCAGGTCTCCGCTGCTGTGGCCAACCACTCGACCCTGCGCCGGCGGGCGCTTTCGATTGACACCAATCACCTGCGCGTTGCGCAACGGCTCTGCTTGACGCCCCGGGCCGATGCTGCCATCACGGAAGAGCGGCTGATGCGCCTTGCCCCCGAGACTTGGGACGCCGCCATGCTCGACGAGCACCACGCCCTGGTCAAACGGCACGGTCAAACGCTGTGCACCTTTGCCGATCCGCGCTGCCTAGATTGCCCTTTGCTGAAGCTTTGTCCCACGGGCGAACGGAACACCGCGGGTTCGGCACCGCCTGTTCCGGGCCAGCATTGAGGGGCAGGGAAGGGCAGTACCTAACCCTTCCCCGGGGGCCTCTCGATTCGGCAGGCTTGCGGTTAGAAGATAACTTTGCCCCCTAACTGAAAGCTGCGTTGGTTTCCGGGGTTGTTGATGGCGCTTGCAAAAGTCGCATCCTCGATAAAGGTGTCTGGGGTGCCAAGGAAAGAGCGATTGAGTACATTGAGTCCGTTGAGGTAGAGTTTCACCCCAATCCCTTCAGTAATGTTGACGGTTTTCACGACGGCAGCGTCCAGATTGTTATACGACTGGCCGCGTGTGATGTTGCGTGGAGCTCCGGGGAAGGGATTGCCAACCAGGTTGGCGTAGGCTCTGTTGTTATATAGCCAATGCACCTGGTTTGGCGCAATGCTTTGATTCAGGTGCCGGTTGGCATCGGTGGACTGGTAATTATAGTACCCTGTCCCGTTGCTGGTAATGGCGCGTGTCGGATCAACAACATAAATCCCTACGCTCGAAGTGGGTGCGGCGGCATTGACGAGCACCGGCCGACAAGCGTCGAGGCCGATAAATGCGATGTTGAAGCCCTGATCACAGTAACTTTGTGTGTTCATGGCGCTGTTGGCGCTGCGGTCCGTGAAGGTACTGGCGGCATAACTTTGGGTGGCCGTCCACGGCTCACCGTTGTTGTAGTCCCACCCGGTGCTTACTTCGAAGCCGCCCAGCAGGCGGCCAAGCAGCCCGTTTTGCGTTTTGTATGCAGGGATTTGGTAGACCAAGGCGACCGAAGCGAGATTGGGGTAGGAAAAGTTGGCGACCCCTCTTTCCGCAAGGTTTGTATCTAGGGGGTTCTGTGCGAAGGCGGGGCTGCTGACCGTGCCCGCCGGCGAGCTACCACCAAAGATCTCATCAACGTTATCGATGACACGGCTATAGGTGTAACTCGCATCCATGACCAGGCCATGGTACGCCCGGGTTTTCAGCTGCGCTTGAAGGCTGTTGTAGTTGCTGAAGGAGGTGTTTGCGCGGGTTCTTATGTTGACGGCGTTGCAATTGAGATGACCCACGCCAGGCGCTCCCGCTGTTTGGCAAAGGGTGGCCGGAGAGATGACGTTAGGAAAGGCTTGCGCCACCGCGAGTAAATTGGGGTTGCCATTGAGGGTTTGGAACTGCTTGGAGGTGTGGTTGCCGACATAGGAAACGCCAACGACCGCGGCATGAATCTCATATTGCATGCCCAAACTGTAGGTTTGCGCGCGGGGGTTGACGAAGGTTGTGGGATTGTTGGTTTGGTTGCGCGAATTGGGATTGACCCCGGTTGGAATCTTAGGCAAGTTAAGAGCACGGACATCGGCGCCCGTAATAGCGCCTCCGCCCGGCAGACAGTCGCCGCTGCAAGTGATTGTGCCTAAGTTGATGACGGGGGCTGCGGTCGCGGAGTTAAGGAAGATGTTATAAAAGGACGGATCGTACTGGATGCCATAGGCGCCGCGGAGAACGAGCTTGCGCATCGATTGCGGGTTATACGCGAAGCCGAAGCGTGGCTGTAGGTTCTTCCAGTTCCGGTTTGTGTAAGGGTAGGTTCGCTGTGCCAGCGGCAACGTTGTGTCCCAAAAAGGGTTGGGGCCGGTTTCTCGCGCTACCGTTTCGTTGTGCAAGGTATTTACGGCCTGGTCGTAGAACTCGTAGCGGAAACCTAGGTTAAAGGTAAACGAGGGGGCTACCTTCCAATCATCCTGGACGTAAAGGCCGAAGTCGGGTTCGGTGAATGGGATGATCGGGCTGCCGTTTCCAAGCGTAAGATTTCCGTTCCCTTGGATGAAATTACTGAAACTGGTAAAGACGTACGAGCCGTTATAGCTTGGAAGGAAGACGTTAGGCGAGTTCTGGTAGGTGAAATCCCCTCCAAAAGAGATCGAATGGTTGCCGTGGGTCCAGTTTGCATTGTCCTGCACCTGCGTGACCTTTACGGTGCGGCCCTGCGGGAGATTGTTGGCGTAGCCGAACCCAAGCGAGCCTGAAATATTGACTGAGGCGACACAAGTGCTCAGGCTTGTGCTGGCGCAGTCCGGCTGCGTTCCCCCTTGGAAAAACAGCTTGCTCTGCTGAAAGCTATAGCGCAGTTGGTTGACCCAGGTTGCGGTGAAGGTGTGAGCCCAGTCCGCACCAATGGAGTGTGTCGCGCCTGGAATGTCATAGAAGTAACCGTTCGATTGCTGACTTCCGTTGCTGACAGACGTTTGATAGATATAGCGAATGAAGAAATGATCCTTTGCCTCGGGCTGCCAATCTAGGCGGCCCAGGTCTTCTTGGTCGTTATAAGCTGGGGCGACCGAGCTGATGACCTTGGCAAAAGGAATTTGCACGGTTGCGCCACCAGGTCCGGTAACTGCAGTTATTTTCGTTGTTGCATTAGGAGCAATCTTTGTTCCAGGCAAGCTGTAAGGACCGGCTTTCAGCAGCGCCAGCACCGCAGGATTATTAGGAAATGCCTGGTTCAGTTGCTGTAAGCCGGCCTGGGTGGGAGTGTTGTTGGCGGGGTTCAAAGGGGTGAAGCCTTGCCGGCGGCGCTCCCAGTTCGTGCCGCCAAAAAACCATACCTTGTCCTTGAAAACAGGGCCGCCGAATGTGCCACCGTAGCGATTGTCGACATATCTTGGCAGGCCCGTGCCGGCTTGTTTCTCGGCATTGTTCTCGGATTGCAAGAAGTTGCCGGTATAGAACTCATAGCCGCTGCCATGAAAGCGATTGGTACCGCTTTTGGTGATGTAGTTGATCACGCCGCCCATGTTACGGCCATATTCAGCGTTGAAGTTGGAGGTGATGGTCTGGATCTCTTGAAGTGCGTCTTGGTTCCGGAAGAAGATCTGCGGCCCGGCTATGGAGTTGTCGTTGTTGGATTGGCCGTCGATCTCGTAGTTGTTGGAGCGCGGGCGCTGGCCGTTGATGCTGAGGTTATTGCCGTTCGAGTTGCTGAAGCTGTTGTCATGGCCAAGGGCCACGCCCGGCGTGAACAGCGCGATGTTATCGAGATTGCCGCTCAACGGAAGGTCTTCCGTTTCGACCGCGGCAAAGATTGTGGAGACTTGCGACTCTGTGGTTTGTAAGATCGGCGACGAGGCGGCGCTGACCTCGACGACGGTGGAGCTGGAGCCCAGGGCAAGCGAAAGGGCGCCGGCGTCGGTGATCTGCCCGGCGGCAACGTTGGCGTGTTCCTCTTTCTTGGTGAAGCCGGCGGCCTCTACGGAGAGGAGGTAACTCCCCACGGTGAGATTGCGGAAGGAAAACTCACCCTTGGCGTCGGTAGTTTGAGTTTCCTTGACGCCGGTGTCCGGCCGGACTGCGGTGACGGTGGCATTGGGAACAATCGCGCCTGAGGGGTCCACGGCGGTTCCGATGATGCTGCCGGTGGTGATGCCTTGCGCCCACGCGGGAGGGACGTGAACTAGGGACGCTGTTGCCGTCAACAACATGGCTGCGCCCACGACGAAACTCTGAGCCGATCGTCCAGATGCTTTCTGTGACAATGATCCTCCGTGAAATGCCTGCAGGAATGAAGCGCCCCGGAATGCTGCCCGGAGAGGCTTCTTGTAGGGAAAAGCCTCGCAGCAATTTGAGGGCCAATCTGTTACAGAGCCAAAGGCGGCAGTTCGCTCAGCAAAGAGGTGGTAAAGGGCACATCGCAAGGTGTCAATGCCCCTTCGGTAGCAGAAATCGAAAGATAAACCTCCAAAAACCCATACTGGACGGTCGTGCTCGGGCAGCCCGGTATACTGTGGCGGCATGGATCGAATGGATTCCACGGCAACCTCCGACGACGCCGTCGAACCGCTGGAGCCTGCCGCCTTTCGTAAAGCGCTCGGCAGCTGGTATCGAAAACATGCGCGCGTGCTGCCGTGGCGCGGCATTCGCAACCCGTATGCGACGTGGCTTTCCGAGATCATGCTGCAGCAGACGCGTGTGGCCACGGTGATAGATCGTTACAGCGAGTTCTTGCAGCGTTTTCCCACCATCGCCGCCCTTGCTGTGGCGCCGGAGGAGGATGTGCTGGCGCTGTGGAGCGGGCTGGGATACTACCGCCGGGCGCGCATGCTGCACCGGGGCGCCCAGTTCGTAGAGCGGGAGCTCGGCGGCGTCCTTCCCCAGAGCGCGACGGAGTTGCGCACGCTGCCCGGCGTCGGGGAATATACGGCCGCCGCCATTGCGTCGATTGCCTTTGGCGAAAGCGTCGCGGTGCTCGACGGCAACGTGGAGCGGGTGCTGCTGCGGCTGCTCGGGCTGCCCGAGGAGCGCTCCGCCAGCGCGCGCGCTGTGCTGCTGCGCACGGCCCATGAGCTGGTGCCGCCCGCGCCAGCGCGCCGCAGCGCCAAAAGCAATCCGCCTGGCGACCACAACCAGGCGATGATGGAGCTTGGCGCGACGATCTGTCTTCCCCGCGCGCCGCTGTGCCTGGAGTGTCCTGCCTTTCGCTTTTGCCGTACGCGCGGCGAGCACGCGACGGGGGCCCGGCCGGCGTTGCGCAGCCGGCATGTAGCCTGCCTGCTGGCCACGCGCAAACGTGGGCCTGCGACGGAGATCCTGCTGGAGCGCCGCCCGGCAGAGGCCTCGCTCATGCCAGGCATGCTGGAGCTGCCTCCCTTGCCGCTGGACGCGGTAGGCGGCCGGGAACCGGTTTTGCGCCTTCGCCACAGCATCACGAACACGAATTTTTATGTGGAGATTTATGCTGAGGCCGCGCCCGGCGTTGCGGCTTCAATGGACGCAACCGAGGAGTTTGCGCCGCTGGAAGTCCTGGAACCAGCTGCGCCCGAACCAGCTGTGCCCGAACCGGCCGCGCGCGAGGTGCCGGGCACGCTGCCGCTCTTCGCCGAAAGTGCGGTGGAAATTCCGACGTTACAGGCAGAGGACGATATGCCGTTTGAGG
>CAXTTZ010000016.1:0-22951 GCA_964247325.1 uncultured Acidobacteriaceae bacterium | reverse complement strand
GCAGGCACTCCACAAGGGGCGGTTCAGGTGAGTGCCGACGGCACCTTGCTCGGCACGGTGCCGCTCGTGGCAGGCGCGGGCAGCTTCACCCCGGGCGCGCTCGCTCCCGGCGTGCACACCTTTACGGCGGCTTATGCGGGGGATGGGCTGAACCCGGCGGCCATAGGCAGCACCGCCCCAGGGACCGGCATCCCACTGATTGCCACGGCCAACAGCGTCTCGGCTGTGTACGGAACGGCCGTGCCGGCCCTTTCCGGGTCACTGACTGGGCTGCTCCCCCAGGACGCGGGCCAGGTGACGGCTGTGTTTGCCACAGCGGCGCATCTGCTTTCCGATGTCGGCACCTACCCCATCACAGCCACGCTTGCCGGGCCGAAAAGCACTGCCTATACCGTCACCATGGCGCCTGCCTCCGGCGTTTTGCGCATCACGCAAGCAGCAAGCAGCGTCGCGGTGAGTCCGGTGGCGCAGGCTTATGCCGGCGCGCCGCTGTCGCTCACAGCGAGCGTCGCTGCCTCCACCAGTGGCAAGCCGACCGGCATGGTGCAGTTCTTCGACGAGAGCGGCCAGGTAGCTTCGGCGCCGGTCGCCGGCGGTGCAGCTACAGGGCTGTATCTTGCACCGTCGGCGGGAACGCACAGCGTTTACGCGCGCTACACAGGCGACCAGAACTTTGCGCCAAGCGCCTCGCTTCCGGTCACGGCCGTGGTTTCGGTGATACCTGACTTTACGCTGGCCGCCGCCGGTGCCAGTACCGCCAGCGTGAACGCAGGCGGGACGGCAACGTACACCTTCTCGGTAGCGTCGCAGTCCGGAGCGTTCACTGGCGCTGTTTCGCTCAGTGCGGCAGGTCTGCCGACCGGGGCGACCGCTGTTTTCTCACCTGTTGCGGTAATACCCGGTACAAGCTCCGCCGTAGTCACGCTGACCGTTCAAACCAGTGCGAGCCAGGCCACTCTTTGGATGCCTGGTAGGCGAGCATCCCCCTGGGCGGTTGCAGCGCTGGGCCTTGGCATATGTTCTTTCCGTCGACGACGGCGGCGCTATGCTCTGCTTTTAGGCCTGACTTTACTCGCAGGCTGCGGGGCGCGGACCGTCACCGAAAACCTGGGCGGGGCGAAGAGCTACCCGCTGCAGGTCACCGGGACGGCGACGAACATGGTAGGTGCGGTCGTGACCCATTCGATCCCCTTCACGCTTTCTGTGCAGCCGTAAAGCTCAAGGAAAACAGGGCAAGCAGCGTACCTTATTCGTTTGGGCATCTACCGTTCTGGCGCGCGGCGCATCCGACCGCATGCCACTACAACAACATGACCGCGAAAGAGAGTGTATGCAACGGACTTTGCTGCCCGGAAAACCTTACCCCCTTGGAGCCACGCCGACCTCTTTGGGCACGAACTTTGCCCTGTACTCAGAAAATGCAACAGGGGTACAGGTTTGCTTTTTTGACGAACAGGGCACACAGATCGATTGTGTTCGTCTGCGTGAGGTGACCGGCTTTGTGTGGCATGGGCTGGTGAGAGGGATCAAACCTGGGCAGCGCTATGGTTATCGAGTCGATGGTCCTTGGAATCCGGAGCAAGGACAACGCTTCAACTCGGCGAAGCTCCTGCTCGATCCGTATGCAAAGGCGATCACCGGCCAGTTTGCAGACGAAAGCAAGCCGTCGCTCCCCGATCCGCTCGGGCCCATTTATCCCTATGATGTGCTATCTGGGGATGATCTGAAGAAAGACGATCAGGATGATGCAGCCTACGTCCCGAAAAGTATAGTTGTCAGCAACAAATTCGATTGGGAAGGGGACTGCCCGCCGCAAACACCTATCGCGGACTCGATTATTTATGAGGTACATGTTCGCGGATTTTCCAAGCGTAACCCGGCCGTGCCGGAGACGCTACGAGGCACCTACGCCGGCATGGCGCATGAGGCTAGCATCGACTACCTCAAAAAACTTGGAGTCACGGCCGTAGAGTTACTGCCCGTGCATCATTTCATCGATGAGGGGCACCTGATTGACCGAGGGTTGCGCGACTATTGGGGCTACAATACGCTCGGCTACTTCGCACCGATGTCGCGCTATAGTTCCTGCGGCGACGACGGCTGCCAGGTGACCGAGTTCAAAGAGATGGTCAAACGCCTTCATAAGGAGGGCATCGAAGTTATCTTGGATGTGGTTTACAACCACACGTGCGAAGGCAACGAGAAAGGGCCTATGTTGTCCATGAAAGGCATCGACAACACGACCTACTACCGCACGGTGGCGGGAAATCAGCGCCATTATATGGACTACACCGGCACGGGTAATACGCTGAACGTGTACAACCCTCAGGTCCTGAAGCTTCTCATGGATAGTCTGCGATATTGGGTTACAGAGATGCACGTGGATGGTTTCCGCTTTGATCTTGCCTCAACCCTGGCTCGTGAGTTACACGAGGTAAATAAGCTGGGAGCGTTCTTCGATACCATTCACCAAGATCCGACGCTGGCGCCGGTCAAACTAATCGCTGAGCCCTGGGATGTTGGCGATGGAGGCTATCAGGTAGGTAATTTTCCGGTACTTTGGGCCGAATGGAATGGGAAGTACCGTGACACCGTGCGGCGTTTTTGGAAGGGTGATGCTGGGCAGCTTTCCGACTTCGCGTATCGCATCACTGGCTCAAGCGACTTGTACAAGAGCGATGGCCGCGCTCCCTCGGCTTCTATCAACTTCATCACTGCCCATGACGGCTTCACCCTATGCGATTTGGTTAGTTACAACGAGAAGCACAATGAAGCTAACGGTGACAACAACACGGACGGCGCCAATGATAATGATAGCTGGAATATGGGCGCAGAAGGTCCGACCGAGGATGAATCGATCAACCGTGAACGCGAAAAGCAGACTCGCAACTTTCTAACCACGTTGATGCTAAGCCAAGGCGTTCCCATGCTGACGGGTGGCGATGAGTTCGCCCGATCGCAGCAAGGCAATAACAACTGTTATTGCCAGGACGATGAACTGACTTGGTACGACTGGAAACTGGATGCGCCGCGCGAACGTCTTTTGGCCTTTACCTCACGGTTGATCCAGCTGCGCAAAGATCATCCTAACTTGCATCGCCGCCGGTTTTTCCAGGACCGGACCATCCGCGGCTCGCTGGTGCGCGACGTAGCTTGGTATAACACTGATGGCAATGAGGTATCCGATGAGGTTTGGGGCCATGGAGGCAATAAGTCTATCGGCGTAATGTTGAACGGAAAGACACTCGGAACGATGGATGAGGATGGCCATCCTGTGATGGATGATAGCTTTCTTATTCTGGTCAATGCTTCCGATAACGGGGTGGAGTACACCTTGCCGGAGCCGCCCAACAAGACGCCGTGGCGGCAGATCCTGGACACGGAAAATATTGAGAATCCTTTTTGTGAAACGACCATGCATGAGAAAGCGATCGTGGGTGAGCGTTCCGTTCGAGTATACAGCGATGGTGTTGAAGAGTCGGCGAAGGCGCCCGTGAAGCAGCATCAGGCACGGACGGTTTAAGGCTGCGCTTGAGCCTAGGAAGACCATGGGTCGCTACCCTGAAACGGTAGCGACCCACACTCTTCCTACTTACTTCGTTGCTTTCTTATTCGGTCGTAACTTCACGATGAGAGCGCTAAGATGATGAGAGCGCTAAAATAACGCTTCGTACTCTTGAATCTGTTGCAGAGTGAACTGCTGCATATCGGCCTGCCCGGCCTGGGCCTTGTACCATGCCACAAGCCATTGCAGAGCCTGTTCGAGGCGTAAGCGAGGCTGCCACCCGAGCTCGGTGCGGGCGCGGCTTGCATCAAGCTTGAGGTACCCCGCCTCGTGCACGCCGGGCTCCGGGTCGAGCACCCAACGGGCGCCCTCGCCCCAAAAGCCGACCATCTTCTCGACGATCCAGCCGACGGTACGGGCGTCATCGTTACTGGGGCCGAAGTTGAATGCAGTGGCACACGCCGCATCGCCTGCCAGCAGTTTTTCTGCAAGCAGCAGGTAGCCCTGTAGCGGCTCAAGAACGTGCTGCCATGGCCGGATGGCGGCAGGACGCCGGATGAGCGCCGGCTTGCCCTCAAGAAAGCCGCGCACCAGGTCGGGGATAAGACGGTCAGTTGACCAGTCGCCCCCACCGATCACATTGCCAGCGCGCGCCGTAGCGATCGCGCAGCCGCCCTTGCCGACGTTGCCGGCCGGAAAATAACTTTGACGGTACGCGGCCGAGACGATCTCCGCGCAGGCCTTTGAACTCGAGTAGGGATCGTAACCGCCGAGCGGATCGGTTTCGCGATAGCCCCAAAGCCACTCCTTATTTTCGTAGCACTTATCGGTCGTGATGCTGACCACAGCGCGCACCGAGGCCGCCCGGCGCACCGCGTCAAGCACCCGCGCAGTGCCGAGGACGTTGGTCTCATAGGTGCCAATTGGGTCTTGGTAGGAGAGCCGCACCAGGGGCTGCGCGGCCATGTGGAAGACCACGTCGGGGGCGAAGTCGAGCAGAGCGCGATCCAGGGTGGCGCTATTGCGGATGTCGCCCCGGACATCGTCCACCAATTCAGCGATACGCGCTTCGGCGAAGAGGTTGGGCGTGGTATGTGGGTCGAGCGAGTAGCCCCGGACGACGGCACCCTTGGAGGCGAGCCACAGGGCGAGCCAGCCGCCCTTGAAGCCTGTGTGGCCGGTGAGGAAAACGCGCTTGCCGCGCCAAAGGTCGTTGTTGGGCATGTCGTTCTTAGGATACGTCGGGCGGTGGCTTTGGGTAAGTGCATTCGAGCAGAACGGAGGTAAGGCCGATGTGGAGAATGAGATTAACCGGAGTGTGATTCTGAGGAGCCTGTAGAATTGGTGCCGGTGGTCGACATCGAGGGTGGGTCGCCGCGGCGGGTGAGGGGATCAAGCGAGCGGGGCCGAACCGGTAGGTGCAGTGCCTACAAGGCCTCATGGATGAGTGCTGTCTCGTTCTCGATGCCAGTAAACCAAGTTGCATCCGCAAGAAGTTCGTCATCAATCGTAAATGTTTTTGTCATAATCACCCCACCGCCTACTTTGCTTCTACTTACTCCTTACTACCACGTCTTCCAGGGCGCTTTACCCTTGCTCCACAGCTCTTCGAGCTGCTGCTTATCACGGAGGGTGTCCATGGCCTGCCAGAAGCCGCGATGCAGGAAGGCGTGAACCTCGCCTTCGGCAACGAGCCTTTCGATGGGCTCGCGCTCGAACATCTGGGCGTCATCGGTGACCGCGTCGATCGCTTTGGGCGAAAGCACGAAGAAGCCGCCATTGATCCAGCCGCCCTCGTCTTTGGGCTTTTCTTGAAAGGCGTAGATCTGTGTATGGGTGATGCCCAGGGCACCGAAGCGCGCTACCGGCTGTACGCTGGTGAGCGTGACGGCTTTGCCGTGCTCGCGATGAAAGGCGATCGACGCGGTGATGTCGACGTCGGAGACACCGTCGCCATAGGTCATGCAGAAGGTGTCCTCGCCTTCGAGGTACTTGGCGACACGGCGTAGGCGGCCGCCGGTGCCGGTCTCTGCGCCGGTATCAACCAAGGTCACGCGCCAGGGCTCGGCTTCGGAATTATGCACGATCATCTTCGGCTCGCTTTGGCTGACCTTCATATCGAAGGTCACGTCGGAAGTGTGCAGGAAGTAGTTTGCGAAGAACTCTTTAATGATGTAGCCCTTATATCCGCAGCAGAGAATGAAGTCGTTGATGCCGTGCTGCGAATAAATTTTTAAAATGTGCCAAAGGATCGGGCGGCCGCCGATCTCCACCATAGGTTTAGGGCGAACGCTGGTTTCTTCCGCGATGCGGGTGCCGAGACCACCGGCGAGAATAACGGCTTTCATGGGCTGGGAACGTCCTCCGGCCTTTCGAGCTCAGTGAAGAGGGCTCAAAGAAGGCTCGGTTCTGATTGATCTCGCACCCATGATAGCGCAGCGGGCGGGCGAGCTTTGTTATTCTTGGGGCACCTATGAGCCAGCGGTCCGACGAGCTTCGGCAACAGATTCTTTCCCTTGTTCACGAGTTTCACGCGGAGCAGTTCCCCTCACGCAGCTTCCTTCCCGGGCAGAGCCCCGTGCCGGTTTCGGGCAAGGTCATCGACGGCAACGACATCGGCGCCGTGGTCGAGTCGGCCCTCGATGCATGGTTTACCACTGGCCGCTGGGCCAAAGATTTTGAGCGCAAGCTGGCGCGGTTCGTGGGCGTGCGGTCGGCGAGCTTGGTCAACTCGGGCTCCTCGGCCAACCTGGTGGCTTTGAGCGCGCTGACCTCACCGAAGCTGGGCGACCGCGCCCTGCGGCCGGGCGATGAGGTTATCACCGTCGCTGCGGGCTTTCCCACGACCGTCAATCCGATTCTGCAAAACCGCTGCATTCCTGTCTTTGTCGACGTGACCCTGCCGCATTATGAGATCGACGTGACCATGCTGGAGGCCGCGCGCACGGAAAAGACTAAGGCCGTGATGATTGCGCACACCTTGGGCAATGTATTCGACGTGGAGGCCGTGTCGTCCTTCTGCAAGCAGCACAACCTGTGGCTGGTGGAGGACACCTGCGACGCGCTCGGCTCGACTTGGAAAGGCCAAAAGGTCGGCACCTTCGGCGACATTGCAACCGTGAGCTTTTACCCCGCGCATCACATCACCATGGGCGAGGGTGGCGCCGTGCTGACCGACAAACCCGCGCTCAAAGTGCTGATCGAAAGCTTTCGCGACTGGGGCCGCGACTGCTGGTGCGAGCCCGGCGTGGACAACACCTGCGGCAAACGATTCGATTGGCAACTGGGCACGCTGCCCTGCGGGTATGACCACAAGTACACGTACTCGCACGTGGGCTACAACCTAAAGGCGACCGACATGCAGGCCGCGCTGGGCGTAAGCCAAATCGAAAAGCTGCCCGAGTTCGTGGAGCGGCGCAAGCAAAACTTTGCGTATCTGCGCGCCAAACTCGAGCCTTTGGCCGATGTGCTCCTGCTGCCCGAAGCTACACCCGGCGCGGACCCTAGTTGGTTCGGTTTTCCCATCAGCGTACGCGAGGACGCGCCGTTCAAGCGCGATCAATTGACCCGCGCGCTAGAGGCCAACAAGATCGGCACACGGCTGATCTTTGCCGGCAACCTGACCCGGCAGCCGGCGATGGAAGGTTGGGAGTATCGCGTCATCGGCGACCTGAAGAACACTGATTTTGTGATGAATCAGAGTTTTTGGGTCGGCACCTTTCCCGGCTTGACCACAGAGATGCTCGATTTCATCGCCCAGGTCATGACGGATTTTGTGGCCTCCGCCAGAAGCGGCCTGAACGTACTGGAAGAGGTCGGGGCGGCCCGCTAGGGCGAGGTCGCCCGCCCGCGCACGTCGTTAAGCATTTGCTGCCGTATCCACGAGCGAGCTGCATCTTGGCTGATGCAGCCTCGATACAAATCGGCTAGCAGGCTCATGCGTTCGCCGCGATGCCACAGAAGGTGTATCGCGCAAACGTGTAGCCCTATTTACATTGAAGAGGCTTCCTCACCCAGTTGTGAGCAGGAAACCAGGATCGAGCGGCCTCCGGGTCGTTGACGCGACCCGGAGACTGCTACGAGGTGAGGAGGTGATGCTTGATGAACTTGGAAAAGGACGCACAAACATCCTGGTTCCGGCTGTTCATCACGATTTCGCTTGACTGGCGATTCGTGATTGCGGTGGTTCTCTTAGCCATCGTGCTACTGATGAGGTAGCCAAACCTCTCGGGAGGTCACAACCCTTCCGGGAGCTAACTCCAAGTCTCACGCACAACCGCAGACCGGTCAAGCAAATTTTGCAGACTGTTGTCGCATGAGGACGCACATGCCAGGGGAGATCGTAAGTTCTATACCGGTGAACTTTGGCTGTGCCAGGCCGCCGTGCGCCGTAACGCCTCGGCCAGCGGCACCATCACGCGCAGGCCAAGCCCCTCGCGGGCGCGGTCGATCGCGGGCACATAGCTGTTGAGCGGAGCCGCAGGATTGGGCGTACCGTCGATCTGGACCGGCAGCGCGGAGCCGCCGAGGCTGTCTGGCCGCAATGTCTCCGCGGTGAGCCGTGCGGCTTCGGCGATGGTGTAGCCTTCGTCAGAGCCGACGTTGTAAGCACGGTTCGGCGCACCCTGGACGAGCAGCGTCCACAGCCAGGCGGCCAGGTCACTCATATATAGCCAGGAGCGCCGAGGCGTGCCGTCTCCGCGAACATGGATGCACTCGCCGCGCATGGCCGCGCCCACAAAGTTGCCAATCGCAAAGTGCGCATCAAGCGGTAGATGTGGGCCGACAAAGGCAAAGCAGCGGGCAATCACCGGTTGGAGCGCGGTCCCATGCGCATGGGCAACGCACAGGTGCTCGGCCATGCGTTTCGCCTCGTCGTAGGCGCTCGTCAGATCGAGCGGATCGGGCCCGCCAACGTAACTCTCGGGTGTGTGCCGCAGCGTGGTTGAGCGGCCATACACGGCGCCGCTGGAGGTGTACAACAGCCGCCGCGCGCCGGTTTCCCGGGCGAACTGCAGCACCCGGCGCGTTCCGTCGACGATACTTTCCGCAAACTCGTACGCCGGGCGGCTAGCCTGCTGTCCACCGGAGTCAGTCGCGGCGTGCACGATGTACGTGTGCGGCTCGGGCGGAAACGCGAAGCTGCGGAGGTCGCCCTCCAATAGCGTAATCGCTGGGTCCTCGGCGATGTGCGGCGACCTGGTACGAAACTCGTGCGCGCGCCGCGTGAGCACCGTGGCGGTGAGCCGTAACGCAAGCGCCCGGTTGGCGTAGAGCAGCGACTCCAATAGCCAATGGCCAAAGAAACCCGTGCCGCCGGTGATAAATAGGCGCGATTCGCGCAAATTTTCGAAACTGACGCGGGCATGCGCGAACACTTCAGCAAGGTCCTGCGCTGGCAAAGGCTGGTTTGGCATCGCTCTCTAGTATGACCCGAAAGTGCCATACCGCTTTTGCGTCGCCGCATGTGGGCGCGGCGTCTGATACGGAGTGGCTTCCGTACCCAATCCCGTTTCGGCTGCGGCCGAGGCTCCGGTCTCTGCTGTTTCGGAGACAAACCGATTTGCCCATGCATGGCGCGCTCTGCGGCACCGCAACTTCAAGCTTTTCGTCGCGGGGCAGAGCATCTCGCTGATCGGCACCTGGATGACCCGGCTGGCCACCAGTTGGCTTGTGTACCGGCTCACGCACTCGGCCCTGCTCCTGGGCACCGTGGGGTTTGCGGGCCAGATTCTTACCTTCTTACTGGCGCCCTTCGCGGGTGTTTGGGTCGAGCGTATGGACCGCCGCAAGCTGCTGGTGTGGACGCAGGTCGCAGCCGCGGTGCAATCGCTCGCCATGGCCGCGCTGACGATCGCCAAGGTAATCACCATTCACGAGATCATCGCGCTCAGCGTTCTGCAAGGCCTGATCAACGCCTTTGATATGCCCGCACGGCAGGCTTTTACTGTGCAGATGGTCGAGGACCGTGCCGACCTTGGCAACGCCATAGCGCTGAACTCGTCCATGGTCAACGCCGCGCGGCTGGTGGGGCCCGCGCTTGCCGGCGTCGTGATCGGTGCTGTGGGCGAGGGTTGGTGTTTCGCTATCGACGGTATCAGCTACTTCGCGGTGATCGTTTCCCTGATGATGATGCACATCCGTATCCCCGCCATGAAGCGGCAAACCAGCAGCATGCTCGCGCAGCTGCGGGAGGGCTGGGACTACGTCGCCGGCTTTCGGCCGATCCGCACCGTGCTGCTCTTATTTGCCATTCTTAGCCTGATGGGCTGGCCCTATTCGGTGCTTCTGCCCATCTTTGCCGGCCAGGTGCTACATGGCGGCCCGCACACCCTAGGCTGGCTTACCGGTGCATCGGGCATCGGGGCGCTCGGCTCGGCGCTGGCTTTGGCGCTGCGCAAAAGCGTCGTCGGGCTCACCCGCTCCATTCAGGTAGCGGCGGCTATGTTCGGTTTGGGACTGATCGGCTTCGGCCTGTCGCATGTCTTGTGGCTGAGCCTCCTGCTCATGCTGGCCGTTGGCTACGGCATGATGACCGGTCTGGCTGCCAGCAACACTATCGTGCAAACGCTGGTGCCCGAAGACAAGCGAGGCCGCGTCATGAGCTACTACACCATGGCCTTTGTGGGCATGGCGCCCTTTGGCAGCTTGCTCGCCGGCAGCCTGGCCCATCGCTTCGGCGCCCCGCACACGGTCATCGCAACCGGCGCGGTTTGCGTGCTCGGCAGCGCTTGGTACACGACCGAACTGCCGCGGATTCGCAAGATCATGCGGCCGATTTACCAGCAAATGGGGCTGATCACGGAGGTTGGCGAGCCCATGCGCGAAGAGCAGATCGGGGCGCCCTCCTAAGCAGCCCCAAGCAGCTCGTTTTTTTGCTTCCAGATGCCACGTCAGACGCCGCAAACTTGTCCTGCACAGCTGCTCACGAGCAAGAAAGGTAACTTTGCTGGATGATGTGAACGTGGCAACGTTTCCAACTATCGAAACTCTCAAAACTTTGGAAACCACGTAACATCCGGATTGGCCCTTGTGGCGTATAAGTTGTTTTTTCTCTGCCAGGCCCCAATTACTGCGTCGTGGGAGGCCACTTCGGCAGGCGGCTTTGCCGACCGGCTTCTGTCTACCGTAACTTGCAAGTGTTACGGGTGTGGGTAACGATCGTTAGGGGATTTTCGTAAATTTATCTTGCAGCTTGCCCTGTTTGGGAATAAGGTTGGCCCTGCGACTGCACTTTCCCTTTTGGAGATGTCCTATGAAACGCTTCGGTCAGTCCTTGCTTGCCTGCGCAATCGTCGCTGCTACGATCGCCTCTCCCGCCTTTGCCGCACCCATCAATCTGCTGGTAAACAGCGGATTTGAAACCGGGGATTTTAGCGGCTACAACGTGGCCAACCTGAACGCCACAGGCGTTTTTCCAGCGGTTGACAGCTTGACACCTCACAGCGGCACCTTTTTTGCAGGGCTCGGCAATGCCGGCAATATCGGCACCATCAGTCAAACATTCACTGACACGGCGGGCCAGCCTTTTGTGTTCAACTTCTTTCTTGCGAGCGACGGCATCGTGCCCAACACGCTTACGGCTTCCATCGACGAGACACAGATTGTAAACCTCGTCAACTTTGTGCAGCCCGGCTATACCGAGTTCTCAATGTTTTTTAACGGTACGGGTATGGATACAGTTACCTTTGCCGAGGAGGACGACAACGGTTTTCTCGCGCTGGACGACCTGAGCGTGACCTCGGCGGTGACCCCGGAGCCAGCAAGCTTCGTCTTGCTGCTTACGGGTGCCATGGGCGTGGCCGCCGCGGGACGCCGGCGCTTGGCTCGCAGTTAGCTTCGGCGGTGGAGGGAAAACGGCAGGTCTCGTCCCTGCCGCTTTTCTACTCTGCCAGCTGCTGCGGTTTGTTGCCGAACTCCGGGCCGAAGTAGAACCGCTCGACCACCATGCAAAAGATATGTTCCAGGGCCAGGTGGGATTCCTGAATGTTCATGGTGGTGTTCGACGGAACCACTACATTGAGTTCAGCAAGCTCACGCATGGCGCCTCCGTCATTTCCGGTGTAGGCAATCGTGCGGACCTGCATCTCCTTGGCCTTTTTCAGGGCTTTCACACAGTTCTTGCTGTGCCCGGAGGTAGAGATGGCGAGGAGGACGTCGCCTGGGTTGGCGAGGGCTTCAACCTGGCGCTCGAAGACGTTGTCGTAGCTGTAATCGTTGCCGATGGCGGTAAGAATGCTGGTATCGGTCGTCAACGCTACAGCGCGCAGGGCCGGGCGGTCGACAGTCAGCCGCGACACAAACTCGGCGACCAAGTGCTGCGCGTCAGCGGCAGAGCCGCCGTTGCCGCAAACCATAAGTTTACGGCCGGCTTTCATCGCTTCGGCGGTGAGCTGGCCGGCCTCCACCACGGCTTCGTGGATGGAGTCGTCCTGAAGAACCCTGGTGAGGGTATCGAGGGATTGCTGTAGCTGACGGCGAACGAGATCAGTCATACGGAAAACTCCAGAAACGGGCTCAGTCAGTTCCAAAGCGACTTATTACAGGGCGGGCGCGGAGGTCGTGTCTTAACTGGGCGAGGGTACAGCCTAGGCACTGGGCGCAGGTCCGGTGAGTGGATTGCCCGCGGTCATGTCCGCCAAGGCGACGGGCTGCCGGCGAGGGTAGCCCAAAGGCTGGTCGAAGTTGATCCGCTCAAGCTCGACGGCGTAGGGGCGGTGCTGAATTTGCGTGTAGATAGCGCCGACGTACTCACCCATGACACCGAGAAAGACGAGCATGAGCGATTGAAGGAAGAAGAGCCCAATGATCATGGGTGCGACACCGACCTCGAAGGTGTGCCAAAAAAGCAGCTTGGCGATCAGATAGCCGACGGCCACCAGCAGCGCGAGCACCGCACCGCCGAAGCCGGCGAAGGTGGCCATGCGCAGCGGGACCTTGCTGTAATTGATGACCCCCAACATGCCGATGTCGTACAGCGTGTACCAGTTATTCTTGGTGACACCGAATTTACGGCTTGGCTGGTCATAGAGCAGCTTAACGGTGGGCAGGCCAATCTCCGCGATCATGCCGCGAAAGTACGGGTACGGGTCGTCGAACTGGCGCACCAACTCCACGACCTTGCGGTCATACAGGCCGAAACCGGTGTAGTTCTGGATCGTTTCGATCGAGGAAAGCCGCTCGGCGGTCTTGTAATACTGCTTGCGCAACCAAAACATCAGCGAGTGTTCCTCACTGGTGCGCTTGATCCCAAGCACGCAGTACGCACCGTTCTCCCATTCGCGTATCATGTCGGCGATCATGGGGGGCGGGTCCTGCAGGTCGGCGACGATACCCAGGATGGCGTCGCCGCGGGCCTGCATCAGCGCATGGATCGGTGAGCGGATGTGGCCGAAGTTGCGGGCGTTAACGATTACTTTTACGTTGGGGTCTTCCGCCGCAATCATCTTCAAGATCGGCACGGTGAGGTCGCGCGAGTGGTTGTCGATAAAAATGTGCTCATACTCGTAGCGGCCGATCTCGGCCATCACCGCGCGAACCTGGTTGTACAGATTCAGGACATTGGCCTCTTCGTTGTAGCAAGGCGTGATGATGGAGATGGTCTTCTGCGCTGCTTGGCTCACGTGCTACTCACTTGAGGAAAACTCTTTTGCAAAAACCACTAAAGCTTTTCATAGTTTAGCCGATAAGGAGATTACGGAAGGGAGGGCGCAGTAGCAGAGGACGTTTTAAAGGTCACCTTCTTGTGCCCGACGAAGCTGTAAATCGTGGACACGCCGATGACGAGCGCGCCGGCAAGGCTGCCGGGCAAGCTGCGCCCATGGGCGATGCGCTCAAGCACGCCCAAAGGAGCGCCGCTGAGGTGAGACTCGAGGACGCGCAAGGCGGCGTGCAAAAACGCAGCGTGGCGGTGCATTTGGCCCTGAAACAGTCGCGTCAGCGCGCCAAGGGCGACCAGGCCGGGCAGCATGCCCGTACCGTACACGGCAAAGCACTTCAACCATTCCAAGAGGTAATTGCCCTCCGTACGGAAAACAAAGAACTTATACCCAAAGTAGGCGACCGTGATGTTGAGGGGCGTGGAGAGGAGAGAGGCAGCGATGGCAGTAAGCGACAAGAATCGTGAGGGCACCACGGTGCCTAGAAAGGAAAGCACAGCAACATAACTTGCATACCCAAACAGCGTGTTGAAGCCGCCGACCAGCACATACCGAAGGAACTGGCCACCGGGAAACAGGTTGACCAGGTGCTGCAGGGCCCGTTTGGGAAGAAACGGATCCTGCGGAATAGGGACCACAGGCGGGTGCGACACCTGAACGTCTGCAGCGGCAGGGAGATGTGGTTCGGGAGGAGGCACGTCGGCGGTAAGAGGCAAGTTAGCTATTGGCGACCACGACGGCTTGGCCGAGGTGTGCCTTGCTTTGAAGCTGGTCTACGAGAAAGGAGGCAAGGTCGGCGCGGGTAATCTTGTGCGCGTCGGTACCGGCGGGTACCACGGTGTACGAGCCATGAGCCGGGTCGTCGGAGAGCAGAGGCGGCCGGACGATCACAAAATCAAGGCCGCTGGACTCCACTTGCGACTCCATGCCTGCTTTATCCTGCCGCGCGCCGCGAAGGTACAACGGCAGAAGCAGATGCTCATACCAGAACGGTGCTTGCATGGCACTTTCGCCCATGCCCATCATGGAGACAACGATGAGGCGCTGGACGCCTTCGGTCTGCATGGCCGAGACCAGGTTGCGGGCGCCGCTGGTCTCCAGCTCCGTAACCTTGTAGGGTGTCTTGCCGCCGAGCGTATCGATCACAGCGTTTTGGCCGCGCACGGCATGGCGCACATCGGCTGCGTTGCCGGCGTCGCCCACGATCACGCGCACGCCGGGGTGCGTGTAGTCCGGGCTGTGCACAAAGGCGGTTACAGTGTGTCCTGCGGCGAGGGCACGTTCCACCACCAGATCGCCAGTCTTGCCGCCAGCTCCAACCACGAGCACGTTCATAGGGCGCCTCTTTTTCCAGTCTGCCAGCTCCAGTTTGCCACGGTTTCAGGCTCCTTTGCCAAGCAGTTCGAGCTATAAAACACTGCGGCCACCGTCGACCACGAGGTTTTGCCCCGTCATGTAAGAGCTCGCGTCGGAGCAAAGAAAAAGAATGGCGCCCTGGTACTCGTCCTTGTGCGCCATGCGAGCCATCGGGATGAGCTGGTGCAATCGCTGGGTGAACTCTTCCGGCTGGCCGGCGAAGACGCCGCCGGGTGAGATCGCATTGACGCGAATATTGTGCGCGGTCCAATACGTGGAAAGGTATCGCGTGAGGCCAAGGAGCGCGGTCTTTACGACGGAGTACGTAACCGGCTTGACCGGCTGCTGGTCTTCTGAAATGCCTTCTTTGCGGTACAAGCGCTGATCGGGGGCGATGACGGCGAGGTCGGAGGCGACGTTAACGATGACGCCGGCGTTGCGCTTGACCATCTCCGCGCCGAAGATGCGCGAGCAGAGGAAGGCGCCGGTGAGGCCGACGGCGATGTCGGCGTTCCACACCTCGAGCGGAAAGTTTTCCAGCCGCGACCACTGCTTCGGGGCGGCATGAGGGTCGGCCTCGACCTTGGGATTGTTGGCGGCGTTGTTGATGAGGATGTCGACCCGGCCGAACTTGGCGACGATCTGGTCGCGGGCCGCGAGCAGGGAGGCCTCCGAGGTGATGTCGGCAGCCAGCCCAAGGCACGCGGGGCCGTGAGCGGCCTCGAGTTGGTCGGCGCGCAGACTGGGGTTGGCCTGGGCAAGATCGAGCAGGACGACATGCGCGCCCGCCGCCGCCAGGATCGCGCCATGGTAGTAGCCAAGCAGGCCGGCGCCGCCGGTGATGACGGCCACACGGCCGGAAAGATCGAACAAGGAGTGCGCGCGATTAGGTGCAGTGGTGGTCATGGGTCAGCTCCAGTATCGCAGGTGGGTCGGCCGCGCCGCCGGTATGCTTCTGCCAAGCTGGGCGGAGGTGCCGTGGCGCTGGTTCAAAAGCGCAGGCGGCCGCTCAGCACGGGCGCATGATTGTAGGTGTGGAACGAGGTAAGCGCGGTCTGCTCGCCCACGCCCAGGGTCAGCGTAAGCTTATTGGCAGCACCGGGCTGACTACCCCGGATCAGTGGAATGCGGCTGACCACGATGCCCGGCGTAACGAAAGTTTGCGTGCGCCCATCGTTCTTGCCGCCAAGGAACAGGGTCGAATTAAACTCAACCTCAGGCCAAAGTAGGTAGGGCAGGCGGTACTGGATCGCGTTGTTCAGCAGGATGGAACGGCCTAAGCCCTTCGTGTTCGAGACAGGCAGGGTGCCGCCGGCGGAGGTCGTCAGCGCGAGCGGACCAAAGCCCTTGCCCAGCTCCAGGCTGGGGCTCAGAATGGCACAGCAGCTGCCATTGGCCTGTTTGCCTGTAGGCAACGTCGCCATGAAGAGGGCAGAGAGGATCGCGTTGTGATGCGCCTCGTTGCTGCCGTACAGACGATATTTCAGACGGAAGCCGACGTCGCCGAAGCCGTCGTGAGGCGCTTTTGGTCCAGAGTGGATAAGAAAGGGTGGCGGCTCCAAACGAAGCTCTGTGCGCGGGAATGGGATGATCTGCAAGCCCTTCGTGCCGCCGTCATTCCAGGTAGATTGACGATTGGAGGTGGATTGGCGCGTGAAGTCGGCGCGCAAACCTTGCTCGACGCGGGCGTTGCCGGTGATCAGTGGGGTGGCCCAATGGGGTTGGTTCACCTGGGTAGCGGCGGCGCGAGCTTGGTACGCGGCGAACCAGCCCGCTTGTGCGTGCATCGCGGCGCCGTGCGACAAGGCTAGGCCGAGAACGGCGCGAAGGCAGGGTCGAAGGTGCATACCTAAGCCTAACGGGGATCGCGGTAAAAATCGCCTAGAGCGAGCGGGTTTGGCCACCGTCCATCACGTAGCAGGCGCCCGTGGCGAAGCCGGCCTGGGGTGAGCAAAGATAGGTCGCCAGCGAGGCGATCTCTTCGGGGGTGCCGAAGCGCTGTTGGGGTACCTCGGTTTGCAACATGGATTCAACGGCTTCGCGGCGGTTGGCGAGGTGGCGCTCCCAGGAGCCGCCGGGGAAGAGGATGTTGCCGGGGGCAAGGGTGTTGACGCGGATATGTTGCGGGCCGAGCTGGCGAGCGAGGTTTTTCGCATAGTTGTTCAGCGCAGCTTTGGCGGCGGAGTAGGGCAGGGGCGCGGGCGTGGCCTCGAGGGCGACGATGGAGGAGATGTAGAGGATCGAGCCGCCTTGCGGATGAAGCAGCAGGTGCGGGAGCGCGGCCTGGGTCAGCCGAACGGAGCCGAAGAAGTTCAGCTCAAAGAGCCGCGACCATTCTTCGGCGGGCTGGTCCCAGCCGGGCTTGCCGGAGCCGGTGCCAAGATTGGCGATGAGGTGGTCGAGGCGGCCGAAGCGAGCAAGGGTTCGATCAAAGGCTCGGGCGATGGTAGCGGGATCGGTAAAATCGCCGGGCAGGGCGAGGATGCGAGATTGAGTTTCGGGGGTAGTAAGGTCAGCTTCGGTGGCGCGAAGCGAGGCTTCCTCGCGGCCAGTGAGGACGACGTTGGCGCCCTCGGCCAATAGCGCAGCGGCGATGGCTCGGCCAATACCGCGCGAGCTGCCGGCGACGAAGGCGGTTTGGTCGGCGAGGTGGAGGTTCATCAGCAATAGTTTATCGGCGTTCGCGTACGAAGCTGGCGCGCTTCGTTTGCGAAAGCGCCTATTTGCGTTTGCACATGCAGTCGCTATAAGCGACGTATCGGTACCGCTTCGCTGACAACAGCAGAAAGCACCTCTAACAAGATCTCTTGTAGAAGTGCTTGCTGTTATTACTGCGAAAACCATAAGATGATTGCCAAATGAAATTCGTTGTCGCAGTGGCTTGTCTTTGTGCAACTTCCTCGTTAGCGCAATCTGTAGCGGTCCCGACATTTCGTACACTTTATGTCCAAGATCAGCGGGATCGGGGAGTAGCACTCGCTGACGACGGCATCAGCATGCTTCCCAAAGATCAGGCAGACAAGCTTCCTTCCTACGACTGGGACAAGGAAGTGCCCAAGCGCGACGAAGCGAGGCGCGAGCAGGCGCGTACGCTGCTGGCGAAGCCCGGTCATAACGGTGAAGACTACTACTATGCGGCTTTTCTCTTCCAACACGGTCAGACATCCGACGACTACCTGTTTGCCCATATCCTGGCCACCGAAGCCGTTGCTCTCGGTTATAGCCGTGCGAAATGGATCTCAGCCGCTACGCTGGATCGCTACCTTGAGCAGATAGGGCAGAAGCAGGTATTTGGCACGCAGTATGTAGGAGAGAACTACGCCTACTACGTGGAGCATCAAAAAGATCCAGACCTAGAACAGAAATACAAGGCTTTGAGCGATCAACAAACACTTGAGCCATATGCACCGCAGATGATTCCTGACGCCATCAGAACCGAGTTTTGTGTGCCGCCCCTTGCCGTACAGCAGCAGCACATCGCAGACGTGAAGGCCGGGAAGGTAAAACCTGGAGATCTGCCGCGTTTGAAGGATTGTGCACGTTGACCTGCTCAAGATGTACAAGCATTCAGACGTTAGGACAGGACATCTACCCTGCTAAACGCGCTTGTGCTCACCTGAGAGAGTTCGGCAGAACGCGTTTCTAGCTTCGGGACTTTTGCGCTTAAACAGCGGTCCAGCCGCCGTCTACGTTCAAGTTCTGGCCGGTCATGTAGGTGCTGGCGTCGGAGGCGAGGAAGAGGAGGGCGCCGCAGAGTTCGAGCGGGCGGCCGATGCGGTTGAGGACGGTGTAGCCTTTGAGCTTTTGGACGAAGGGGGAGTCCTCTTGTACGGCGTTCTGGCCGGTGCCGACATCTTCGGTGTTTGAGAACGGGCCGGGCGAGATGCAGTTGGCACGCACGCCGGAGGTGCCCCAAAAGCTGGCGGTGTAGCGTGTGAAGGCGGCGAGCGCGGCCTTGGAGGCGCTGTAGCCCGGGGGGTTGAGCGAGGCGGTGCCCTCGTAGAGCTGCGGTCGGGGGGCGACCGAGGCGTACATAGTGGCGATGTTGATGATGGAGCCGCGGCGCTGCTCCTTCATCTTGATGCCGAGCCGTTGGGTGGTCTGCACGGCCCAATAGACGCCACCTTGCAGGTTGCGCTGCCACTGGTCGAAGGTGGCGTTTTCAAGCGAGCCCTCCGGTATGTTGAAGCCGGTGGCGGCGCCGAGCTCGTGGGCGTTGTTGACGAGGATGTCGAGGGTCTTTTCTTGGGCGGCGATGCGGTCACACAGGGCGTTAAGCGCTTCGACGTTGTACATGTCGATCTGCTCGACGGCGATACTGTCGGCGCCGAACTGATTGGCCCAGTTCGCGGCTTCGGTCTTGAGCCGTTCGCTGCGACCGAGGGCGATGACGCGGGCGCCGTTGGCCAGGAGAGCCAGCGCGAAGGTGCGGCCGAGAAAGCCGGACGCACCGGTGAGGACGGCAGTTTTGCCTTCGAGAGAGAAGAGTTGATCGCGTTGCAGGTCTTGAGCGGTGATGGGCATAGGCCTTCTACAGAATTTAGAAATCCAACTCGCTATGCGTGCCGAGGCGAACGAGTTCGAGAATGTCTGGATCAATCTTGCGGTAGATGAGCACCAAATCGGGACGTACGTGGCAATCGCGATAGCCGATGTACTCACCTATGAGCGCATGGTCGACAGCATTTGCGGGCAGTGGCTGATCGCTGCGAAGAAGAGAGATGAGGGCAGGAAGTCGATCCACCAGCGCCGACCGATAGCGACCTTTCTGCTCCCGCTTGTAATCCTTGTTGAACTGTGTGCTTTGCCTAATCGTCCGCATTCAGATCGGCCATGAGTGCCTCGACGGAGTCGAAGGTTTTTCCGCCTCCTGCGTCGAGCTCGCGCATGGCTGCGAGTGTTTCTTCGTTGGGCAAAAACAGGTCGACCGACACGTACTTCTCTGCAACCACCCGCTTGAGAACACCACGGTACACATCGGATGCCGTCAGCCCCGCTTCTGCAAAGATGCTTTCGGCTTGTTGCTGAAGAGCGCTGTCGATGTGCAGTTCTACAGTATTCGTAGGCATGTTGGCCTCCACCACAAGTTTACCTTGGCTTACCAGTAGCGCTTCACGTAGTCGAGTTGGCCGCGGAGAAAGTTGACTTCGTCGCCGGGGTTGCCGCGCGCGACTTGCAGCGTGACGCCGCCGTCGTAACCGACCGAGTAAATGGCCTTGAAGACGTCGTCGAAGTCGGCCGAGCCGGTGCCGAGTGGGCGTGTTTCGATGCCGCCTTCGGGTTTGCGGTAGCGGTCCTTGATGTGTACGGAGCCGATGCGGTCGCCGTAGGCGGCAAACTCCTCGGAGGCGATGTAGCCGAGGCCGGAGCTGTTGCCGCTATCCCAGTTCACCTTGAGGAAGGGGTGATCGAGGCGGGCGAGGAAGTGCTTGAAGTCTTCGGGATTGAAATCGGCCTCGAGATGCAGTTCGACGCCGCAGCGCTCGGCGGTGGGCAGTGCGTGTTTCAGCACATCGAGGACCTGGATCTTTTCTTCCTCGTTGGTGATCTTTGCGTTGTCGACGAACGGAAGCACGATGCGGGAGGCACCGATGCGCTTGGCGATGGGCAGCAGGGCATGGAGGTGCTGTTCGCGGTGGATGCGCTCCTCGGAGCTGCAGCGGATGAGCGGGTGCTCCATGAACCAGTCGCCGCAGAGCGCGGAGGTGCTGATGCCGTGCTCGGCCTTGAGCGCGTCGAACTCGCGCAGGCCCTCCTCGACAAAGATGGGGTTCACGCCGGGGCTGGTGCTGCTCTTCCAACCGTCGAAGTCGTCGTGGATCCACTCGATGTAGCTGAAGCCGGCGGCTTTGGCGTTGGCGAACTCGTCGCGCCAGCCCTGGCGAGGAAAGGATTGGAAGCGGCCGTCTTCGGGAGGGGAGAGGCGGCCTTGCATGACGCCGTAGGTGTGGGGCATGGAACTCCGTTACCTCGTTAAGCTACTCGGTTGCTGCAGAAAGTAGCCAGAAGATGAGCATTCCAAAGGCCAGCAGCGGTGATTGCCACCTAACAGCGTTCGAAAATGCCGAGCCGATCATTCCTATAACAAAGGCGCAGGTGGAAATCAAAAAACCATATGCATAAAGGCGCATCAATGTCGGATCATGGTATTTGCATCCAGTTGCTCCGCAGTAGCAAAGCGCTCCGAAAGCCAAAAGCATTGAGCTTGTTGCGAGACTTAGCCCAACGAAAGAGAGCCACGAACTCCGGTGGCCAATAACACCATTGTTGAGCCAGTGCATCCACGCCCAGAGAACGCCTAGGGAAACAGGAACGAGTAACAACATAGCGGGTTTGAGCTACTCCGGAAGAGGGGCGATAATCATGTTGGCCAGGAACTCCTCGCGGGGAAGGAAGGGGAACAGATCTTCCAGCGGCTTGGAAACGAAGGTGCCGTCCGGCTTTTGGTAGCTCTGCAGGCGTGGGGCTCGGACCTCGTCGGGGAGCACGTTCACGTCGCAGACGATGGGACCCTGCATATTGAGCACCTTGCGGACTTCGCTGCGGAGGTCGGTCTGGTCCTTGATGACGTAGCTGCCGAGCTTGAAGGCCTCGGCGACATCGGACAGGTTGGGAATGGTGAGGCCGGTGTTGCGGTCGGCACCGATGGAGGGCTGTTTGAAGTAGGCGGTTTGTGAGGCCCGGATGGAGCTGTAGCCGTCGTTGTTGAGTACGAAAAATTTAATGGGCAGGTTGAGACGGTGGATGGTCTCGAGCTCCTGGATGTTGAACATGAAGCCGCCGTCGCCATCGACGGCGATGACCTCCTTGCCGGGATTGGCGATAGAGACGGCGATCGCCATGGGGATGGCATAGCCCATGGAGCCGAGGCCGGCGGTGTGGTACAGGCGCTGCGAGTGCAGGATGGGAAAGCCGAGGAAGAAGATCTCGATGCCGGAACCGGAGTTGCCGACGACGATGCGGGTGTCCGGGTCGACCTCGGTGCCGACGACGTCGGCGAGGTTGAACACGGAGACCAGACCTTCGGGTTTCTTCTGCTCTTCGGTGACGACGGGGTAGCGGTGCTTCCAGTCGGCGCAGCGGTCCTGCCAGGGCTTGAAGTCCTTGGGCTTGAGCTGGTCCTTGTGCTTGAGCAGTTCGGTGAGGAAGGCCTTGGCGTCGGCGCAGACGGGCTGCTGTACGTGCGGGTGAAGCTTGTTGAGCTCGGCCTGATCGATGTCAACGGTGATCTTGTGGGCTTCGCGGGCGAGGTTTTGCGGGGCGTAGCCGGTAATTGCCATGTCCATGCGCGCACCTAGCACCATGAGGAAGTCGCAGTTCTGGAGGGCGAAGTTGGCGCCGCGAGCCGCCACGTTGCCGGGGCGGCCGACGTAGGTGGGGTCGTCCGAGGGCACCAGATCGGCGGCGCACCAGGTGGCGACCGAGGGAATGCGCAGGTGCTGGCGAAGCTCTTCGAACTCGGCCTCGGCGCGGGCGAGGCGAATGCCGTTGCCTGCAAACAGGAGCGGGCGTTCGCAGGCGTTGAAGGCCTCGATGGCGCGCTGGACCTCCGCGGGGATGTTAGCTGTACCCGTAATGGTGATGTCCTTGGCGAACTCGGCCGGGTCGAAGCTGCGGAGTTGCGACTCGTCAATGGGCGTGGCCTGCACGTCGAGCGGAACGTCGATCCACACGGGGCCGGGGCGACCGTTGAGCGCGAGGTAGACCGCCTTTTCGAGGTGGTACCGAATGTCGTTGGGCTCGAGGATGGTTTCGGCGTACTTGGTGATCGGCTTGACGATGGAGGTGATATCGACCTCCTGCACGCCAAGTTGGCGCATGCCGAGCGGCTTGCCGGTGAGCGCGTCGAACATGCGGTCCGGGCGCTTGACCTGGCCTGAGACGTACAGCACCGGCGTGGAGTCGAGCCAGGCGCCGGCGACGCCGGTGACGGCGTTGGTGCCGCCGGGGCCGGTGGTGACCATGCAGAAGCCAAGCCCGTTGGTGGCCTTCGCGTAGCCCTCCGCGCAGATGGCCGAGGCCTGCTCGTGCGAGTTGCAGATGGGCGTAATGCGGGTTTCACTGGCGAGCGACTGGTTGAGGTGCATCGCGCCGCCACCTGTGACAAGGAAGCAATTAGTGATGCCGAGGTCGGCGACGAACTTCAGGACGTAGTCGGAAAGCTTGATCATGCATGTTCTATGGTACGAGGTCCGGGCCAGAAGTTGGGTTAGCTCGCGAGGCACGGCTGCGGAAGGGTACGTTCGCGCGGAGCGGGACCAGAGCCCATGCCACGGCGTAGGAGATTCAAAACCCTACGCTTGCACATCCACGCCACCTTTGGAAGGCGATTTAAGCCGTGTGGTGGTAGTGCTTTGGTCAACTTGGGAAAGAAACTGGAGGCGCGGGCCGGGATCGAACCGGCGCATAAAGGTTTTGCAGACCTCTCCCT
>CAXTTZ010000015.1:0-23578 GCA_964247325.1 uncultured Acidobacteriaceae bacterium | reverse complement strand
GCCATAACGCGGCGCTTGCTGCGCTCGATGACCATCTCTCTCGCAATTAGTTAGTGAGAGTTCGGCCGTTCGCAGATCGCCTAACATTCCTTTAACATCTGCTACTATCCGGAAGGGAGCATACCGTGGCCACCTCCGTCCTAATTACAATCTCCGAATATCTCAATACCGTCTACCGTCCCGACCGGGAATACATCGATGGCGAAACTCTGGAGAGGCATATGGGCAAATGGGAGCATTCTCGCCTTCAAGCACTTCTAACCATGTGGTTCGGTCAACACGAGCAGGAGTGGAAGGTCCAAACAGCGACCGAATGGCGCACACAGGTTTCACCCTCACGCGTTCGCATCCCCGACCTCGTTCTTGTGCGCACGGGCGCGCAGCCAGACGTACTCACTGAGCCTCCGTTGTTAATCGTAGAAATCCTCTCTCCAGACGACAGTTACTCCGATACGCAACAGCGCGCCCAAGACTATCTCACCATGGGCGTCCCCGCCATTTGGATCATCGATCCACAAACCCGCACAGCCCGCGTCTGCGCCGGCCGTACCTGGACCCAAGCGACCCGGCTCGATGTGGCCGGAACGCCTATTTATGTGGAGGTCGAAAACCTTTTCCTACGCCTTGCTCAAACAAAGGCGTAGACAGCCGAAGTCTCTATCCTTCCGAAGTGCTCACTCCACCCGACGGCTTACTGCAGCCAAGCCAAGCAAGAGACCGCCTCACAGAGTCACTTGTTATCGAATGGCAAAGAATAACAGTTTATGCTTTGACTGTTACGTTGCGAAGCCTTAAACTCATCGCTTATGCCATCGTTTGCGAGTCATGTACTGCTCTTCGTAGAAGGGTTGATGGATCACTTTGTTACGCTCCTCTCAGGGTGCTTGGCAACCGTATCGCTAGGTTTGTTCGAGAAGTTCTATTTAAAACGAGAAGTGTCACGTAAAACACTGGCATGCATACTTTTCATAATATTTTTGTTTGCTTGTTTTCAGACATGGGAAGCGGAGTACGAACAAGTGCTGCAGTTACAGAAAGAAGTAGCTGCAAAGCCATCAGCCACTGCTCCGATTATGGTCAATGTTCCACCTGCTGAATCACGGTCACCTGAAATCGTAGTAGTTCCCTCGGGCAGTCCAAAAGCCCCGCTATCAACCTACATACATACCGATGCTATTCTCCCCGTCGATGGCAAGCAATCTCTTCTAGCGGGTCGAGATATTCGCTTTGATGTTAACTTCTCCAAGCACGGCTTGGAGGCACTTTCGGATGTGAGAAATGTTGCCACACTAGTTATCGCCGATCCAGAAAGCGAAATTGCTGTTCAGAAGCAGTTCAGAGATGGCATAAAACACAGCCTGACACCACCAATCAACAGGAGAGGTTTTGCTACAGAGAAGGAGATGAAAGCTTTTATGTTACAGCTGAATCTCCTGTGTTGAGATTGAGCGACGTTGAAAATATTCAACAATCTTGCGTCCGTCTATACTTACTTATTTTTGCTAGTTGGAGGAATCCCGATCAAAACATCTGGCCGGCTAGATAGATGCTACTGAATACTACCACCCGATGGGGGTACTTTCGATGTTCGTAACGTGATTCTGCATAACTGCAGATCGGTGAATAGTAAAGCGCTCTGATATAAACAACTGTATTTTGAATTTAAGGATTGACAAGCACCTATGTTCAAATTCCGAAGGTGGTTAGTCATTCAGATGCAGTAGACCATCACTCCTCCAGCCGCGCCCCTTTCCCCACCGAAATCCCGCCATTGACCGTCTCGAACGCCAGCGTCGGCCCGCCTTGCCCGATGTTGGTATCCACATGATTCCGCACCATGCCCTGTACGGTGATTGGGAACGCTACCGACACGCCGCCATTAACCGTGCTCGCCACCAGGTGCGCCGAGTACCGATCCGGTGCTTTCACGGCCACGGCTCCATTTACCGACTTCGCCGTAAACCCGCCTCCGCGCCACCGATCCCCATCCAGCGTCGCCGTGATCCCGCCATTGACCGTGTTCGCGTGCACCTCGCCCGCCAGCCGCTGCAGGCTCAGTCCGCCATTGGTCGTCGACGCCTCAATCGCGCCCTCTACATTGGCTATCTCAATCGCGCCATTTACATCACCCAACTGCAGCGCCAAATGTCGTGGTACCCGCAGCTTATAGCTCGCCGACCAGCTCCGGTGCTCAAACATGCCCGAAAACTTTGGCCCATTGGCCTCAATCGTTCCGTTCGTCACAATCTCTACCTGATGCAGCAGTTCGTCGGCCGCTCCTTGGCTTGAGGCCTGCGTAGTCACCTTGGCTTCCAGCGCCACATCGCGCCGGTCCTCCCCCACCACCTCGATCCCACCGTTGACGTTGTTCACCCGCACGCGCCCGTCCACCAGGGGCAGCGTCGCACTGCGCAGCTCGCACGCATGCTTTTGCCCGCCGAACCAACCCCCGCTTTCGCCCTCATTTGCCGCGCAAGACCGCACCGCAAAATGCTGCGCCGTCCCCGATCCCACACCGCCCAACGCCAACGCAACCCACAAAACGGCCAATCCGCGCATAGAAACTCCTTCCGAAGCAAACTACCATTCCTTTACGCAAACGGCGCAACTTTCGTTCCAACAAAAAGAGCCTCCGCTGACGGAGGCTCTTTCCGATAACATTGATCGAGCAAGCTAGTAGACCATGCGCACCTCGGGCTCACGCGCCCATACCCGGCCCTGCCCCGCCGCTTTGAGATACGCCGCCGTCTCCGCGCCGACCAGGACGCCATCGTCCGGCTTCACGCCCGCACGGTCCAGCAGCTTCTTCGCCGCTGCCGTCGCACCGATCACCTTCAGGTGCGCAAAGGCATCGGCCACGAAGTTCACCGCCGCTGCTTCCTTGGTCAGCGTGATGGCTCCCTCGTCTGATAGCGCCAGATACACCGTGTCAAACAGCACCGAAGGTCCGCCCGCCAACTGGAAGTCGCCCTCGATCATGGTGGCCTTGACGCCGTTGCTGCTTAGGCCCGCCTTCGCGCCGCCCACCTTGGGTGCAATTACCGCGAAGTCCGCGCCCTCGGCCTTGGCCGCCGCTTTTAGCTTCGCCACCAACGCCGGGTCCGTGCCATCCGCCACCAAGCAGCCAATCTTGCGGCCCTTCAGCATCGGCTTGTACTTGCCGTAGATGCTCAGCGCCGGCGACACCGGCAGGTCCGTGCGC
This sequence comes from uncultured Acidobacteriaceae bacterium, assembly GCA_964247325.1. Classification (GTDB taxonomy): domain Bacteria; phylum Acidobacteriota; class Terriglobia; order Terriglobales; family Acidobacteriaceae; genus Granulicella. Next base: position 20,376 of record CAXTTZ010000015.1, on the reverse strand, counting down.
GCCGGGATTTTTGTCGGGAATGGCTCGATCGTACCCTCCAGTCCCAACCCCTGCGCCACGCGCGCCGCGATATACGGGTCCACATTCGCCAGCTGCGAAACCATGCGCTCGCGCACCGCCTTGGTCTCCACCTTGCTCAGCTCAAAGACAAAGCTCGCCACAATGTGGTTCTGCTCCGGCTCGGTCTGCGAAAAGAAGAACTGCCGCGCCTGTGAATAGTGATCCCCAAACGACGCCGCCCGAATCCGCAACTTATCGCCCGTTAGCCGCTCCGGATAACTCGTAAACCCACGCTTCGGGTCCTGCCGCGGCGTGTTTGCCTGCAGCGAGCTCGGCGAGTAGTTGACACGACCCTTCGGCACGGTCTGCTGCATGTGCCCGTCGCGCTGATTATTGAGCACTGGTACCTGCGGCCGATTGACCGGAATCTGCGCGTAGTTCGGCCCACCCAACCGTGTGAGCTGCGTATCGATGTACGACACGATGCGCCCCTGCAGCAGCGGGTCATTGGTAAAGTCGATCCCCGGCACGATGTTATGCAGCCCAAAGGCCACCTGCTCGGTTTCCGCGAAGAAGTTATCTACGTTGCGGTCCAGCACCATACGCCCAATCACCCGCAGCGGCACTAACTCTTCCGGCACCAGCTTCGTCGAATCGAGCACATCGAACGCGAACTTCTCCGCAAAGGCTTCATCGAATAGCTGCACGGCTAACTCCCACTCCGGGAAGTTACCCTCTTCGATCGCATTCCAAAGGTCGCGCCGATGAAAATCCGGGTCCGCGCCGTTGATCTTCAGCGCCTCATCCCAGATCACCGATTGCGCCCCTAACTTCGGCCGCCAATGGAACTTCACATAGGTCGCCTTGCCCGCTTCGTTCATAAAGCGGTAGGTGTGCACGCCGAAGCCCTCAATCATGCGCAGCGACCGCGGAATCGCACGGTCCGACATAATCCACATCAGCATATGTGTGCTTTCCGGGGTTAGCGAAGCGAAATCCCAGAAGTTATCATGCGCCGTCTGCGCCTGCGGAAACGCCCGGTCCGGCTCCTGCTTCGCCGCATGGATCAGGTCTGTAAACTTAATGGCGTCCTGAATGAAGAACACAGGAATGTGGTTTCCCACAATATCCCAGTTTCCCTCGGACGTGTACATCTTTACTGCAAATCCACGCACATCGCGCGCTAAGTCGGCCGACCCTTTGTTGCCAGCCACCGTCGAAAAGCGCACAAACACCGGCGTCTTCTTCCCTACCTCATTCAGTACCGCCGCTTTGGAAATGCCCTTGAGCGAGTCGGTCAGCTCAAAATACCCATGGGCCCCGTATCCACGCGCATGCACGATGCGCTCTGGAATCCGCTCATGGTCGAAATGCTGCGTCTTGGTCAGGTACTGCCAATCCTCCAGCAGCGACGGCCCGCGCTCCCCACCCCGCAGCTGGTTCTCGTCATCGGCAATTATTACACCATTCTGGTTGCTCATGGCCGGATGCGTTCCCCCGGCGATCTGGTGAATCTCGCCGGCGTTCCCGACTTCCTCATTGGCTGGGCTCAATACTTGGCTCACAACTTCTTTCACATTCATAACGGCCTCGTTCTCTGTTCCGAGCCCTTGAATGGCCCAGAACTTGTTAGGGGGAGGTGCATGCTCGACGTAGCGGCTCCACATGCAGCCGAGCCGCTCGGGAAACGCCAACCATCACACGAAACTCTATCAGGTCGCTATGAATAAAAGCTGCATAGACCTTCAACAGGCCCCTACGCGTTTTTTGTCTTACGCAAGCCGCGAATCTTAGCCCCAAGCGATGCAACCCACCAGTCCCGACCCCCGTCAAAAGCTCTACAAGGAGCCAGCGATGCTCAGAAGAGACTTCCTTCGCCGCTCGTCCCGCACCCTCGGTGCCGCCTTTCTCGCCAAAAACCCCATTGCACGCGCTGCTCTGGTCGACCCCGACCCGCTTCCCACCAAATACAAGGCCAGCGACACCGTCACGCTTGGCCGCACCGGCATCCGCACCAGCCGCCTGGCTATGGGCACCGGCACAATCGGCGGTGGCGGCAACTCCAACCAAACCCGCCTCGGCGATTCGCCCTTCGTCAAGCTCCTCGCCAATGGCTACCACGATAACGGCCTCCGCTTCTTCGACGCCGCCGACTCCTACGGCTCGCATCCTTATGTTCGCGAGGCCCTCAAAACCATGCCACGCGACCGGGTCACCCTTCTCACCAAGACTGACACGCGCGACCCCGCCGGCGTGCAGGCCGACCTCGACCGCTTTCGCCGCGAACTCGGTGTCGACATGATCGACATCGTCCTGATCCACTGCGTTACCGAAGCCGACTGGACCACCCGCTACCGCGGCGTCATGGACGTGCTCTCCGATGCCAAGGCGAAAGGCGTCATCCGCGCCCACGGCGTCTCCTGCCACTCCCTTAAAGCGCTCAAAGCTGCGGCTGCCTCACCGTGGGTCGAAGTCGACCTCGTCCGGCTTAACCCTATCGGCTCGCACATGGACGCCGACCCCGCTACCGTCCTGCCGGTCATCCAGCAGATGCGCGCGCAGGGCAAAGGGATTGTCGGCATGAAGATCCTCGGCCAGGGCGACCTGCGTGACAAGCCCGCCGAGGCGATTCGCTACGCCCTGGGCACCAATGCCCTAGACGCGATGACCATTGGCGCAGAATCGCAGAATGAGCAGAACAACCTGGTGCAACGGATCGCCGCCGCCTAAGTCTCACTAACGCAAAAGGCCTCGACGCCTGCGCCGAGGCCTTTGCTTTTGCTCTTCTTAAAGGAATGCTTCCGTTTTTTGCCTTTCTTGTTGTCATTCCCGAAGGGAATCTGCTTTTCGCGCAGTAGCGCCCTATCCTCGTAAAAACTCTAACAATACCTTATTCACCTCATCTGCATGTGTCCAAATCAAGCCATGCGGCCCATCCTTCACGACATGTAACTTTGCCGACGGAACTAGCGCAGGCATCCGCCCACCCGAGTTCTCTAGCGGCACAATTTTATCCGCATCCCCATGCACTACCAGCGTCGGCATCTGGATTCCGTTTACATCCTGCCGAAAATCCTCCAACCAAGCGTCCACACAAAACAGCATGGCTTGATAACTCGACTGCGCCGCCACGTTGAAGTCAGCCTGTAACTTGGCCTCCGACACAGCGTGCGTTAGCACACCCTGGTTGTAAAACGTCTTGCCAAAGTCTTTCAGAAAGTCGTACCGGTCTTTCTCAATTGCTTGCTTCATCTGCTCAAAGACTGCCGGGTCCACACCCTCGGGGTTGTGCCCATCTTTCCGCAGCGCCGGCGCAATGGAACTGAGAAAGCCTGCCTTGGTCACCCGTCCCTGGTTATATTGCCCGGCGTACCGCGCCACCTCGCCGCCACCCATGGAAAACCCGATCAGCGCGGCATCTTGGAGGTCCAACGCCTCTAACACCTTGTCCGTATCCTTCGCCAGCGTGTTGTAGTCATACCCGCTGTTCGGCGCCGAACTCCGCCCAAAGCCTCGTCGATCGTAGGTCACCACGCGATACCCCGCCGCCAGCAGCGCGGCCGATTGCCGCTCCCACGATCCGCCAGCTAAAGGCCATCCATGGATCAGCACCACAGGTTTGCCTGTGCCCCGGTCCTCATAGTACAGCTGGATGTCGGCCTCATTCTCTTTCCCTACCGTGATATACGCCATACGCTTCGCACCTCCTCCGTCTTTCCTTCCATTGGATGCGAAACGAAAGCAACGGCGCAGACCTTGACGCAAGGAGCTCCAATGCGGATTTAATATGAGCGTATGTTTTCTCTAAGATTCGTTCGTGGATTCATCCGTGCGTGGGTTTTTGGCCTGTTGCTGCTTGCAGGTTGGGAGCAGCACTGTGTGGGGCAGTCGCCGGTGAAGAGCATCTCGCATCGGGCCACGGTAAAACGGGCAGCGGCGGGTGTTAAGGCGCTGCAGCGTAATTACAACCCGCAAACCGGGGTGTACCGCACGACGGGATGGTGGAACGCAGCCAATGCGACCACGACGCTGGTTGATTTTATGCGCGTCGCGCACACCACAAAGTACACCAAGGTTTTGGGCCAGACCTTTGTGCAGGCGCAGAATGTGTCGGCGGCAGGGACAGGTGCAGGAAAGAGCAGCGGATTTCCGAACTTCCTGAATAACTATTATGACGACGAGGGCTGGTGGGCGCTGGCGTGGATCGATAGCTACGATCTAACACGGGAGCCGCGCTACTTAAGTATGGCGCAGACCATCTTTGCGGATATGGCGGCCAGTTGGGATAGTACGTGCAACGGCGGCATCTGGTGGAGTAAAGATCGGAACTATAAAAACGCGATCGCAAACGAGTTATTTTTTTCCGTGGCAGCGCACCTGGCAACCCGCGCGACAGCCCCGCAAGGCATGCCCTCGTACGCGGAGTGGGCGGACCGGGAATGGCGATGGTTTCAGGATTCCGGCATGATCAACGGCGATAACCTGGTAAACGATGGGTTAACAATCGACAAAGCGACGGGCGCATGCCGCAATAACGGCCGGACGGTTTGGAGCTATAACCAGGGTGTAGTGCTCGGGGCACTGGCCGAGCGATACCAGGCGACGCAGGAAGCAGCCTTTGCCGACGCAGCGGTAGCCATTGCACAGGCTACGCTCGCGCACCTAACCACCCCCGAGGGCATCCTGCATGATGTGTGCGAGCCGCATTGCGGAGCGGACGGGATTCAGTTCAAAGGCATTTTTGTGCGAAACCTGCGAGCGTTCCAGGCAGCGCGGCCGAGCGAAGCCGACCGGGCATTTTTAGAGCGTAACGCGGAGAGTGTCTGGTTTAAAGATCAAGCGCCAGGGCACCAATTCGGCGTGGTGTGGTCAGGGCCGCCGGTGGAGCTGGGTGCCGGAACGCAATCGTCAGCGGTGGATGCATTGGTAGCGGGGGTGTTTTAAGGCAAACGCGCAGGTATGGAGGTGATTTACACCCCAATGCCTGCGCGCTCCGGCCTAGCCGTGAAGGCCGGTGCGCATAATAGCGCTTTGATCGAAGTGGGCGAGCAGGTCAGCCACGCCGTCGTAGGCCTCAACGCAGCCGGCGTCGAGGAGCTCCTGTTTCGACCAGCCACCGGTGGTGACGCCGATGGTGCGAATGCCCGCTTTGCCGGCGCTTTCGGCATCCCAGGGCGTATCACCCAGGGCGAGGCACGCTGAGGGTGGAAGACCGACCTTGCTGAGCGCGACGGTGAAGATATCCGGCCGGGGTTTGCTGTGCGGGGCGTCTTCAGCGGTGGTTTGCGTATCGATCAGGTCTTCGATCTTTGCCACGCGCTTGAGGACTTCGAGGTCGTCCTTTTCAGACGAAGTTGCCAGGGCGACCTTGATGCCGGCTTGCTTGACGCGTTCGACAAAGGCACGGACCTCCGGCAGGGGCTCGATCTTTTGCAGCAGGCCATGCTGCATGATGAACTTTCGTAGGGTCTTGAGCGGTTCTTCGATGGTGTCGCGCTTCCACCAAGGGATGAAGACAGGGATGAGTTCATCGCCGCCTTTGCCGATCTGGCGGCGGATCTCTTCCAGTTCAACCTGGAGGTTTATCTCGGCAAAGGTCTTCTGCCAGGCTTCGGCGTGCAGCCAGTTGCTTTGAACCAGGGTTCCATCGATGTCGCATAGGAGGGCTTTGATCATGGGTACAACTCTCTTCTTCGTTTGGCTCAGCGTTCCAGCAGGTAGGATGCGATTGCGTGGAGCAGAGCAAGCGGAGAGCCAAGGCGGAGGCAGCAGGCATGAGGCTCGCCCAAGAACGCAAGACCAGCCGGACCGATGCAGTACACTGCATCCGTGCAGACAGCCGATGTACTGAACGAAACCTTTGCGCTTCCGGGCATGCTGGCCTTTGATGAACCGTACCCAGGCATGCCGCGCGCCCGGGTCACGACGCCGGCCTGCACGGCGGAGTTCTACCTGCAGGGCGCGCACCTGACCCGGTGGCAGCCGGCGGGAACAGAGCCTGTGCTGTTTCTTTCCGAACGCTCCGCGTATGTGCCGGGCAAGGCCATTCGGGGAGGGGTGCCGTTGATCTTTCCATGGTTTGGGGCTCCAGAAAATTCGCCCGTAAAACCACCTGCGGGCACGCCGTCGCATGGCTTTGCGCGGATCTGGCCGTGGACGATGCATTTTGCGGCGCTGGCCGGCGAGGAGGTGCACCTATCGGTGGGGATCGATCACACGCCGGGGCTGCGGGCGCTGGGGTACGGAGCGTTTCAGCTGGCATGCGACTTGGTGCTGGGCCGGGAGCTGACCGTGCGCTTGTCGGTGGCCAACACCGGGGAGCAGCCGCTGGTGCTCGAGGAGGCGCTGCACGCCTACCTGGCCGTGGGTGATAGCGAGCAGGTCTGCGTGGAAGGGCTGGGCGGGACGGAGTATCTGGATAAAACGGAAGGGTTTCGGCGGGAGCGGCAAACGGAGCCGGCGCTCCACTTTCGCGGCGAGGTGGATCGGCCGTACCTAAACACAACGGCCGCGCTAACGCTGATCGACCCGGTGCTGCGGCGGTGCCTGCAGATGCAAAAGGCGGGGTCGCGCACGACGGTGACGTGGAACCCGGGAGCGGCGGTTGCGGGAAAGCTGGCGGACCTTGGGCCCGCGGAGTGGCAGCATTTTGTTTGCTTGGAAACCGCTAATGCTGCGGAAAACGTGCTCACGCTGGCGCCGCGCGAGGCACACGCGATGGAGATGCGGCTGCGGGTAGAGCCGTATGCTGAAGGCAAGACCGGAACATGCTGATTTTGGCATCGGCCTCGCCGCGGCGGCGAGAGCTTTTGCGGCAGATCGGGGTGGCGCATGCGGTGGAGCCGGCCGACATCGACGAGACACGGCGCGCAGGAGAAGCGCCGGTGGCCTATGTGCGGCGGTTAGCCGAGGCCAAGGCGCAGGCGGTAGCGCAACGGCGGCCAGGGACGACGGTGTTGGCCGCCGATACCACCGTGGCGCTGGACGATGAAGTGCTGAACAAGCCGCGAGACCGCGCAGAGGCCGAACGCATGCTGCGGGCGTTGTCGGGGCGGGTGCACGAGGTTCACACGGGGGTGGCGGTGGCGGGACCGGATGGGGCCGCGGCGCTGGTAGAGGCCACGGCAGTGACGTTTACGGCCATACCAGAAGAGGAGCTGGCGGCCTATCTGGCAACGGGAGACTCGTTGGACAAGGCGGGGGCGTACGGAATTCAAGGGTATGCGGCACGCTGGATCTCACGGGTCGAGGGTGATTTTTTCAATGTGGTCGGGCTGCCGCTCGCGGCTACGGTGGGGCTGTTGCGCCAACAAGGGATCACGGTATAAGAGCAGGAAAGAAGACGAACGAAACCTGCAGTCCTATACGTTCATCTGTCCTTTGCGGAACGGCGGATCAGGGCTCCAGATCGTAACGTGTGGTAAAAAAGCCACACGTCGCCTCCCAAAAAACAGCCTATTCTTCCTGTATCGTCACGAACGTAGGGGCCGCTGCTGTCCACGGTTTACCAACTCGAACATACCATCGCCGCGCCGCTGGTGTTTGCAGGGGTGGGACTGCATTCGGGAGCGCCGGCCCGGTTGCGGTTGGTGCCAGCGCCGGCGGGTTCGGGGATTGTGTTTCGGCGCTCCGATCTGGACTTCTTTGAGATTCCGGCAATTGGCCGCAATGTGGCCAAGGTGTCGTACGCCACCAGCCTGATGCGGCAGGGCGTGCTGATTCAGACGACCGAGCACCTGTTGAGCGCGCTCATTGGGCTGGGTGTCGATAATGTGATTGCGGAAATCGACAACCTGGAGTTGCCAATCCTCGATGGCTCCGCACAGCCGTATGTGATGGCGATGCGCGAGGTGGGGCTGAAGCAGCAGCGGCGCAAGCGGGAATATCTAAAGATCCTGAAGCCCGTGGAGGTGCGCGAGGGCTTGGGTCCAGGAGCGAAGTTCATCGGGGTGTACCCGGGCGAAGGCTACACCATCGACTACACGATCGACTTCCCGGACCCGATTGGGCAGGACCGATTTGTGGGCGACCTGGAAGCGGGAGCGTACACGGACTGTATTGCCCCAGCGCGGACCTTTGGCTTTCGCGAGGACGAGGCCATGCTGCGCGACATGGGGCTGATTCGCGGCGTGTCCGATGAAGCAGCTATTATCTTGACGCGCGGCTCGACGCAGGCAGCAGGTTCGGTGCAGAATGGGCCGTTGCGCTTTCCGGACGAGTTCGTGCGGCACAAGGTGCTGGACCTTATCGGCGATCTTGCGCTGGCGGGCCGCCGGCTGTGGGGCACGGTGGTGGCCGAACGCGCCGGGCATGCCATGCACACGGCACTGGTGCAGCGGCTGCTGCGCGACCGCAGCGCCTGGGAGCTGGCGACGCGACCGGAGCACGCTGCTGTAGCCGAGGCGGCCCAGCCGGTACGAAATCAACCGGTGCGAAGCCGCCCGGCGCTGGGACCCAGGTTCCGTCCAGCGCACATTTAGCACTCGCCTGCCCTGCAATCTCCTACAATCTCGAGATGCTTGCCGCTCTCGCGCTTGGCTCCAATCTCGTCTCCCCCTTTGGCGACCCCACGGCGAATCTTCGGGAAGCCGTGCGGCGTTTAGGAGACCTGGGCAAGGTGACGGCGGTTTCGTCTTTCTATGAAACCGAGCCGGTGGGGTACCTTGCACAGCCGCTCTTTACCAATGGGGCAGTGCTTCTCGAAACGTGGCTTGGGCCGTTGGACCTCCTCCGTGAGCTGCTTGCCCTGGAGGCCAGTATGGGGCGTGTGCGCGGAGCGGACCATCCCCCAAAAGGGCCACGCGTTGTCGATCTTGACCTGCTTTTGTACATGGCGAATGCTGCAGAGGGCGAGCGAGGGCACAGCTTGGTGTTGAACGACCCTGATCTGACCCTGCCGCACCCGGCCATGCACGAGCGGCGATTTGTGCTGGAGCCATTAATGGAGATTGCACCGAATCTGTGCCACCCGTCGCTGGGCCGAACCGTCGCTGAACTGCTGGAGGCGCTATGAAGCTGGGGATGAGCATGCTTCTAGGCTGGCTGCTTGCGGCTCCCCCCTTGGCGACGCACCCCATGGCGGCGCAGGAGGCAGGCGCACCGCAAGGTAGTGCGCCGACCCTGACCGTGCAGTCGCAACTGGTGCTGGTGCCGACCGAGGTGCGCACGCGCGGCGGTGAGACGATCTACGGGTTGCAGGCAGAGGACTTCGCAATCACTGCGGACGGCGTGCCGCAGCGGGTGCGCATGGAGGATGCGGGCACGCCGGTGCCGCTATCCCTGGTGGTGCTGGTGCAGTGCTCGCGCAGTGCTTGGCGCGAAGGGCCAAAGATCCGCGGGCTAGGCACGATGGTGGACGCCATTGTAGGCGGTGCCCCGGCCGAGGTGGCCGTGGTGGACTTTGGCAAAGAGTTGGAATTGCTGAGCGGCTTGAGTGCGGACCCGGCACGGCGCGAAGCAGCCTTTGCGAAGTTCGAGCCCTGCGACGACGACCCGGGCGTGGCCAGTCTCGATGCGATTGCGTACGCCAACCGGCTGCTGGACCGGCACCGTGCTTCAGGGCGGCGGGCCATCTTGCTGGTGAGCGAGACGCGCGACCACGGCAGCCTGGCCAAACCGCAAGCCGTGATCGAAACGCTGAACCGGTCCAACACGGTGCTGGACGCCGTGAGCTTTACGCCGGGACGCGAGGATCTCAAGGAAGATTTGGCCAAAAACGACGGGGCCACCGGTGGGGCGGTCGGCCTGGTTCTCAGCGCACTGCAGGCGCTGCGGAAGAATGTGCCCAAAGAGCTGGCACACGAGACCGGGGGAGAGTATGTCAACTTCGGAAGCCAAAATGCATTTGACCGGGATTTGAACTCGTTAGCCAATCGGCTGCACAACGGGTACCAGTTGAGCTTTCAGCCGCACTTCCCGCCCGGAGTGCAAGCTGGGGGGCTGCATACGATCGAGGTACGCGTGCTGAAGTATCCGGATGCGATCGTGCAGGCGCGCGGGGCCTACTGGGGCGGGGCGGAATAAGGGACGTGGCAGACGAACAAAAAGGCGCGAAACACGCAAAAAGGCGTATCGAAGCTGAAGGGCAAGGAAGCGTACGCTGGCCTCGGGCGGCTAGCTGCGTTGCGGGCTGGGCGTGTTGTCGGCGACGGGAAGGAGAACGCGCATGAGCGTGCCTTGGCCGGGGGTGGAATCAACCTGGATCTCCCCGCCATGGCGTTCGACGATCTCACGCGAGATATACAGGCCGAGGCCGTTGCCGAGGTCGCCTTTGGTGGAATAGAACGGCTCAAAGATGCGGCGCTGGAGGGCCGGAGGGATACCACCGCCGTTGTCCTGGATGGCGAAACCGATCTGACCCTCGGACTGGCTATCAAGTATCTTCACCGTGATGGCGCCGCTGACGGGCGAGGCATCAATGGCATTAGAGATAAGATTGGCGAGCACCTGGCGCAGTTGGCCGATGACGCCGCAGATTGGCACATCACGGCTGCCCTCGACGCGAACCGTGATCTGGCGGTTGCGAATCTTGCCGGCAAAAAGGCGAAGCACATCCTCCACAATGGCGCCGGCGCGGAAGCGGTCGCGTTCGTCGGAGCTTTCGCGGTTCCAGCGCAGGGTTTGTTTGGTGATGCCGGAGATGCGCTCCAGTTCGCTTTCCACCATGCCGATATACGTGGTAGCCGGGCCGTCGTTGTTGATCTCGGCGCGCAGGAGATACATGAGATTGGTGATGGCCTCGAGCGGGTTATTAATCTCATGCGCGATGACGCTGGTCATGCGCCCGGTTAGCGCGAGCTTCTCGTTCATGCGCAGAGCGGCTTCGCGCTCTTTGCTTTCGGTCATGTCGATAAAACAGCCAATCCAGCCGGCGCGTTCGGCGCCCACGCGCTGAAACGGCACGGCGCGCACGACGTTCCAGCGTTCCGTACCGCCGGTGCCGCCTTCGACAGGGGTGCAAAGGCGAACTTCGGCCTCAAAGCCGCGATTTTGCTGCACGGCAGCGGCCCAACGCTCGCGGCACAGGGCGGCGTCCTCAGGAAAGATCTGCTTTTCGTCGAACCAGCGACCCTTGCCGGTGAGGCCGGTCTCTTGCCAGCGCTCGTTCGTGTAGGTGAGCGCGCCGGAGTCGTCGGCCGTGAAGACGCGCACGGGCATGGCTTGGGTTAGCTGCTGGAAGCGAGCCTCGCTGAGTTCGACCGCCTCTTCAGCCCGGCGCAGGCCGATGGTGGTGAGGGCAGAGCGAAAATCGCGGGCCGACTCCATTTCAACGTCGGTCCAGGGCTCGCTGCGGCCGCGCACGATCTCCTTCCACTCGGCGAAGGACGCACGAGGATGGAGCGTTTGATTGCTGTCGATGATCTTCCCGGGCTCGCCGGCCCAGCGGACCTGCTTGACGAGCTCCGGCCGAAACCAGAGGAGGTAGCGGTGCTGGACGGAGGAGAAACGAATGGCAAGCAGGCCGCTGGCGCGCTCGCGCAGGCGGTCAACCCAGTCGAGGTCGCCGGAGGGCAGATCGAGCGAAAGGTGCGACGTACTCCAAAGCTCCAGGTCGTCCTGGGCGTTGAGCCAGCGGCGGAGGCGGTCGAGGTCGGGATCGTCGGGTACCTCGCCGAAGCTGCGGATGTGGTCGTCGATGATCAGCGCCACGCCTTGAGCTTTGGTGACCTCAAGCAGGTCGGGCAGCAAGCGGGCGAGGCCGTCGAGGTAGTTCTGCTCGGAGGCGAGCTCGGTCAGCAGATTGCGCTGCACCGCATGGAAGTGCACTGTCTGCTGCAGGCGGGCGGCGGTGTGGAAGCCGGCGAGCTGCGTGCTGCCAACCTTGGTGAGCATGTCACAGGCGCTGCGGACAAGGTAGGGGATGAGCTTGGGCTCAGCGTGGTGGCCGCTGATGAGCCCCCAAAGGCGGCCTTCGGTGACCAGCGAAACCGACATGGACGACAGCGTGCCCATGTTGCGCATGTACTCGAGGTGCGTGGGCGAAACGCTGCGGAGGCCGCTAAGCGAAAGGTCGAGCGCCGCGGCATTTTGGCCGGGGAGGCCGGCTAGCGGCGAGGGCGTGTAGCCGGCGTCGGGAATGATGCGAACCGTGTTCAGCACATAAAGCTCACGGGCCTGCTTTGGGATGTCGGAGGCGGGAAACCGGAGGCCGAGATAGCTGGGCAGGCGGCCGTTATTGACCTCGGAAAGCACGGTGCCGTGCCCTTCATCGTCGAAAGAATAGAGCAGCACGCGGTCGAAACCGGTAAGTCCGGCGACCTGCTCTGCGAGGGCGTCACAAAGCTCGGCCTGGGTCGTGAGGCGGCTGAGGATACCGACGAAGTTGGTGATGACGCCGTTCATCATCTCCGGGCCGACGAGCCGGTCTTGCAGCTCGAACTCTAAAATGCGGTCGGTGCCGGAGGCGTGCGTGGTGACACTGAAGAACTCGTTGTTGAGCCGGTAGGAGCCTAGAAAGGTGACCAGACCTTCGCGCTCGGGCGTGTCCCCCAAACGCAGAAGTTGGAGGCTGGATAGCAGTTCGCGTTCAAACAGTGTGGCTAGCTTGGCGCCCAAGATGAGCCGCATGGGCAGATTTAAGAAGCGCTGGGCATTCTCGCTGGCGACGAGAACGCGCTCAAAGACGGCATCGGTGAGGAGCAGAAAACCATGTTGCTGGACGGCTCCGGGAATCCGGATCGGCTCTTCATCGCACGGCTGCTGCGTGGCGACAATCTCTTCAGAGACGGTTTTCCCGTCCTCCGAGAGGGTCTGCGCAGCCTGGCCGAAGCTAAGCGGGACGGCACGTCGATCGGGGCTCGGCTGCACTGGCACACGTACTTCGATGCGAGGCGAGAGTTCGGCGTCAGCCGCGAGGTTGGCGGCAGGTAGCGGCGTCTCAAGACCGGCACGAAGGAGGTCGCCAAAACAGACAAATGCGCGGCGGGCAGCGTCGATGACGATTGCGCTAAGCTCATTTGGAACAGCAGCGAGGTGGGCGGTCACCTCACGCCAAAGCCGGCCTGTCGCTTCGGCGTGACCGCTGAAGTACGCATCGCCATAGCCGGACGGAAGGGCAAACGTAGACTCGGTGTGGCGCGCTATAAAACGTCCGCCAAGCGTAGAGCCTTCCACCACGTATAGTGCACCGAGAAATTTGGCGCTGTCCTCCGGATTAGAGGAAGAGAAATCTGCCCCTGAAAGGCGTACCGCTTCGGCCCAGCGCTGCTCGGCGTGCAGTATCTCCTGCAGCGAAACGAAGTGGGCTTCCGGTCCGAGGAAAACGGCGAGGTCTCGCTCCAGCAGCGGGCTACGGCGGCGAACGGCGAGCAGCGGCTGCAACTCCGGGGGTGCCGCCTGCCTGGCCCAGCGCTCCCATCCGGAGACGAGGGGCAGCAGCGAGCGAAGCACGGCAACATACCGAGCGAGGGTAAGGCCGGGCTCAGTGAGCGGCATCAGGCCTTCGGTCGCCTCGTGCTCGGAACGGGTCTCCTCCCGTAAGCGACGCAAGTCCATATAGGAATATCTTCGCCGATACGAGACGTTTGTGCCTAACAAGGAGGTATTCGGTAGTGTAACCAAAGCGGGGGTCTGGCGGGTGTCCCAAAACGCAACACTTCTCAAGCCGAAGCGCATCCATGCCGATAAGACAGCTAACGTTTGCGGTACCGACCGCAACATCCGGTGCATGATGTTTCTTACTCGTCGAATGGCTTGTTTGGGTGTTTGTTTGCTAGGCTTCGCGGTGCAACTGGCGGCTGAGCCGCTGCCGAGCCGCTTGCAGGGCACGTGGCGCATTACGCGCATGCTGCCGACCACCAACCGCAGTTGCTGGGATCACGCGCAGGCGCAGCAACTTATAGGTTCCACGCTGCGCTACCGCGGCGATGTGCTGCGCTGGCGTGGGGGCGAGGTGCCGCTGCAGGAGGTGGTCACGCGCACCGTGACGGCGGAACAGTTCCGGCAGGAAACCGGCGGATCGGACGAGGGCAAGGGGTCAGCCAGTTTCGGTCAGCTCGGCATTCGTGCCAACGCAGTGACCGAAGTGGACCTTCAGCACGAGGACGCCGACGTGACCGGAGCGACGACCGAGGTGCCAGGCGACTCCGTGCTGCTAGCTGGGCCCAACCGGATCATCGTGAGCGCGTGCGGCGTGTACTTTGAGGCAACACGGGCAGCTAGCGCAGTGAGAGAGGCAAGCTTCCGGCCCTAGGGCCTTAGGACCAAGGTGAGGTGAGGACGCGGCAGGATTTCCTCAGAGACGACGGAAAATCTGCCGAGTTCACCAAATCTTCGCCTATACTGAACGCCCAGGAACCGAGATCTATGCCCGACTCTGCCATCCCTTCGCCCTTGCAACCCGTTGTAGCCTGCCCCAGCTGCGGCGCAGCCGTTCGGCTCGATGACGCGCTGGCCGCACCGATGGTGGAGGCGGTGAAACAGGACTATGAGACGCGGCTGCGACGTCAAGCCGAGCACATCGCCGCCGAGCGTGAGGCACAAAAGGCAGCGTTGGCCGACGGCAATCGCCAGCTGCTGGCGGATCGCGATCGGCTCAAGGCACGCGAAGACGAGGTGGTTCGTCGGATTCGGGAGCGGGAAGAGAAGTTCAGCGCCGCGCAGGCGGACTTGGAGCGGGAACGGGCGCGCATGGCGGCGGAGGTCGCGCGGCAAACAGAGGATCAGCTCGAGCAGCGCCTCCTCGCCGAGCGGAAGTCCATCGCAGAGACCGAGGCGCGTCGCGCGCAAGATCGGTTGGCCCTGGAATTAGCCGAGCGCGATCGCGACCGGCAGGCCCAAGCGGAACGCATTGCAGACTTGCATGCGAAAGTGGCGGCAGCGCAGGAAAAAGAAGCGCTCCTGCTGCGCGCGCAGCAGGAGTTAGCAGACCGCGAGCGGGCATTACGGCTTCAGGTGGAGCAGGAGGTAAGCGGGCGGCTAGACGAGGTGCGGGCCGTAGCTGCGAGCCACGCCGAAGAGCGCTTAGGTTTGCAACTGGCTGACAAGGACCGTGCGATCAACGATTTGCGTGGCACCATCGAGCAGTTGCAGCGTAAGGCGCAACAGGGCTCACAGCAGGCGCAGGGCGAGACCTTGGAGATCCTGCTCGAAGACCAGCTGCGCCGCAAGTTCCCCTTCGACCTGATTGATCCCGTGGCAAAAGGAGAGTCCGGCGCGGACGTGCTGCAGGTGGTGCGCGATGAGGGCGGCCACGAGTGCGGGCGCATCTTGTGGGAATCAAAGCGGACGAAGAACTGGTCCCCGGGGTGGCTGCCAAAGCTGCGCGGCGATCAACGTGCAGCCAAAGCGGACCTCGCCGTGCTGATCTCGCAGGCGATGCCGCCCGACATTCAGCACTTCAATGAGGTCGAGGGCGTGTGGGTGTCGTCGCTGGCCTGCACGATCCCTGTAGCGGTCGCGTTGCGGGCGTCTTTGCTGCAGTTGGCGGGTCAGCGCAGGGCCAGTGAAGGGCAGCAAACCAAAAGCGAAATGGTCTACAGCTATCTGACTGGACCTCACTTTCGGGCGCGCGTGGATGCCATCTCAGAGCGCTGGCGCGAGATGCGCAGGGATCTTGATGACGAGCGGAAAGCGACCTTGTTGCGCTGGAAGAAGCGAGAAAAGCAGTTGGAAATTCTCTTAGAGTCGACGACCGGCATCATGGGCGACCTCCACGGAATCACCGGAACAGACGCACCAGAGATGGAGACCTTGGAAGCAACGTTGCTACTGGAGTAGAGCAGCAGATTCAGCCCTAGGTGGTATCTACCTATAGGTTTGACCAACCTATAGGCTTGACCAACGTTCCTACAAGAGTTCCGTGTTCTTTGTACAAAAGAAAGGGCACGGCTTTAGCCGTGCCGAAAATGCCGCTGCAGCAAGCGGCTTCAGCCGCTGAAGTCTGTTTGGCCAAGCCCACCTCCGTGGCTAGAGCCCCTGAAACGCTAGCCAGGTTGCGGCACGGCTGAAGCCGTGCCCTTCCCTAGAGGTAGCACCTAGAGGTGTATGACTTCTACGCCCTTTATGAGTTGTCCTTCCGTGCCCTGAGCGAAGTCAAAGGGTAGGAATCTGCTGTTTGTCCGTGATTCAACGGCATACCGAAGAAGAGCAGATTCCTCCGCTACGCTGCGGGATGACAACAAGAAAAGAAGCTGCATAGACAGCCTCAAAGGTAACGACAGGCTCTAGGAGCGCGCGGCCCCTTAACAAGGGTCTCAACACGCCGATTCGAGAGTGGGCCTAGGCACATTACGGGAATCGGTCCACGCGACCTTCGAGGAGGGCATGAGGAGCGTTCTCGTTTCGGGGGCAGGAACCAGCGTGGGCCGTGCTACGCGGGCGTTCAGCGTGGGCAGCGTTTGTTCCATCACCTCAGCCGACAACGGGCGGCTGATCAGCCAACCTTGGGCGCAATCGCAACGCATGGCGGCGAGTTGACAGAACTCCTCCTCCGTTTCCACACCTTCGGCTACGATGCGTTTGCCCAGGGATTTGCCGAGTTGCACGACCGCACGGACGAGTTCTTTTCGCTGCGAATCTCGATGGAGGTTAGAAACAAAGCTTTTATCGACTTTGACCTCATCGACGGGCAGGCTTAGGAGAAAAGACAAGGAAGAATAGCCGGTGCCGAAATCGTCTAGCGCGATGTGAATACCATGGGCACGGGCTTTGGCTAGCGTATCTTTCGCCGTGGCCTGATCAACGAGCAGGGCCGTTTCTGTGATCTCCAGGCAAAGCAGGTGGGGCGAAAGCCCGGTGCGATCCAGCGTCGAAAGAATCATGCTCAGGATATTGGCATCGCCGAGCTGCCGGGGAGAAACGTTCACACTGAGCGAGAGCTGAGTGCCCCAAGCACAGTTCCAAGACGCGACCTGGCGGCAGGCTTTTTCCAGCATCTGGGAGCCGAGGGTGAGGATAAGGCCGGTTTTCTCCGCAAGCGGGATGAAGTCGCTTGGCGGCACCTGGCCATGCTGCGGGTGGGACCAGCGGGCAAGGGCCTCGAAGCCGGAGATCGTCCCGCGCTCGATATGAAGGAGCGGCTGAAAAACGACCTCAATCGCGTTTTGTTCGATGGAATGGCGGAGGTTGGCTTCCATCTGCCAGCTCGTGTTCATCTCGGAACGGAGCGTGGCATCGAAGACTTGCACGCAGTCTTTGCCAAGCTGTTTTGCGCGATACATCGCGTGATCGGCGGCACGCAGCAGATCGTCTGCGCTTTCGCCTGCCACGGCAAGCACCACACCAATGCTGGCCGTGGATCGAAGAACATGCTGCTTGATCCGAAAGGGGCGGCGAAGCGTCGTCAAGAAGTTGTGGCCAACGCGTTTGGCGACGTCTGCATCCTGCGCATGAATGAGAACGACAAACTCGTCGCCCCCATAGCGGCAGACAATGGCGTCCGCGGGTGCAGCAAAGTGCAAGCGGGCCGCGACTTCCAGAAGTAGCTGATCGCCAAGGGCGTGCCCAAGGGTATCATTAATGATCTTGAATCGGTCCAGGTCCACAAAGATCAAGGCCGTTTCCTGATGGCCGTTTGTTTCGGCAAGCTGGGCGGCAAGGCTGTTCTGCAACATGCTGCGATTGCCAAGGCCGGTAAGCGCGTCTTGCAGAACGGTTTTTTCGAGTTGTCCATGGGCTTGGTGCCATGCGCGCTCGCGGGCATTGATGCGTAGAACGAAGAGAAAGAAGGAGCACAAGAGCAAAGCGCCGCCCATCACACGAAGGTGAGTCGCAAGCAGGGCGGAGACGGCGAGGGAAAGGAACGCTAGGGCTGCTGTATTCAGGCCTTGAAAATTCCTTGCCACACGCACAAGGTGGGCGGACAGGGCAGAATCGTTCTGCAACCGGCTTGCGTTCAAGAGCACAAGTACGCTCAGAAGCGTGTTGGGCAGGGTCCAATGAAGATCGTAGAACGTCCCCTTAGAAAGCTGGTCCTGATCCACGAACGTGCCGAAAACCATAGACACGCCGTAGACAACAAGAAAGATGGTCAGGATGTAAAAGAATCTGCGTTCGCGGGCCGTAGCGCAAAAGGGCAGACGGAGGAAGCAGCACAAAAGGATCCCGGCATCCTGAATGAGATAGGTGGCGTCGAGGTTGAAGTGGATCGAAGGGAGCAGCGTAAGCAGGTAAAGAACGGTGATGAAAAGACCGACCTGGATGCGATCGATCCAACCGATCCGGTCCGCCTCATGATTCATATACGCCGCTAAAAGAAGAGGCAGCCCAAATAACAACCAAAGCACATCATCAGGCTCGATGGAGGACCTTTGGTGAAAGGGAAGGTAGGGCAGCAGTGTAAACACCGTTTGTGCGGTTGCCGCGATGAAAAAAGCTATGGTGACGAACAACCAGTAACGGCGCTGTGCGGCATCCTTTTCCAAAGATCGTTCGTGCAAACAAACCACGGCGGTCCATCCGGCACAAAGCGCCTGCAGGATGTTGGAAGCCAGGAAGGGATGCGGAAGCAACCAGAGAGCCAAGAGGTGCGTGAGCTGCAGCAGGAGGGCAACGAGCAGCAGACTGCGCGTGACTTCACTTTGTCGTCCGGGTTGTGTCAGCGTCGACATGCGTTCCACCGCAGCGACTTGTGCGCCACAGCTCCTTGTCTCCCTTATCGACAAAGTCTCGCTAAAGATGAGGGTGTAGACGTGTAACGAAAGTGGTAGATGCAGGCCCTAAGCGAGGTAGGAGCCGGAGCAAGGTGAGGTTTCGGGCTTCACAGCCGCTGGAATTACCGGGTTAGCGGCGCAGATCGACGAGGGTGACGCCTTGACCGCCTTCGTTGTAGGGCGGTTCTTCGATGCCGGTGACGTGAGGGTGTTTTTTCAGGGCGTCGCGGAGCGTGCGGCGAAGGATGCCCATGCCGACGCCGTGGACGACGCGGATGCGGGGCAGGCCGGCGAGAAAGGCGCGCTCGACGAAGCGGTCGACCTCGGCTTCGGCCTCGTCGGCGGTGCGGCCGATGACGTTAATCTCGGAGCTCATGTAGTCCGCGTCTCCGCCTGCCACGGTGATGCCGCCGCGACGCCGGGCGAGGCTGTCGAGCGAAGGTTCCTTCACGGGGGTGAGCTCGGCGATGTCGGAGCGCGGCACGCGGGTCTTCATGGTGCCGAAACTGACCTCGAGGGTCTTCGGGTCGAGCACGCGGACGACCATGCCCTCGCGATTGAGACTTTTCAGGCGGACGAGGTCGCCGGGACGGGGTTCGCGCTCGCGCGGAGGCCTGTTCGGTAATTTGCTGCCGGGCTCGGGGGTCGCGTGGGCCTCGACGGTGGACTGGAACTGCTCGGAAAATTCGCGGCGAAGGCGAGCGATGCGCAGCGCAGAGTCTTTGGCGATCTTTTGCGCGATGGTTTTGTCGTCAATGGCTTTGACGGTGTCGCGCAGCTGGGCCTCAAAGTCTTTGATCAGCGAAGAAAGTTGACGTTCGAGCTCGCGGGTGCGCGCCTGCTGTTCGCGGCGGCCCTCGGACTGGACGAACTCCCGCTCGCGCTGCAGTTTGCGGGCGGTTTCGGCGTTCTCAGCGCGCTCCTGGCCGGCGGCGGTCAGCTGCGCGTGCAGCTCGTCGAGAAAGCGGCCGATGTCGATCTGCTGCGAGCTCATCTGCGAGCGTGCGTCGGCGATGATGGCCGGATCCATACCAAGGCGCGCAGCGATATTGAGGCCGGCGGAGGCGCCGGGAACGCCGAGGCGCAGGTCGTAAGTGGGTGAAAGGGTGTCTTCGTCGAAGCCGACCGCGGCATTGAGGACGCCATCATGCTGGGCGGCATAGACCTTGAGCGCAGTGAGGTGGGTGGTCACAATCGACCAGGCCTCCCGCTGCAGAAAGTGGCCCGCAACGGCGACGGCGAGCGCGGCCCCCTCTTCGGGATCGGTGGCGGAGCCGAGCTCGTCCAGCAGAACCAACGAGGTCGAGTCGGCCTGGCGAGCGATGCGGTCGACGTTGGTGACATGGGCGGAAAAGGTGGACAGGTTGGTTTCGAGCGACTGCGCATCGCCGATGTCGGCATAAACGGCAGAAAAGAGCGGTAGGCGGGCTTCGGCGGCGGGCACAGGCAAGCCGGTTTGGGCCATCAGGGCAAGAAGGCCAGCGGTCTTGAGTGCGACGGTTTTGCCGCCGGTGTTGGGGCCGGAGATGATCATTTGCCGCTTGCCGGGCGGCAGCGCGAGGGTGAGCGGGACGATGGCGGCGTCCTGCTCGCGGAGGCGAAGCTCGAGCAGCGGATGGCGGGCGAGCAGCAGATGGAGCGGGCCTTCGTCGTCCGGCAGAGGTGTGTCGGCGGCGACGAGCGTGGGGCGGACGCAACCGAGGTCCTCGGCGAAGCGGGCAGCCGCGGCGTGCGCGTCGGCTTGGCCGAGGATGTCGGCGCCGAGGGCAAGCGGCTCGGCCTGCGC
>CAXTTZ010000014.1:0-23999 GCA_964247325.1 uncultured Acidobacteriaceae bacterium | reverse complement strand
GCTTCAAAGGTGTCCTGCTCGCCCGGCGCCCGGTTCGCGATGCGGATCTGCCCCAGCGGCACCTCTGGGTTGTGGAACGGCTCGCCAACGGCTGGCGGGCGAATGCGCATGTAATGGTGCGGCACCTCGGGGTCGAGCACGCCGTGAGTTGTGGTGGTCCACTCATCTAGGTGCGCTTCGATCCAGTCGGCGTAGCTTTCCAAAAACGCGCCAAGATCGCCTGAACCGAAGGCGCGGCAGATATCGGCGGCACACACCAGCGCCGAGATCACCACCGCCAGCGTCGAAGGGGAGTAGCCTGCATTCTCTTCCCAGCGCTCCTGCTGCGTCACGGGCGCGTAGCGCACCAGAAATGACGCAGCGCGCTCGACGAAGGGAAAGATATCGAACTCGCCCAAACCTTCGAGCTTCCACAAACGCCACGCAAGCAGGATGGGATAGGCGACCTCATCGAGTTGAATGCCCGACCAGTAGGGTTGGCCGTCGATCCAGAAGTTCTGCGAAAAGCCGCCGTCGGTGTGCTGCGTGCAAGCCAGGTACACCAGCGCGCGCCGTGCTGTGTCGATGCGTCCGCAGGCCAGCAGTGCCGTGGCGGACTGGATCATATCGCGCGTCCACACCAGATGGTAGCCGCCCAGATCGTCATCGCCTTTGGCGCTGCCCCAAGGGATCGACGCCGAGGCGATAAACGCGCCCGAGTAGGTTTTGTCCTCATGCGCCAGCACGATATTGTGCGACACGCGCGCCAGCCGGCCGCCATCGCCCGCCACCGCCGCTAAGCGTTCCGGACTGGACGCCCGGTGCCACTGCTCGATAAACCGCTTCTGATGCATCGCATACGGGGTCGACAATGTTTGCATCATGCCCGACAACGCCGCGTGCGGCCCATGGCCGAACGCGATCGCGATTGTAAATTCACGATGCTTCGCTATATCGATCTCACCGGTTAACGCAATGTTGCCGTCCTGCGCCTGCCCGTAGTGATGCGTGATGCGCTTGTGCAACGAAATGTCCTGATACCCATCATTCACGCCCACAAAGCCGCATGACGAGCTTTCAAAACCGCAACTGGCGCCAAAAGCTAGGTAAAACTCGTCCTTCCACGCCAGCATGCAGCGCCGGCCCGCCACATTGAGCGACCGCGCCGAGTTGCCCGCACCGCCACCGTTCAAGTGCGGCGCCAGCAGCGCATAGCACTTCAGCTTGGAGAGCAGGCTCTCGTCACCGGTGATTTTTACGTTCATCAGCACCACGGGGTGGTGCGGGTCGGTGATGAACTCCTTGGTCACCGTGTAGCGGCCGTCGAGGTCGCTGGCCACCACGCGCACCGCGAGCGCGTCCTCATCCACATAATGAAAGTCATACTCGAAATCGCGTTTTTCCTCATGGAAAAACGTCTCGCCGTCTGAGAACAGCAGCTCCATGTCGCGAGTCTGCGGCCGGTCGATCGTGGGGTAGTACACCTCGTTCAACGTGCCGTGCGACAACGTGAACCAAACCTTGCTCGAGGAAGCATAGGCGGTGGAAACCGCGTCCTTTTTGCTTGAAGTCCAACGCGGCGAAACGCCCGGCCCGCCCGGCGCGGGGCCGTCATCCTCAAGCCACATATAGGTGTTCATGCCTGCTAAGCTCATGGCTCGCTTAGACGCACAAAGTCGCCCAAACGAAATGAGGGTGGCCTCGGAAAAAGGCCACCCTCACGTTGCGTCCTGCGACTCGGCTAGTTACTTGCTTTGCGCTCCCAGCGCCTCGTCCTTCTGCGACTCTGAAGCCTCGGTCAGCGCCTCGCCGAGTTGGCGGATGTGCTTGGCATTGGCGTTCTGCTCCTGGCCGGCCACAGCGACGGTGTCCTTGCCGAGCTTGGCGATGAGCGTTTTGACCGCTTCGCCATCAATCTGCTTGGCATGCAACAGCTTCTTGAGCTTGCCCAGATCCTGCACCACCTTTTTCACGCCCTCATGGTCGTGCTTGGAAAGGTAGTCTTCCCAACCCTCGATATTGGTGGTGGCCTTCTCGATGGTGAAGTTCTTCAAGCCGCCCTGAATGGCATGCAGCGTGGACTCAAAACGTGTTGTAGCCATGCGTGTATCCTCTTTCGTCTCGTACCGTGATTTCGTACCGTAAATCGTTGGGCCGTGTCGGTCCCTACACTGCGATGCCGTTACGACAGCACTCGAGGAGGCGCCTTGTGGATTGCTTGATCTCACAGCGCAGAGCAGACCCGTATGTGGACGGGGTGCAAAGCCGTCAAACGGCAAGCAGTGAAGCTGCGTACTGCGGTTCGGCGCCTGCCTGGGTCTCTCATGGCGCGCCGCTGCATCTAACCGCAGGAGCTGTACCCCGAGCCGAAGTATCGACCCTCCCCATCCTTCCCCAGCAACGCACTACCCGCAAAAGGAGTCCTCCCATGGCCTACGAACTAATGCCGCTACCGTACGACTACGCCGCGCTTGAGCCCAATATCGACGAAGCCACCATGCGGCTTCACCATGACAAGCACCACCAGACCTACGTGACCAACCTGAACGGCGCGACCGAAAAGCATCCGGATCTGGCCAAAAAGACACCGCAACAGCTCATCAGCAACCTCGCTAGCGTGCCCGAAGAGGTGCGTACGGTAGTCCGCAACAATGGCGGCGGCGATGTGAATCACACGATGTTTTGGCAGATCATGCAGCCGGGCGGCGGCGGCGAACCGATCGGCGCCATCCGCACACAGATCCTGACCGACTTTGAAACCTTCGACGCTTTCAAGAAGCAGTTCAACGAGGCTACGGCCAAGCAGTTCGGCTCCGGCTGGGGATGGCTGGTCTACAAGGACGGCAAGCTCACGATTCTTACCACGCCCAACCAGGACAACCCGTTGATGCAGGGGCTTTACCCCATTCTGGGCAACGACGTTTGGGAGCACGCTTATTACCTCAAGTACAACAACCGCCGGCCTGAATACCTGGCTGCCTGGTGGAATGTGGTAAACTGGGAAGAGGTAAATAAGCGCTTCGAACAGGCAAAGACGTACACCGCGTCGTAGAGATTACCCTGTGTGCACGAAACGGGCGCAGCCGCAGAGGCTGCGCCCTAAGTTTTTGCTGCCCTCACCACTCAGCGAGAACGGGCGTGGTGACAGTTTAGGGGGCGCCACCCATCCTGGGTAAACAACGGGTCGCACGTGGGTTTATAGTTCCGGTGAGTGGGAGCCCTTGATGTCCTTGGTTGCTCGATATGCCGCGTTGCTGTTTCTTCTTTTGACTTCGTTGGGAAGGGCTGAAGAGACAAAGACACTTTTTCTCTCCGGCCTTGGCAAAGACGACCCGGTCCAGTGGCAGTTCCTGTCCGACAAGGGGCAGAATGCCCATAAGTGGTCTACGATCGGTGTTCCATCCAACTGGGAGCTGCAAGGCTTCGGCACCTACACGTATGGAAGAATTACACCACCGGGCGGCTGGCCTCGTGTGCACGGCCTCTACAAGCGCTCGTTCACGACGCCGGCGGCATGGAAGGGCAAAGCCGTCTTCGTGAACTTTGAAGGCGTCATGACCGACACGCAGGTCAGGATCAATGGGCAAGCAGCCGGCCCCATGCACCAGGGCGGCTACTACGCCTTCAAGTACGACATTACGGGTCTTCTCAAGCCGGCCGGTCAAGAAAATGAGATGGAAGTCGACGTGGACGATGAGTCCGCGAACGAATCTGTGAACCATGCCGAGCGCCGTGGGGATTATTGGAACTACGGTGGCATCTTCCGGCCGGTGTATCTCCAAGCCGTGCCCAAAACCTTTATCGAACACCTAGCCATCAACGCAACAGCCGCAGGCTCTCTGGAGGTGGATGCTACGCTCTCCGATCTGCGCACCGGCGCTCCGCCGAGTCGCGCGGCTTCGGTGCAGATGCGGGTGCTCGCGTTGAGCGGCAAACCGATAGGGGAGTGGGTCACGGTGAAGGATGTTGCGATAAACGGCGCGACGCACTTGAGCGGAACCATCCCCCATCCGCTACTCTGGACGGCAGAGACTCCCAATCTGTATCAGCTTGAGGTGCGCCTAAACCTGGGCGATCGCGTCGTGCACACGGTGCATCAGAAGTTTGGGTTCCGCACAGTCGAGGTCCGCCCCGGGCAAGGGCTGTTCGTGAACGGCAATCGCGTCTTCCTCAAGGGTTTCGCGCGCCACTCCTTTTGGCCGGACTCCGGGCGCACGCTCTCCGAGCAGATCTCGCGCGACGACATCAACCTCATTAAGGAGATGAACGGCAATGCGGCCCGTTCAAGCCACTATCCGCCGGACCGTCACTTCCTCGATGCCTGTGACGAGCTTGGCCTGTATGCGCTGGACGAACTGAACGGCTGGCAGGCTCGCTACGACACAGACATCGGCAAAACGCTGGTAAAGGCCATGGTGGAGCACGACGTAAACCACCCTTCGCTCCTCTTCTGGGACAACGGCAACGAAGGCGGGTTTAACTTCGATCTTGACGGCGAGTACGCGAAGTACGATCCGCAGAAGCGCACAGTGCTGCATCCGTGGGCGGCGTATCCGCCGGGGGTAGCTGATACCAAGCACTACCCCACGTATGACGGTCTGCAGCAAAAACTTGCGCAGGATCCGGTCCTGTTGCCCACGGAGATGCTGCACGGCCTGTACGACGGCGGGGGCGGAGCAGGCCTGCAGGACTACTGGGATGCCATCCTGAAGAGCAAAGCCGGAGCCGGAGGGTTCATCTGGTCGTTTGTGGATGAGGACGTAAAGCGCGTGGACAAGGGCGGCATCCTCGACTCCCAGGGGAACTACGCTCCCGATGGGGTCGTGGGGCCGTACCGTGAACGGGAAGCGAGCTTCGGCACCATCAAACAGCTTTGGTCGCCCATCGTGGTGCAGCCGCCGGCCAGCGGCTCGGGTTCCTTTACCGTCGCGAACCGTTACAGTTTCCTCAACGCGGACCAGTGTACCTATGAATGGCAGCGGATCGCCTTTCGCCGTCCGAACGACCGCGAATCCGGCTCCGTGGTGCTAGCAACGCGCACCGATCACGGCCGTTCGCTGGCGCCGGGCGCGTCGGCCGCATGGGATGGCTGGGGACCGCCTGCTTCTGCTTCCAGCCACAACGGAACAACGTCAGCCGATGCGACGCGGCTCATCATCAAGGACCCAACAGGGCGCGTCATTCAGACCTATGTGTGGCCTGCTGACGAACTCGCGGGTCATCTGGACCAGGTGCAGCAGTCCGCGGGCGGGGTGAAGCCCACCGTGATCGACTCCGGCGAGAGCATGAAGATGCGAGCGGCCGACCTGTCGCTACAGATCAGCAAAACGACAGGCTTGCTGGTTTCTGTCTCACGACAAGACCGATCTTTCTCCCTGGTCAACGGCCCTCGTGTGGTAGCGATGGGGCCCAGGCGCTCCGCCAGCCGCGGGCAAACTCCGCCGCCCGCGGCTTCTGCACCTGTAACGGCCCCGGATTCCAAGCTGACCTCGCTCACGCAAGCCTTCGATGGCGACACCCTGGTCCTTTCCGCCACCTTCGATGGCCCGATGCGATCCGTGATCTATCGACTCAAGCCTGACGGTTGGTTGACCCTCGACTACACCTACGTCCTGCATGGCGCTCAGGAGTACTTCGGCATTGGATTCGACTACCCCAAAGCCGATGTCAAGGGCATGCGATTCCTTGGCGAAGGGCCCACGCCCGTCTATCAGGATCGTCTCGCCGGCGGCACGCTCGACGTCTGGAACAGGTCCTACAACAACACCATGGTCGGGGATCCGGAGGATCTCAAGCCGGGTGAGCATTTCGACTACCCCATCCTCAAAGGCTTTTACTCCGGGGTGCGCTGGCTGCAGTTCGATACCATCGAGGGCCCGATTACCGCGATGGTGGATCAGCAGCGCGAGGCGCCGGTCTACGTACAGGTCTTCACGCCCAAGGTCCCGCCGCCGAATTTACTGGGGCAGGTTGCGGTGCCGTTCCCAAACGCCGGCGTCTCCTTTCTTCATGCCATTCCTGCGATCGGCAACAAGTTCGGAGGCCCGCAATCCATGGGTCCCATGGGACAAGCGGCGGTTGCGAAAGGGGAGTACAAGGGCCACATCAGCTTGTACTTTGGAAACCTGCCTTCCCATTAAAATTTGCGGTAGTCTGGCGCAAGCACATGATGTGCAGGAATGTTGGGGTGTTCTTACATGGTTCGGCGCGTACCGGTTGTAGCCGCTTTGGAGCGGGGCTCACGTCTTCTGCTGGCCTTTACCTTTCTGTTCTCGGGGGCGCTCGCTCGTTCGCACGCCCAGGTCGATGTGTTGACCCAGCACAACGACAACGCCCGGTCTGGAGCGAACACCTCTGAAACCTCGTTGACGCCTGAGACGGTGAACAGCCGTCAGTTCGGCATGCTGTTTAAACGGGTCGTGGACGACCAGCTCTACACGCAGCCCTTGATTGTGACTCACGTCAACACGGACGCGGGGACTCGTGACCTCGTCTACGTGACGACGGTGAACAACAGTGTGTATGCCTTTGACGCGAACGACAGCGAAGCGACCTCGCCTGTTTGGCATGTGAACTTCGGCACGCCCGCAAGCGTGCACAGCGCAGACTTTGGGTGCCTCGACATCAACGGCCAGATGGGCATTGTGGGTACACCGGTCATCGACAAAACTCGCGGCGTCCTCTACGTCGTGGCGCTAACCCGCGTCGGCGCTCAGAGCGGACCGGGAAGCGGCTTCATCCAAAGGCTTCACGCGCTCGACCTGGCCACAGGGGCTGACCTGCCGGACAGCCCAGTCGTCATCCATGCGCCTGCCTTCGATCCGCTCATGGAAAACCAGCGTCCCGCTCTTGCGCTGGCGAACGGCATGGTCTATGTGGGCTACGCCTCTCACTGCGACAAGGATCCGTACCACGGCTTTTTGATGGCCTACAACGCGGAGACGCTCGCGCAGGTGGCCGTCCTGAACACGTCGCCCACCGGTTCGGAGGCGAGCATATGGCAGTCCGGACAAGGGCCGGCAATCGACAAGGATGGAAACGTCTACGTTGTGACCGGCAACGGAAGTTGGGACGGGGTAACGAACTTCAGCGAAAGCTTCATGAAGCTGACGCCGGAGCTCAAACTGCTCGATTGGTTTACCCCAACCAATCACGTGAAGCTCGACAAAGATGACGCCGATCTGGACTCCTCCGGGGCGACGCTGATTCCCGGAACGCACCTGGTCCTCGGTGGCGGCAAGGAGGGTGTGCTCTATACCCTGGATACACGGCATTTTGGCCACCTGGGCGATGAGCACGCCGTACAACACTTTCGCGCTACCGCGTCGCACCTGCATAGCCTGGTGTACTGGACGAGCGCGAAAAATGGCGACCTGCTCTACGTTTGGGGACAACGGGACAAGGCCAAGGTCTACAAGCTGGATGGAAGCAACCTCGGGGAAACCCCTTTGATGCAGCGGGATATTCCCAACGAGGGGCATCCCGGTGCGATGTTATCGCTCTCCGCGAACGGAAACAAGGACGGGATCTTATGGGCGGCGATCCACGCGACAGGAGATTCATGGCATGAGTCGCGTCCGGGGGTGCTGCATGCCTACGATGCCAACGATATCCGTCACGAGCTTTGGAACTCTCTGGAAGTTCCAGCCCGGGATGATTGCGGCAAGTATGCGAAGATGGCCCCGCCGACCATTGCAAATGGCCGCGTGTACCTGGCAAGCTTCGGCACAGAAAACGTGGGCACGGGTCAGTTCTGTGCATATGGGTTGCTGCCGTCCAAGGACACCTCAGCCGTAGCGGCCCCTTCGGCGGTCAAGGCCACCGTTGCGGAGAAGCGGCTGCAGCTCACCTGGGCCTCCGTGCCTGGAGCCAGGGTCTACCGTGTCTACCGCAAGAGCACCCTCGAGCCGGAGCCGAGGATGATTGGCACAGGGCTAACCACGCCGGCCTACGCAGAACCCGCACCGGAGCGGGGTGAGTCGACCTCCTACTTCGTCGTCGCAGTTGCAACCGATGGACGCCCTGGCCCCATGTCCACTGCGGCAGAGATCACCTCACCGAAGCCGAAGAAGATGGACGACTGAGCGGTGGTACAACGGCAAGCAGGCGACTCCATGCTTACTCCGTGGTAATGACAAGCTCCTTGCCGGCTTTCAAATCGCTGTGCTCAACAAAGTAGCCATCGATCTTTCGGCCGCCGTAGGCGATGCCAGTGATGCGGTTGCCGGAGTTCTTTCTAGTAATCGTCAACGTCTTGTCAGCACCCAACTGGAAGGCCGTACGCTGGAACAGCGGTACCGAGACGATGTACCTGGGGTCTGCCGGCGAGTACGGATACAAACCGATCGCATTGAAGACGTACCATGACGACATCTCCCCGGCGTCGTCCATGCCCGAAAGGGCCAGACCGTCCTGCCCCATGCCGTAAAAACGGCTCATGATGGTGTTCAGGATCGCTTGGGACTTCTCCTGCTTTCCGACAAAGTAGTAGAGGAAAGCGTAACCGTGGTCGGGCTGGTTTCCCTGGCAGTACTGCCCGATGAAGGAGTTGATATTCTCCGCGATGTACTGCGGGTTCCATGGGATCGTGAAGAGGGAATCTAGGTGCTGCTCGAAGTCGGCTTTGCTCTTATAAAGGCCAATAAGGCCCCCAGTGTCATGAGGAGCAAAGAAGGACGACTGCCACGCGTTGGCTTCGCGGTACATGTACTCGTAGTAGGGGTACTCAGGGTTGAAGTTCTTGACCCAGTCGCCATTCTCAAGGCGACCGCGCATGAGCTCGGTAGAAGGATCGAACATGTTGCTGTAGTTCTTTGAGCGCTTCATCAGCATTGCGTAGTTCGGCTCATCATGGAGCTCTTTGGCGAGCAACGCAACGGAGTAGTCATCGTAGGCGTACTCGAGCGTCTTCGTGACACCCGCTTTTCCCTTGGTCTCCACCACGGGATGCGGCACATCAGGATCTGAGATATAGCCCTTATCCATGTATTCGCGGATGTACGGCCTGGTGCCTCCTTCCACGGTGGCGTTCCGCAGCAGGAGGTTGTAGGCACTGCGGATGTCGTATCCCTGAACGCCGCGCAGATATGAGCCTGCAATGAAGGCAGCCGCGTGGTCGCCGTGGAAGAACGTCGGAATGAAGCCGGTCTTTTCGCCACGGTCGATCAGCGACCGGATCACATCGACGGTTACGTCGGGCGAGATCATGCCCAGCAAAACCAGCTTGTTGCGGTAGTCATCCCATAACGAGGGCATGGTGTAGTATTGAAAACCGGTTTTGACCACTGAGCCTTTGGCATCGGTGTACTCGCCATTGGCGTCGCTTCTCAGCGCCGGCCAGAGGAACGAGCGATACAGGCAGGAGTAAAAGAGCTCCTTTTGGCGCTCGGTGCCGCCTGAAACCTGAATTTTTGAGAGCAGATTCTCCCAGGTTGCGGAGGCCTCGGCTCTCACCTGATCGAAGCTCTTATTCCCGAGCTCTTTTTCAAGGTTCTCCTTCGCATTGGCGGTGCTCACAAACGACAGCCCGATCTTGATCTCCACGGGGCCGTTCCCGTCGGCGAAATCGACCACCGGAAGCTCCGCCTTTTCGCCCTTTAGCCGCTCCACGTTCTTGATCTTGTAGCTCGAGATTGCGTAAAAGAAGACCTTCTCACTGGCCGTTTGGTAGCCCTCGAAGGCATGGTCTCCCGCTTGCTCAAACTTCCAGTCCTTGATGCGTTCGTT
This sequence comes from uncultured Acidobacteriaceae bacterium, assembly GCA_964247325.1. Classification (GTDB taxonomy): domain Bacteria; phylum Acidobacteriota; class Terriglobia; order Terriglobales; family Acidobacteriaceae; genus Granulicella. The sequence goes on along the minus strand of CAXTTZ010000014.1, from coordinate 14,294 downwards.
GGAAATGGGAAGGTTCACAATCAGCTTCTTTGGCCGGCTAGTGTCGGTATAGGTATAGCGGTGATAACCGGTTCTCAAGGTGGAGGTGAGCTCGGCATTGATGCCGTATCGCTCCAGATACACCTGGTAATAGCCTGGGTGAGCCGACTCATTCTTGTGGCTGAAGCCGGATGCGAAGTCCGCAGGATCGACATCACCGCTTACAGGAAGCACAGGGATGTTGCACAGGTTCCAATGACCTTTGTTGGTATGGGCAAACGCAAAGATTTTTGTGTTTTCGTACTCGTAGCCCGCTCCGCTCCCGAACTTGGTAATCGGGCTTAGTTGCACCATGGCATTGGGTACGGAAGCACCGGGAAAGACAAGTCCGGCCCACACTCGCCAAGGCGGGTTAAATCCGATGTCTGCAGGGTTGGTGAGGGGGGCGGTACCAAGGAACGGATTGACGTACTGATTGGGCTGTTTCTGAGCCTCAGTTAACCCGGGGAGGATCAGAATTGAAAGGCAAAAGGCTAGGACTCTGTTCATGAAGCCTCATATTCGGCAGATCGGAGCTTGCGTGTCCAAGCAGCGTCGACGTTGAACGCTCAGCATATCAAAGTGCAAGGACAGCGTCTCTTGATGGAGAGCGCTGTCCGAGTTGCCGACGATCTCAAAGGTTTTTGAACCGGGTTTCGGTAGTTTTATTGCCAAGCAGAAATATGCTGGGCCTAGTCTCCGGCGCTCCAGGATAAGAACTCCAGGAGCAGATATCAGAACCGAGAGCCTCTCACCTAGCCAACTTCCAACCCACCCGTGGCGCCGTACACCTCGCCCGTCACGTAGCTCGACTCCTGCGAGGCTAGCAGCACGTACAGCGGCGCCATCTCGACAGGTTGGCCGGGGCGCTTCATCGGCGTCTCCGAGCCGAACTGCGGAATCTTTTTGTCCGGCTGGCCGCCTGAGGCTTGCAGCGGCGTCCACACCGGCCCGGGGGCCACACAGTTCACACGAATTCCCTGCTCGGCCACCTGCCGCGCCAGGGCGCGCGTGAAGGCAAGAATGGCAGCTTTGGTCGGCGCGTAGTCCAACAGCGACGGGCTCGGATGTGTGGCCTGAATCGACGCCGTGGTAATCATCGAGCCACCCGGAGGCATCAGCGGCAGCGCAGCCTTTACGGTCCAAAATAGTGAGAATACGTTCACCCGGTAGGTCTCTTCAAACTGCTGCGTCGAGATGTCCGCGATCTTTTCCGTGGCGTGCTGCTTGCCCGCGATGCAGGCCAGAACGTCAAGCCCGCCAAGTTTGTCGAAGGCCTCGCTCACCATGCGCTGGCAGAAACCCTCATGGCTCAGATCGCCGGGGATCGCTACCGCTTTGCGGCCTGCGGCCTCGATCAGCTTGATCGTCTCCTGCGCGTCCTGTTCTTCGCTCGGCAGGTAGTTGATGGCCACATCGGCGCCTTCGCGCGCAAACGCAATCGCCGCGGCCCTGCCGATACCCGAGTCGCCGCCTGTCACCAGCGCCTTGCGGTTCGGCAAACGCCCCGAGCCCTTGTAGCTTTCTTCGCCGCAGTCCGGCTTGGGTTTCATGTCGCGTTCAAGCCCCGGCACCGGCTGCGGTTGATGCGAAAAAGGCGGTTGCGGGTACTGCTTGGTCGGGTCCTGCAAGGTATACAGATCGGTGGGCACGCACATCTCCTAAGGGCGCCTTCGGGCGGCGCTCTGCGACATTAAGATGCAGAAAGCTCCTCCAACCGCAACACCCTGTAGGCGCGCCAGCCTTGTGCGGAGGTGTCCGGAGCTGTCGCGATTCTTCTTTCGTCCGGAACCATCGGCGATCTTAGCCGGGTGCCGTCGCGGCCGGGGCATACGTGGAATAACCGGATCTCATCGGTGATGGTGATGTAGGTCGGCCGTCAGCCGGTCGTGTGAAAGCTTCGGGGGTCGATGCGCGCTGCTAAAGCCTATGGTGGCTTTGAGCTGCAATTTCTGCGAACTCCTTTTTGTACTCTCGTAGAAAACGCAGGTGCAAGCGAAGAGATCTGCTTCTCTCTAAGCGCGATTGCAGCCACAGGCACAGCAGATTCCTTCGCTACGCTACGGAATGACAAGCAAAAGAGTTCCGCAGAAGCTTTCCTTGGTCTAAAGGCCCACGCTCCCTCCCGGAATGCTTTAGCTTTCGGTGGGTTCGGGGCCGCGTGTCGGGGCGGTGGGCGGCTTAACTTTGACGGCGCGGCCGGTGCGGGCTGACTCGTAGATGGCCTCCATCAGCCGTTGGTCCTGTAGGCCCTCCTCGCCGGGGGTGTGGGGCTGCTGGTTCTTCATCACGCACTCGGCCATGTGATCCATTTCGAGCGCGAACTGGTCCTTTTCTTCGATATTGGGCTCGATAATAGTGTTGTGGCCGTCCATCAGCTTGGCGGAGCGAAGCTTGAGGCCGTGGTAGGCAAAGGCCGGGTCGAGTTCGGCGCGAGCCTCGGAGCCCTCCAGCCGTGCCCACTGCGAGCTGTGCGCCGCATAGCCGGAGTTGCAACTGGCAAGCAGCCCGGAGGGGAAACGGAGGGTGAAGTTGCAGGTCGCTTCGACCTCGGTGAAGCGCGGGTCGCCGGTGGGCTGGAAGATTTGGCCGAAGACCTCGACGGGCTCCTCGCCGGACCAGAAGCGCGCGGCGTTGAGGCAATAGACGCCGACATCGGGTAGGCAGCCGCCGCCGGCGAGCGCGCGTTTTTGCCGCCACTGCGTGGGGTCGCCCTGATCTTGCGAATTCGTGGCAATAAAGGAGCGCAACTGGCCCAGCTTGCCGCTTTGGCGCATCTTGACGATCTCGCGGTTCATCGGCTCGTACTGCTGGCGGTAGGCGATCATGAGCTTGACATTGGCGGTCTTGCAGGCAGCGATCATCGTTTCGCACTCAGCGGAGCTGACGGCCATGGGCTTTTCGCAGAGGATGTGTTTGCCGGCCTTGGCGCCGCGGACGGTGTACTCGAGGTGCATGCTATTGGGCAGTACGATGTAGATGACCTTGACGTCGGGGTTCTGCGCGATGCGGTCATAGTCGGCGTAGCTGTAGAGTGCGTTGTCCTTGATGCCGTACTGTGCGGCGACTTTTCTCATCTTGTCGGGCTCGCCGGAGACTAGCGCGACGGGTTTGCAGAGCTTGGACTTGCCAAAAGCGGGTAGGATCTGGTCAATGGACAAACGCCCCAGGCCGACGATCGCAAAGCCGATGCGCTGGTCTGCCGGCTCAAACGGGCCGGGGGCCTTTTCGGGAGCTTCGGTCTTGGTATCGTGGAGCTGCGAAAGGCTGACGTAGTTCTGGCCGTTCGGTTGCTGGGCGGGCGCTTGCGCCGAAGCCAAGGGGCCAAGCCCGACAACGGCCAGCGCACCGGTCGCTGCTTGCAAGAACTGGCGTCTGCCTAGCGGAGTCGAGGGTTCGGCGGCGGCGGGCGTCTCGCGAAGGGGCAACGGGGAAGGGTCCGAGGTCGGATGCATGCCCGTTGGGATGCTGAGATAGGAGGCTGGCGGTTGTCCAGCGTTTGCGGCGCGCGGCGGCGAACTGCAGGGCGTTAAAACAGGCCGAACTTTTTCCTAGGGCTTTTATCGTCCAGTTCCAGCGTGTAGTCAAAGCGCTTGTGGCGCGAAAACAGGCTGATGAACTTGTGCTTGCTTTGTTGGCCGTTTTTTTCCGCCCAAAGGTCGTAGTCGGTCTGCGGCGCCAACTGGTTGAAGTGGAACCGCCCGTCGGCTTGGGTGAGATAGCTTTTGATGTCCAGGGTCTTCGGGTTCTCCAGGTACACGACCGCGCCCTCCATGGGCGTGTGGCCGTCCTCTTGCAAGACCTGGCCTTGGGCGATGCGCTGCTGGGCGGGCTTGGCTTGGGCGCCGGCACCCAGGCAGGCTGCCATGGCGAAGCAGCCCACCCATACCAGAAAAGGCACGGGGGCGCAGCGCCGTGCTGGCCAGGACTTGGGCTGTGGCCCTTTATTCTTCGTCTTCGTCGTCATCCGCGCGAGGGTCATCGTCTTCATCGTCATAGCCTTCGCTTTCGACCGGCGCGATCTCCAAAGGGTCGCTGGAGACGATCTCCAGCTCGGTGCCACACTCGTCGCATTGCACGGTTTCGCCTTCCTCGACCTCATCGACGTCGATATCCAAAGGGTTATCACATTCGGGGCAAACAACAGCCATCTCGGATCTCCTTTTTGCAGTGGCGTGTGCCGTGGCGAGTACCATAGTGCCAGCGGCTTGGCCCGACTCCCCGGTCTTTGTGGGGCGTCCCGCTCCGTCAACATGGGACGCACGAAGCTCCCAAGCGGTTTGTTGCGATTTGGAAAGTGTGTGAGGAGACGGCAAGGATGGCGAGACGGAGGCTGGCAGCGCTGCTGATTTTGGCAGAAAGCCTTGGCTTGGGCGCGCACGCGCAGACGGGGGCGGCGGGGCCGATGCGGCCCATGGAACCGGCAAGGCTCACGCCGCCTACAGCGGGGGCGCCGCAGGCTGAGGCGTCGCAGCCTGAACCTCCGCAGGCCGATGCTCAGATCGCGGCGGCGCTGGGTTCGATCGCGCCGGAGCAGATTCGGGCGGATATCGAGCACCTGGTGAGCTTTGGGACGCGCAATACGCTTTCCAGCATGAGCACCGATCTGCCCGCGGGCCAGGGCATCCTGCCGGCAGCCGACTGGATTGAGGCACAGTTCAAGGCGATCTCGGCGGGTTGCGGCGGCTGTTTGGAGGTCAAGCGCGACGACTTTACCGAGCCCGGCAGCACCACGGCGAACGCCCGGATTCGCACGTCGACGCGGCTGGTGAACGTGTATGCGATCCTGCATGGCACGGCCTCGTCCAAAGCCGCGCCGTGGGTGCTGGTGACGGGGCACTATGATTCTCGTGCTACGGACGTGATGGACCCCAAGGCGACCTCGCCGGGAGCCAATGACGATGCGAGCGGCGTGGCCGTTTCGCTGGCCTGCGCGCGGGCGCTGAGCCAGCTCAAGCTTCCCGGCACCCTCGTTTTTGTGGCGGTGGCAGGCGAAGAGCAAGGGCTGAACGGCTCGCGGCACCTGGCCCAGTTGGCCAAGGCGCAAGGGTGGCCGCTGGCGGCCGTATTAAACAACGACATCGTCGGCGGCGATACGACGCCGGGCTCAGACGCGCAGGACAAGCATGCGGTGCGCGTGTTTTCAGAAAGCGTGCCCGCGACGGCGACACCGGACCAGCAAAAGCAGGTGCTCGGGCTGGGTGCGGAGAACGATTCGCCCTCGCGCGAGCTGGCGCGCACGATTGCGGAGCTGGCGCCGGCGTATTTCCAACCCGGCATACAGCGTCCACCCGCGCGCCGCGGCGTGCAGTCGATGCTGGTGAGGCAGGTGCCCGCGTTTCATCCGGTGCTGGTGTTGCGGCGCGACCGCTACCTGCGTGGCGGCGACCATACCAGCTTCAACGGCGAAGGGTTTGCAGCGGTGCGCTTCACGGAATGGCGGGAGAACTTCGATCACCAGCACCAAACGCTGCGCACGGAAAACGGCGTGGACTATGGCGACTACCTGAGGTTTGTCGACCCAGCGTATGTGGCCGATGTAGCTCGCTTAAATGCGGTGACGCTGGCCTCGCTGGCCGACGCTCCAAGCGAGCCGCGCAACGTGCGCGTGCTGACCCATGCGCTCGACAACAACTCGGAGCTTACTTGGGATGCGAGTGAGTTTGCGCCGGCCGGCACCACCTACGAGGTAGTTTGGCGCGACACCACGGAGATGGCCTGGAGCCACGCGCAAAGCGCCAGGGGCGCTACCACGCTAAAGCTCGACGTAAGCAAGGATAATGTGCTGTTTGGGGTCAGGGCGGTCGCGGCAAACGGCCATCGCTCCCTGCCCGTACCGCCATTGCCGGCCAGGTAATTGACAAGATAGCCGGCCAGAGAAGGAGAAATACGCGTGGCATTTCGCTCGAATGGGCCCATTACGGTTGCACTGCCGCCGTTTCGCGGCGTCACGCGGCAGATTTTACTTACGGCGCTGGGCGTGTACTTTGCAGTGCTGGTGCTGAATCTGTTTTCTCCCAACACCGGCTCGCTGATTGCGAGCCTGCTTGAGTTGCAGCCGGTGCACGCAATCCACAAGCTCTTTTGGCAGTTCCTCACCTACCCGTTCGTTGCGGATGGTTTGCTGGGGCTTGTGTTTGCTGCGATCTCGGTTTGGTTCTTTGGGTCGGCGCTGGAAGAAGAACTCGGCGGGCGGTGGATGTTTGAGTTTTTTCTTGCATGTACCGTGGGCGGCGGCCTGCTGGCCTCGATCCTGACGCTGGTGCTTAACGATCGCGTGGAGGGGCTGGGGGCGTATGCGATGGGCGGCTCGCTTTGGCCGTTCTCCTTGGCGCTGCTAGTGGTCTTTGCGACCCTGCATGCGGATCAGGAGTTGAACTTTAACTTCCTTTTGCGCGTGAAGGCAAAGTACATCGCTGCGATCTATCTGCTGGTCTATCTGGCAGTGGCCTTATCGGCGCATCAGCGTTTCGACGCGGTGCTGGTTCTTGCCAATACGTTGTGCGGTTGGCTGTTTCTGCGCCTTGCGCCACGGCGTGGTGTGCGTTTTGCCATGGCCGAAGGCATGTACGGCTTGCAAAACAGCATGGCCCGCGCCAAGCGCCGCCGTGCCGCCAAAAAGTTTACGGTGTATATGCAAAAGCAGGGCCGCGAGGTGAAGTTCGACGAGAGCGGACGCTACCTGGACCCCGACGCCGAGCGCCGCGAGGGACGGGATCCACGGGATGTAAACGATCGCAGCTGGATGAACTAAGCAGCGGGATCGAGTAGCAGCGGATAGACTGGCCGGCTCGCATCGCCAAGGGTGTGTCCTGCATCTGCCATGGGGAGGCGCCATGCAGAAGCGCACGTTGGGTACGTCGGAGATTGAGGTGGTGCCGTTGATGTTGGGCGGCAATGTGTTTGGCTGGACGGCGGACGAAGCAGCGTCGTTTGCGGTTCTGGATGCGTTCAGCGAGCGCGGCTTCAACTTCGTCGACACGGCCAATGTGTACTCGGCATGGGTGCCGGGGCACATGGGTGGCGAGTCGGAGGGCGTAATCGGCCGCTGGCTGCAACGTAGCGGCAAGCGCGACCAAATGGTGATCGCAACCAAGGTAGGCATGAAGATGGGCGACGGCTCGCACGGGCTACGCAGAGACACCATTGTGCGCTCCGCAGAAGATTCGTTGCGCCGCCTTCAGACCGAATACATCGACTTATACCAAGCGCATACCGACGATCAAATGACGCCGCTAGAAGAGACGCTGGCGGCCTTTCAGCAGTTGATCGAGCAGGGCAAGGTGCGCACCATCGGAGCTTCCAACTACAGCGGTGAACGGTTAACCGCGGCGCTCGAACTGGCGGAGACGAACGGCTTGCCAAGGTATATCACGCTGCAGCCCGAGTACAACCTGCACGCGCGCAAGGTGTATGAACAAGAATTGGCGCCGGTGGCCGAGCGCTTCGGTTTGGGTGTGGTGCCGTACTTCGCGCTGGCGTCGGGCTTTCTCACCGGGAAGTATAAGTCGGTGGAGGATACCCGAGGCAAGAACCGCGGGTCGCGCGTGGAACGATATTTCGACGAGCGCGGCGAGCGCATCCTTAAAGCGCTGGAGCAGGTGAGCCGCGAAACCGGCGCGGCGCAGGCCTCGGTGGCGCTGGCGTGGCTGCTGGCGCAGCCGACGGTGACTGCGCCAATCGCCAGCGCGACCAGCACGCAACAACTCGAAGCGTTATGCGCCGCAGTGGACTTGCAACTGAGCCAAGCACAGCGGCAAACGTTGACGGAGGCGAGCGCGTATTGAGGACAGGGACAAAGGGGGCCTCGCTTAGACGATGCCCCCTTTGCCTGCCGCGCGACTACAGTTGCGCGATCTTTTCCTTGGCCCCGTTGACGGCAGCGGCGGCCTTTTCCGGGCCTTGCGCGACGCCTTCCGCGGTGATGATGTTGACGTCAGTGATGCCGAGGAAGTTGAAAGTGGCGCGGAGATACTTTTCTTGGAAGTCGAAGGGCTCGAACGGCGAACCGGGACCATAACCGCCGCCGCGAGTGGAGATGATGACGACTTTCTTGCCGGCGCACTGGCCTTCAGGACCGTTTGGTCCATATTTGAAGGTGGTGCCGGGCACAACGATGAGATCGACCCAGGCCTTAAGCTGCGAGGGGATGGAGAAGTTGTACATGGGTGCGCCGATCAGAATGATATCGGAGCCGAGGAACTCATCGAGGATCGTCTTGCCGGTCTCGAGCTCCTGCTTGTCTTCCGGCGACACGTTCGCCACGTCGTCCCCGTGCACGCGCAGAACGGCGTTGTAATGCCGCAGCGAGTTTGTGACCAAGTCGCGGTAGGTATATTCTGCGCCGGGATTGCTGGACTTGAGCTTTTCGGCGGCGGCTTGGGTCAGCGGGCGGCTAACGGATTTGGGGCCGGTGACGCTGGAATCGAGATGCAAAATCTTCATAGCTGGATCTCCTCAGGACGACTCGACCGTGCAGCTTCGTGATCGCGTCCAGGGTTACTATAAGTAAGCGGCGGGCGCTTGGCGAGTAGGCATTTTGGAGTAACCGCGGCCAACGTTGGTCTCGTGCACACGGAGGTGGAGTATGGAGGTGGAAGCGAGCGCGAACAGCGCAGCGAGCGCCCAAACGGGCAAGAAGCTGAGTGCCGGCTGCCCCATGAGCGAGCTGCTGGAGGTACTGACGCGGCCTTGGACGATGCACATTCTCTGGTTGCTTGGCGCCAATGGACCGATGCGCTTCGGGGCGCTGCGGCGCAGTGTGGAAGGCATCTCCGCGCGGCTGCTCACGCTGCGTCTGCGCACCTTGGAGCGCCGTGGGTTTGTGCAAAGAACGGTGCGGCAGTTCGGCAACGGCAGAACGCCTGAGGTCACTTATAGCCCCACGACGCGGCTTGGGGAGATGAACGAGATCATGGCCCAGCTTGGGCGGTTGAGCGGGAAATGGCAGGCTGAGGACAGCGCGGCAGCGAATTTGTCGCCCGAGGCTTGGCGTCTGGAGGGCTGAACCCGGAGCCTGGTGTGCTGTGGATCAGGCGGTAACACCTCAAGTGCTACTTGATGCCGGTGTTAACTCCCGTGGTTCCACTTCTGAAGCAGTATCGTCCCCGTTATGCACAACATCTTGGGTCCGGGGCGCGACGGGCCGCGATACAGCGGATATAGTGGAGATACTTCACGGTCTCCGGCACACACCGGAGTGAAAAGGGAATCCGGTGAAACTCCGGAGTTGCCCCGCAGCGGTAAGCAGGTACGAACGCCGGAAAGAACACTGGCCCGAAGGGGTTGGGAAGTCCGGCAAGTAGGCTTGAACCTGCAGAACCCGAAGACCTGCCGTGAGGACATTCACTCGTGCCTCCGAGGGGAGGCGAAGGTGGCCAGGGTTCCCGTGCGCTCTCGTATTCTCACAGGCAGCGTGCGTGCGCTGCTGTACCCTTTCGCACCCGTTCCGAGGCCAAGGAGCACCCTATGGCCGCCTTCGTTGCACCGCCTTCCCCCGCTGGACCGGAGCTGCCCGCTGCCGGCCGATCTTCTTTCCCATCCCTGCCCGAGACGCTGCAGGTCATTCGGCGCAATGGGTCCTACTCGCTGTTTGACGCGAGCAAGATCGGCGTTGCCTTGACGAAGGCGTTCGTTGCTGTGGAGGGCTCCGGCGCGACGGCTTCGCGGCGCATTCACGAGAGCGTGGAGGCATTGACGCATTCGGTTGTGGACGCGTTGAGCCGCCGTGCCGGCCAGTCCCGCGCGTTGCACATTGAAGACATCCAGGATCAGGTGGAGCTTGCGCTGATGCGTGCGGGCGAGCACAAGGTCGCGCGGGCGTACATCCTGTACCGCGAAGAGCGCACGGAGCAGCGGCGCAAACGTGAGTCGAGCCGCGCGCCGCTGCACGCGCAGCGCATGGTGCGCTTACCCGATGGGCGTATGGAGCCGCTGGATGAGGAGCGCATCGCCGGCGAGGTGGCCGCAGCCTGCGCGGGGCTCGAAGGCGTGGACGCGAGCGCGGTGATGGCCGAGGTACAGCGCAATTTGTACGACGGCGTGCAATGGAAGGAGATCGGCTTGGCGCAGACGATGGCGGCGCGCACGCTGGTCGAGCAAGACCCCAATTACGCCTTTGTGAGCGCGCGCTTGTTGCTCAACATGCTGCGGGAGGAGGCACTAGCGTTTGTGTTGCCGGAGACCACACGGGAGGCGCAAGCGGCACGCGTGCTTGCCTATCCGGAGTACTTCCCTGCATTCGTAAAGCTCGGGGTCGAGCTGCAGATTTTGGACCGCGAGCTGGCAGGGTTTGACCTCGCCCGGTTGGCGGCAGCGCTTAAGCCGGAGCGTGACCGGCTGTTCCAGTTTTTGGGCTTGCAGACGCTGTACGATCGTTATTTTCTGCACAAAGAGGGCGTGCGGTTTGAGCTGCCGCAGGCGTTCTTTATGCGCGTGGCCATGGGGCTGGCGCTGCGTGAGATCGATCGCGAGGCCCGGGCCATTGAGTTTTACGATCTGCTGTCGAGCTTCGACTTTATGTGCTCGACGCCGACGCTGTTCAACGCCGGCACGCTGCGGCCGCAGCTCTCGTCGTGCTTCCTAACCACGGTGTCCGATGACTTGGACAACATCTTCAAGGCCATCAAAGACAATGCGCTGCTGTCGAAGTATGCCGGTGGTTTGGGCAACGATTGGACGCCGGTGCGGGGCCTGGGCGCGCACATTCGCGGGACCAATGGGCAAAGCCAAGGCATTGTGCCCTTTCTGAAGGTGGCCAACGATACGGCCATTGCGGTGAACCAGGGCGGCAAACGCAAAGGCGCGGTCTGTGGCTACCTGGAAACGTGGCACATCGATGTGGAAGAGTTCCTGGATCTGCGCAAAAACACGGGCGACGACCGCCGCCGCACCCACGATATGAACACGGCAAACTGGGTGCCCGATCTGTTCATGCAGCGTGTGGAGGAGGACGGCGCCTGGACGCTGTTCTCGCCGGATGAGACGCCGGAGTTGCATGATCTTTACGGCAAGGCCTTCGCGGAAAAGTACGAGGAATACGAGCGCAAGGCCGCGGCCGGCCAGATGAAGGTCACACGTACGCTGCGGGCAGTGGAACTGTGGCGCAAGATGCTGACGATGCTCTTCGAAACAGGGCACCCGTGGATCACGTTTAAGGACCCATGCAATCTCCGTTCGCCGCAGCAGCACATGGGCGTGGTGCATAGCTCCAATCTGTGCACGGAGATCACGTTGAACACCAACCCGCGTGAGATTGCGGTGTGCAACTTGGGTTCGGTGAACCTGGCGCAGCATGTCACGGCGGAGGGCCTCGATGCCGCGCACCTGAAGCGCACAGTGCACACGGCAATGCGCATGCTGGACAACGTGATCGATATCAATTTCTACACGGTTCCCGAGGCGCGCACGTCGAACCTGCGGCACCGCCCGGTGGGCTTGGGCGTGATGGGGCAACAGGACGCGCTGTACACCTTGCGCCTGCCGTTCGCTTCGAACGAAGCGGTGCAATTTGCCGATGAAAGCATGGAATCGCTGAGCTTTTACGCGATCTCGGCGTCGTGCGATCTGGCGGCAGAGCGCGGCCGCTACGCCAGCTTCGAGGGCTCGCTGTGGAGCCGCGGCGTGCTGCCGTGCGATTCGCTTGCGCTGCTGCAGGCCAATCGGACGCATACCTTGCAGCTCGAGGGCGCGCCGAGTGCTCGGCTGGCGCTGGACTGGGACAGCCTGCGCGAGCGCGTGAAGACTACGGGCATGCGCAACTCCAACACAATGGCCATAGCGCCCACGGCGACGATCTCCAACATTTGCGGGGTGACGCAATCGATCGAACCCACGTACCAGAACCTGTTTGTGAAATCGAATATGAGCGGCGATTTCACAGTGGTGAATGGGGCGTTGGTGCGCGACCTGAAGGAGCGCGAGCTGTGGGATGAGGTCATGATCTCGGACCTGAAGTATTTCGACGGTTCGCTCGGTTCCATCGATCGCGTGCCGGAGGAGCTAAAGCGATTGTATGCGACGAGCTTTGAGATAGAGCCAACGTGGTTTCTGCAGGCCGCGGCGCGGCGGCAGAAGTGGATCGATCAAGCGCAATCGCTCAATTTATACATGGCGCAGCCGAGCGGCAAGAAGCTCGATGCGCTGTACCGCGAGGCTTGGCATGCCGGCTTAAAGACGACCTACTACCTGCGCTCGCGCTCGGCGACCCATGTAGAAAAGTCAACGCTGAAGCGCTCGGATGGCAAGTTGAACGCCGTCCCGATTAACGGGGAAAGCGCAAAACAGTGCCTAATCAACGACCCGGCCTGTGAAGCCTGCCAGTAGATTGCGACCAAATACTAGGAGGAACGATGAGCTTTTTGGATTGGAATGATGTGGAAGTGCCGGCGGCGGTGGCCGAGGTTCCGGTATTCACGACGATGCATGTGCCAACGCCCAACATGGACGCTGCTGAGGACGACATGGCTGACCGCAGCCGGGCGCGCGTGCGTGTGGACGAGAAAGCAATGATCAACTGCCGCGCGGACGTCAACCAATTGCTGCCGCTAAAGTATCGATGGGCGTGGGAGAAGTATCTTGCTGCCTGCAACAATCACTGGATGCCGACCGAGGTGTCCATGCAGGCCGATATCGCCTTGTGGAAGAGCAACGAGGGTTTGACCGCGGAGGAGCGGCGCGCCATCAAGCGGAACCTCGGCTTTTTTGCGGCGTCGGAGTCGCTGGTAGCAAACAACCTTGTGCTGGCGATTTATAAACACCTGACCAATCCGGAGTGCCGCCAATACCTGCTGCGGCAGGCGTTTGAGGAGGCCGTGCACACGCACACATTTCAATACATTGTGGAGTCGCTGGGCCTTGATGAGGGCGAGTTGTTCAACATGTACCGCGAGGTACCTTCGATCGCCGATAAAGCGGCGTGGGCGATCCAATACACGCAGCATCTGGCGGACACGGCATTCGCGACAGGCACACCTGAAAACGATCGGGCCTTTGTGCGCGGCCTGATCGCGTTCTATGTGGTGTTTGAGGGCATGTGGTTTTATACGGGGTTTGCGCAGATCTTGTCGCTTGGCCGGCGCAATAAGATGGTGGGCATCGCCGAACAATACCAGTACATCTTGCGCGACGAAAGCATTCACTTGAACTTCGGCATTGATGTGATCAACCAGATCAAGAGCGAGAACCCGCAGCTGTGGACGCCGATGTTTCAAGAGGAGGTGCGCGGCATGGTGCGCACGGCCGCAGAGCTTGAAGCGGCCTACGGACGGGACACGATGCCAAACGGATTCTTAGGACTTTCCGCGGCGCTATGCGAGCAGTACATGCACTTCATCGCAAACCGCCGCTGCACGCAGATCGGTTTGGCCCCTGTCTTCGCCGAGGTGGAAAATCCCTTTCCGTGGATGAGCGAGGTGATGGACCTGAAAAAGGAAAAAAACTTCTTCGAAACGCGCGTGATCGAGTACCAGAACGGCGGTTCGTTGCAGTGGAACTGAGATTCCGTTGCAAAGAGGCGTTCACGCGCTAGCTTGTATCCACATAGAGAATGTAGGTTTGCTCAGATTTCTGCACGATCCCTTTTTTTTGCACGAACCGGAAGGGCACGGCTTTAGCCGTGCCAGGCATCTATTCCCGGAACGCGACTTTAGCCGCTGAGGTGTGGCTGGCCAAGCCCACCTCCGGGGCTAAAGCCCCTGGTAAGCCGGCCAGGTTGCGGCACGGCTAAAGCCGTGCCCTTCCTTCTATGTGGATACAACCTAGCGATCAGGCGAAGGTTTGCCAGACCAGGATGCCGTTGAGCGCGACGATGACGGCGGCGATGGCCCACCCCGCGGCGCGCGTGCGGGGGCTGTTGCGGAACTCGCCCATAACCGCAGAGCGCTCCGTGAGCAACAGCAGCGGAATGAGCGCGAAGGGCAAGGTAAAGCTGAGCAGGACCTGCGAGTCGACGAGGATTTTGAGCGGGTCCATGCCCAGGCCGATGACGGCTAACGCGGGGATGACCGTGATGAAGCGGCGCAGATAGATCGGAAAGCGAATACGGAGGAAACCTTCAATGATGACCTGGCCCGCGAGCACGCCAACGGTGGAGCTCGACAGGCCTGAGCACAGCAGCGCCACCGCAAAGACGACGGCGGCGCCCGGGCCCAGCAGCGGCCCGAGCGTGTGGTAAGCGTCCTGGATGGTGGGTGAGACGGCAGGGCCGAGGTGCAGCGCCATGGCGGCCATGATGATCATGGCGGAGTTGATGAGCCACGCGCCGTTCATCGCGATGA
>CAXTTZ010000013.1:0-25738 GCA_964247325.1 uncultured Acidobacteriaceae bacterium | reverse complement strand
CCTCACCCTCAATCAATCGAGATCTTCCGCAGCAACCGAAAATCACTCAGCATCTTCCCCGTCCCCAGCACCACCGACGCCAACGGATCATCCGCGATCGAGACCGGCAAACCTGTCTCCTCGCGAATCCGTTTATCCAAATTTTTGATCATTGCCCCACCCCCCGTCAGCACGATCCCGCGGTCCGAAATATCGGCCGAAAGCTCCGGCGGCGTGCGCTCCAGCGCCACCCGAATCGCGTTCATGATCGTAGCAATCGACTCGCCTAGCGCTTCGCGGATCTCCGCGTCCTCAATCGTGATCGTCTTCGGCACGCCCTCGATCAGGTTGCGGCCCTTGATGTCCATTGTGATTGCCTTATCCAGCGGAAACGCCGACCCCAGCTCGATCTTTACCTGCTCGGCCGTCCGCTCGCCGATCAGCAGGTTGTACTTGCGCTTTAGGTAGGTCTGCACCGCATCGTCCATCTGATTGCCGGCCATGCGCACCGAGCGCGAATACACAATCCCGGCGAGCGAGATGACCGCGATGTCGGTCGTCCCGCCGCCGATATCGACCACCATATTGCCGCCCGGCTCGGTGATGGGCAGGCCCGCGCCGATGGCCGCCACCATCGCCTGCTCCACCAGGTGCACCTCGCTCGCCTTGGCTCGGTACGCTGAGTCCATCACGGCGCGCTTTTCCACCTGCGTGATCTCGCTCGGTACCCCGATCACGATCCGCGGGTGCACCATCATCTTGCGGTTGTGCGCCTTTTGGATGAAGTAGTTCAGCATCTTTTCGGTGTGCTTGAAGTCTGCGATCACCCCGTCCTTCATCGGCTTAATGGCAATGATGTTGCCCGGCGTGCGGCCAAGCATCTCCTTGGCCTCCTTGCCCACCGCCTCCACCTCGTTGGTCACGCGGTTGACCGCAATGATCGAGGGCTCGTTGACGATGATGCCCTTGCCCGCCGCATACACCAGCGTGTTGGCCGTGCCCAGATCGATGGCCAGATCGCTAGAAAAAAGCGAAAACACCGAGCGCATGTTGCTCACGCGGCCCGTGCGCGTTTGAAAGTTTTTGCTATACATGAAGCCGTTCTTACCCGTTTCCCGAGCGCTGTCCCGAAAAGCTTTATCCGGAGTCACGCTTATTGTACGGCCTCCATCCCGCCACAGCATCCACGCCGCCCGCCCCGCGCCCTCCGGTATCATGGCAGGGAGGCAGGAGAAAGCAGCAAGCATGATCATCGGCGTCCCCAAAGAAGTCAAAGACCACGAAACCCGCGTGGCCGTCACCCCCGCCGGCGCCCAAGCGCTCACCGAAGCCGGCCACAAAGTCCTCGTCGAGCACGATGCCGGCGCCCTCAGCTCCTTCCCCGATGATGATTACCAAGCCGTCGGCGCCGAAATCGTCGGCGAAGCCTACCATGTCTGGCGCAACGCCGACATGGTCGTCAAGGTCAAAGAGCCCACCAAGCAAGAGTATTTTCACTTCCGCGAAGGCCTGGTCCTCTTCACCTACCTCCACCTTGCCCCGCTGACCGAGCTCACCAACTTTCTGCTCGACAAAAAGGTCATCGGCATCGCTTACGAGACCGTCCGCGACCGCTTCGGCGCGCTTCCGCTGCTCACGCCCATGTCCGAGGTTGCCGGCCGGCTTTCGGTGCAAATCGGCGCTACCTATCTGCAAAAAGATCACGGCGGCCGCGGCGTCTTGCTGGGCGGCGTCCCCGGCACCCTGCCCGGCAACGTGTGCATCATCGGCGGCGGCATCGTGGGCACCAACGCCGCCAAGATGGCGCTCGGCCTCGGCGCCAAGGTCACCCTCGTCGACCTTAACCTGAACCGCCTCCGCGAGCTCGACGACATCTTTGCCGGTCGCGTCTTCACCCTCGCCTCCAACAGCCTCAACATCGAGCGCGCCGTCTCTGAAGCCGACCTCGTCATCGGCGGCGTCCTCATCCCCGGCCATGCCGCCCCCAAGATCGTCACCGCCGGCATGGTCCGCAACATGAGGCCCGGCGCCGTGGTCGTCGACGTCGCCATCGACCAGGGCGGCTGCATCGAAACCGCCCGCCCCACCACGCACTCCGACCCCAGCTACACCGTCGACGGCGTCGTCCACTACTGCGTCACCAACATGCCCGCGCTGGTGCCCAACACCTCTACCCTCGCGCTGACCAACGCCACCTTCCCCTACGTCCTCCGCCTCGCCAACGGCGGCGCCAAAGCCGCCATCACCCAAAACCCCGGCATCGCCGAAGGCGTCAACACCATTGACGGCAAACTCACCTACCAAGCCGTCGCCGAAAGCCAAAACCGCGAGTACACCTCCATCACCACACTCCTGTAGGGCACTACCCCCAACAACGCCGGACCACCCTCGTTGTCGTTCCCAAAGGGAACCTGCTGTTTGCCGCAGCCGCACAAAACTACCATCCCGAGCGAAGCCGAGGGACCTGCGCTTCCCACGCGGGGGCCGCAGGCACGAGCCTGTCGCGCGACACCCCACCCTGCTACCCTACCCACAACCCATGCCCGCTGAGAAAAACAAACTCTACTACGGCGACAACCTAGCCGTCCTCCGCGACTACCTCCCCAGCAACTCCGTAGACCTCATCTACCTCGACCCACCCTTCAACTCCCGCCAGGACTACAACGTCCTCTTCGCGGAAAAAGACGGCTCCCGCTCCGCCTCTCAGATCACTGCCTTTAAAGACACCTGGGAATGGAACCTCGAAGCCGAGCGCAGCTACGAGGAAGTCGTAGAAGCCGGCGGCCGCGTCGCCGACGCCATGCGCGCCTTCCGCACCCTCCTCGGCGGCTCCGACATGCTCGCCTACCTCGCCATGATGGCCTCCCGCCTCATCGAGCTACGCCGAGTCCTCAAAGACACAGGCTCCATCTATCTCCACTGCGACCCCACCGCCAGCCACTACCTTAAGCTGCTCATGGACGGCGTCTTCGGCGCGCAGTTTCTGCGTAACGAGATCATCTGGAAACGTACGAGCGCCCACGGGAATGCATCGCGTAAGTTCGCAGGCGTTCACGACTCCATTCTGTTCTTCTCTAAAGGATTAAATCCGCTCTGGAACCAAAGCTTCGCGCCCTATTCGGACGAATACATCGAAGAACACTTCGTGCACAAAGATCCCGACGGCAGGCTGTTCCGGCGTTCGGACCTCAGGAATCCCGGCGTTCGACCGAATTTGAAATATGACTACCTCGCAAGTAACGGGAGACTGTACAGACCACACTCAAATGGTTGGGCCGTGTCGATCGATGTTATGAAGCAACTTGACGCCGAGAATCGGCTGTTCTTTCCGGCAAAGGAAGACGGTCGACTGCGTAGGAAAATCTATCTAGACGAGAGCCCTGGAGTTCCAGCAGCAGACGTGTGGAACGATCTGCCACCTATCCACGCGAGCTCTGCCGAACGCCTAGGCTACCCCACCCAAAAACCCGAAGCCCTCCTGGAACGCATCCTCCGCGCCTCCTCCAACGAAGGCGACATCGTTCTCGACCCTTTCTGCGGCTGCGGCACCACCGTCCAGGTCGCCCAAAAGCTTAACCGCCGCTGGATCGGCATCGACATCACCCATCTAGCCATCGGTCTCATCAAAACGCGCCTCGACGACACCTTTGGTCCCACCGTCCGCCAAACCTACGAGGTCATCGGCGAACCCACCGACATCCATGGCGCCGAACAACTCGCCGCCGAAAACAAATACCAGTTCCAATACTGGGCCTTGGGCCTCGTCGGAGCCCGCCCCACCGAAGGCATCAAGAAGGGCGCCGACCGCGGCATTGACGGCCGCCTCTACTTCCACGACGACAACTCCGGCAAATCCAAACAAATCATCTTCTCTGTCAAAAGCGGCCGAAACATCGGCGTCTCCGAAGTCCGCGACCTCAAAGGCGTTCTCGACCGCGAAAAAGCCGACATAGGCGCCTACCTCTCCTTCGCCGAACCTACCGGCCCCATGAAGCGCGAAGCCGCTGAAGCCGGCTTCTACACCTCATCCGACGGCACCAAATACCCCCGCCTCCAACTCCTCACCATCCAAGGCCTCCTCGAAGGCGCCCAACACCTCCAACGCCCGCTCCACGTCCGAGACATAACCTTCAAACCCGCCCCGAAGCACCGCGAGCAGAAGTTCAAGAACCTAGATCTCGATTGGAACTAGATGCATGGGAGTACTGGTCGATGGGTAAGAAGGCTTGCGCGTATTGCGGTTGTACGGACTATTCAACCCCGGCTGTACGCTAACCACTCCAACCTATCTCCGCCACTCACCGTTACCGCGACCCCAAAATACGCCCACCTCGGGAAAGGGGTGTCCCCGCGGCGTAAACTCATCCTCATGGGCAGCACCCAAAGCCGTCGCGCGTGGATCATCGCCCTCGGCGTCTGCCTGCTTGTCCTTTTCCTTGCCCTCGGCACCCTCAACGCCTTCAACAAGCCCGTCCTCGACCCGCAGTCGCCCGTCGAAACGCTGGTCTTCCTTGCTCTCTCCATCGTTGCCTTTCTGCTCTTTGTCGGCGTCCTCGTCACGCTGGTTCGCAACCTCCTCAAGCTCTACGCCGACCAGCGCAGCCGCGTCCTCGGCACCCGCCTCCGCACCCGCATGTTGTGGGGCGCCGTTCTTGTCTCCCTCGTCCCGCTGGCGTTCATGTTCGCGTTCAGCTACCTGCTGATGAACCGTGCCGTGGACCGCTGGTTTTCGCAGCCCGTTACCGAGATGCGCGCCAACACCGAAACCCTTTTTGGCGCGCTCACCCGCTACGCCAACGCCAACGCCCGCGCCGAGGCCGACACCCTCGCGCTGCAGCTCGCCGACATCCCCGCCCTCAGTCGCCCCGAGCGTCGATCCAACAGCATCTCGCAGGCCACCGCCGCCATCGACCGGGTGCTGGAAACGCACAAGCTCAGCCTCCAAGGCGGCTTCGCGCTCATCTTCCACGACAATTCCCTGCTCGCCTCCTACAACCTTCCCGAAGGCGCTCTCACCTTCAGCACCACGACCGCCGCAGCGACTGCACCCGAGGCCAGCTCCCCCGAAACGCTTCCGCTTCCCTCCTCTTCCGCCGGCCTCCCCGGCCAGATTCTTGCCGCCGCCGAGCGCGAAGAAGGCGCCTTTCTTACCCTCGGCGGCGTGCAATACAGCCTCGCCACCGCCGGCCTCAAGCATGGCGGCGTCGTCCTTGCCGGCCTCCCTTTGCCCGCAGACGTCACCGCCACCAATCTCCGTCTCGAGCGCGCCACCGGCCTGTACTGGACCGTCTTTCGCGAGCGTCGCCAGGTCCGCTCGCTCTACACCGGCCTGCTGCTGCTGATCACGCTGCTTGCCCTGTTCGCCTGCTGCTGGCTCGCGCTCAACCTCGCCAAACAGGTCACCCGGCCAGTGGAGTCGCTCGCCGACGCCATGGAGGCCATCGCCGCCGGCGACTACGCCCGGCGCGTCGAGCAGTCCGCCACCGAAGAGCTCGGTGAGTTGGTCGACAGCTTCAACGCCATGGCTGCCGATCTCGAATCCGCCCGCACCGCCGCCCAAGCCTCCGCCGCGCAGCTCTACGGCCTCAATACCGCTCTTGAACGCCGGCGCACTGAGCTCGAAACGATCATCGAGACTATCCCCACCGGCGTGGTGACGCTTTCCCCCGACCACCAGATCGTACTCAACAACCGCGCCTTCTGCGAGATGTTGGATCCCGGCGGAGAAAGACGCTTCGTCGGGCTTGAGCTTTCCGCTATTCTGCCGATCGAGGCCATTGAGGTGCTCGATCGGCTTATGCAGCGCAGTCACAGGATGGGTTCGGCTTCTGCGGAGTTGGCGCTCGCCTTCAAAAAGGGCCCCCTGGAGGTTTCTGCCGTGGTCGCCCTGCTGGAGCTCGGTCAGGGTGCAGAGCGCGAGCATCTCGGCTACGTGCTGGTCCTCGAGGATTTATCCGAGGTCGTGCGCGCGCAAAAACAGATGGCCTGGAAGGAGGTCGCCCGCCGCGTTGCGCACGAGATCAAGAACCCCCTCACGCCCATCTCGCTCAACGCCGAACTGATCGAGCGCCACATGCAGCGGCTCACGCCCGTGCTGGCCGAGCACGGCATCGAGTCGCGCTCCCCCGCGGTCATCCATCGCTCGACCGAGGTCATCGGCGCCTCGGTCCAAACCCTGCGCTCGCTTGTCGACCAGTTCGCCGCCCTCGCCCAATTTCCCGTCGTAAAGCCGCGTCCGGTCGAGCTCAACGCAGTCGTTGAAAGCTCGCTGGCCATGTTCACAGGCCGTCTTGGGTCCATCCGGTTGCGCCGCCGGCTCGCCGCCGATCTTCCGCCACTGCTGGCCGACCCTGAAGCGCTCAAACGCGCCATCGGCAACTTAGTCGACAACGCCGCCGAGGCCATGAGCGACAGCCTGCTGCGCGAACTCACCGTCCGCACCCAGCTGCTGGAGACCGGCAACCTCGAACTGAGCATCGCCGACACCGGCTCCGGCCTGACCGATGCCATGCGCGAACGCCTCTTCCTTCCCTACTTTTCCACCAAGGAGCGCGGCACCGGCCTCCGCCTGTCCATCGCCGCCAAGATCGTGCAGGAGCACGGCGGCAGCATCCGCGCCGAAAAAAACTCCCCCGTGGGCGCCTGCTTCCTTGTTGAACTTCCACCCGCCCCGTCCGATGTGCCTGCCCCGCCTGAAGCCCGCAGCGGCGAGCACCTCGCTGTAGCCCCGGCCCCCGCCCTCGCCGTCACGGAAAGCGCCCCGGCATGAACCACGTCCTCATCATCGACGACGAGGCCGACATCCGCGATTCGCTCGAGGCCATCCTGCGCGAGGAAGACTATACCGTCACCACGGCCGGCACCGCCGCCGAAGCCCTTACGCTGCTCCGCGACGCCGACTTCCAAGCCGTGCTGCTGGATATATGGCTTCCCGACGGCGACGGCCTCGATGTGCTCGCGGCCATCCGGCGCGGCGATGGCGGCGAGCTGCGCCCGGACGCCCCCGAGGTGATCATGATCTCCGGCCACGGTACCATCGAAACCGCCGTGCGAGCCACCAAACTCGGCGCCTTCGACTTCCTCGAAAAACCGCTCTCGCTCAACCGCACCCTCCTGGTCCTGCGCAACGCCGTCCAAGCTCACCACCTTCGCGAAGACAACCAGGAGTTCGCCCGTCAACTGGCCACCACGGGCTCGGTCACCGGCGAGTCGGTCTCGATCAAAGCGCTCCGTCAGCAGATTGGCCTCATGGCCCCCACCAACGGCCGCGTGCTCATCTTCGGGGAGTCCGGTACCGGCAAAGAGCGCATTGCGCGCTCTATCCATGCCGAGTCCGCGCGCCGCGACCGCCCACTCGTTGAGCTGAACTGCGCCGCCATTCCCGAAGACTTTATCGAAACCGAACTCTTCGGCTACCGCCACGGTGCCGGGCCGGGCGGGCCTCATCAGCCTCCCGAGAAGCGCGGCACGTTTGAACGCGCCGACGGCGGCACCCTCTTTCTCGACGAGGTCGGCGATATGAGCCTGAAGACTCAGGCCAAGGTCCTCCGCGCCCTCGACGAGCAGCGCTTTTACCCCGTCGGCGCCTCCAAACCCGTACATGTAGACGCCCGGGTCATCGCCGCCACCAATAAAGATCTAGAAGAAGAGATCGCCCGTGGCAACTTCCGCGAAGACCTTTTCTACCGCCTCAACGTTATTCCCTTCTTCGTCCCGCCATTGCGCGAGCGCAGGGAGGACATCCCCTCCCTCGTGCGCGAGTTCCTCCACGAATTCGGCCAGCAGTACGGCCGCCCACGCATGGAGATCGCCGAATCGGCACTGGCCCAGCTTCGCGCCTATAGCTGGCCCGGTAACGTCCGCGAGCTGCGAAACCTCATCGAGCGCGTCCTCATCCTCAACCCCAAAACCAACCGTATCGACTTCAAACACCTCCCCATGCTCGTGCAGCGCACCGACGGTCGCGCCAACCCACGCGATGGCAACGGCCGCGAAGAGTTCTCCACCTTGCAACAGGCTCGCGAGGCGTATGAACGCGACTACATCCTCAAGGAGCTTGACCGCTCCCGCGGCAATATGTCCCGCACCGCAGAAACGCTCGGCCTCGAGCGCTCCCATCTTTATCGCAAAATGAAAACGCTCGGCATCCAGTGGCATGAGTAAAGCTTCTTCACCTAGGTTTCCTGCTCCGGGGTGCTCGCACCATGCGAAAACGCGCATCTATGCATGTGTCGCATGCTGGCCCTGCAAGCAGCCGGCCACGCGACACGATTCCGGCCTGGCTCGCCGCGCGTCCGCAGCCAAGGCCCACCGATGGAGACACACGCGGCCATGCCCAACTCAGACCAAAAGCCCACCACCGAGCAACAACTGGAACGCAGCTACCGCATTCGCCAGGTTACGCACTACCAAACCTCGTGGACCGAAAAAGGGCCCGAACAGCCCGGCGGCTTTACCATCCAGCTCATCCTCGACCACGGCGTTGACGAATACATCCTGCAAACCGAAGCTCAGGACACCGAGGTCCTCACACGCCTCCTCGCCCAGGGCGGCTATATCGGCTTCGACCTCCAGCGCAAAGTCCTCATGTTCCCCAACAACTCGGCAAAGTAGGAGAGTGAAGCGAGGCTCAGTAGAAAGGGGCCTCGTCTTCTCCGCGATCGGTGCAGGGGGCTGACGCGATGCGCATCCTGATTCCCGGCGGCTCCGGCCAGGTTGGCACCATGCTGGCGCGTTACCTTCACGCTGCCGGCCATGAGGTGACTGTGCTTTCGCGCCGTCCTGCGGCCTTCTCAGAGCGTCCTTGGCGCACCCTCGGCTGGGACGGGCTCACCCCCGGTCCTTGGGCAGCGGAGCTCGATCGCTCTGACGCAGTCATCCACATGTCCGGCCGCTCCGTAAACTGCCGCTATACGCCCGCCAACCGCCGCGACATTTTCACCTCGCGTACCGAGCCGACGCTGCTGATTGGCCGGCTCATCGCTGCCTGTCCTACGCCGCCCAGGATCTGGCTTAACGCCAGCACGAGCACGTTTTACCGCCACGCTCTCGACCGCCCGCAAGACGAATTCACCGGCGAACTGGGTGACCGGCCTCACGAGCGCGGACGTCACGAGCCCGCCAATCTCCCCGAAACCTGGCGCTTCTCCATCGATGTCGCCTACCGGTGGGAAGAAGCCCTAGCCGCTGTAGCCACCCCGCGCACGCGCAAGCTCCGTCTACGCTCCTCCATGGTCATGAGCGCGGACCCTGGCGGTGTCTTTTCCGTGATGACGCGTCTCGCGCGCTGGGGCTTGGGCGGCCCCGAGGCCTCCGGCCGCCAGTTCATCTCCTGGATTCACGACCTGGACTATTGCCGTGCGGTCGAGCGCCTCCTGCACGAGCCCGAGCTCACCGATGAGACAGAGGGTGTCGTGAACCTTTCCGCGCCCGGCCCGCTGCCCAACCGCGACTTTTTCCGCATCCTCCGCCACGCCTGGGGGCAGCCCGTGGGCCTGCCCGCCCCGCGCCCCGCCTTGGCTCTGGGCGCACTGCTCATGCAGACGGAAACCGAGCTCGTGCTGAAAAGCCGTTGGGTTCTGCCCACGCTCTTGCGCCGCCACGGCTTCCGGTTTGAGTTTCCCCTCTGGTCCGACGCCGCCCCAGACCTCGTCGCCGCCATGCGCCAGCGCACTACATAACGCTCAAGCCTGCGCCGCTGCACCGCGCCAGCGCCGATACCGCACCGTTCCCGGCTGGTCGCCCGTCCCCACAAAGCGCAAACCGCACCGCTGCATCACCTTCACCGACGCCCGCGAGGTTTCATACGCCTGCGCGCTCACAGACCGTACGCCGCCCTGTTGCAATAACCATCCAATCAGTGCGTCCGCGGCCTCGGTCCCATACCCCTGCTGCTGCGCCGAATCCACCACCGAGTACCCAATCTCCACGTCGCCCGCCGCCCCCGGAAACCCTCCCAAGCAGCCGATCAGCCTTGCGGGCCGCTTGCCCAGCAGCATGTACCGGTGCCATCCCAAGGTCTCCGGCTGCAGCTCTAACTGCGCCCGAATCTGCACCCAAACCGCCGGTTCCCACAGCTTCGGCGGCCAGTCTGCCGGTACCACCGCCCGCAGCGTTCGTCCCAACAGCGCCGGCTGTGCCCCTTCTGCGATCAGCATCGCCGGACGAATCGCCACCAACCGCAGCCGCGCCGTGCGCAAAGGGATCCCCGCTACCCCCCAGCCGCGCAGCAGCGCTGAGATCACTCCGCCCCCTCGGCGTCCACTTCAGTTCCTCCGTTTTGCTCCCGCCCCGCGGCCTGTGCTGCCAAAGAGTCCGCTAATTGCTGCCGCTCTGCGATATCCTCCAACTGCCGCCGCCAATCCAAGTCCTCGATAAATCCTACCGATGCCCGCCAATCTTCTTTCACCTTTATAAACAGCTCTAAAAATACCCGTGTTCCCAGCACGGCCTCAATCTCCTTCCGCGCCGCGGTCCCAATCCGCTTCAGCATCGATCCTCCGCTGCCGATCAGGATGGCCTTCTGCCCTGCCCGCTCGCAAAAGATGGCCGCCGCAATCTTCGTTACCGGCAGCCGCCCATCGCGCAGCTTGCGCCGCGATGCCGGCTCCTCGAACCGCTCCACTACCACCGCCGTCGCATACGGTACCTCCTCCCCCGTCAGCAGCAGAATCTTCTCCCGGATCAGCTCCGCCACCAGAAACCGCTCCGGCTGATCCGTCAGTTGATCTTTGGGGAAGTATCGCTGCCCCTCCGGCAGATGCGCGATCACCCAATCCAGCAGCAGGTCTAGATTTTCCGCCTTACGCGCCGAGATCGGCACCACCTCCGCAAAGGCGTGCAATGCCGTCCAATGCGCAATCAGCGGCAACAGCGCACTCTTCGGCAGCGCGTCCATCTTGTTGAGC
The DNA here is from genome assembly GCA_964247325.1 of uncultured Acidobacteriaceae bacterium. Classification (GTDB taxonomy): domain Bacteria; phylum Acidobacteriota; class Terriglobia; order Terriglobales; family Acidobacteriaceae; genus Granulicella. The sequence continues at coordinate 14,852 of CAXTTZ010000013.1, read as the reverse complement.
ACCAAGATGACCGGGCACTCTAACCGCTTCACCAGCTGCAGCGCCAGGTCGTCCTCTGCCTTGGACAGCGATCGCCGGTGCTGCCCCAGCGATCGCACCTTCTCTTCATTTCGCTCCGTCTCGCCATGCCCCGCTTCGTCGCCGGCGGCCCCGTGCAGCCGATGCGTCGCGTCCACCACAAAGAGCACCAGATCTCGTCCTTCCAGCGCGTCCTGCACCTCCTGCAGCATGCGCCGGTCCAGCTGCGTCTCCCCCCGATGCACCCCCGGCGTGTCCACCAGCACCACCTGCGCCGCCGGCCGGCCCGGGTCGCCCTTCGCCTTCTTGCGTAACGGTAGCTCCAGCACGCCCTGAATCCGCGTCCGCGTCGTCTGCGGCTTGTGGGTCACAATCGCCAACTTTTGCCCAAGCAGCGCATTCAACAGCGTCGATTTTCCCGCATTCGGCCTTCCCACAATCGATACAAATCCGGAGCGCAGTGCCATTCCTCCATCATCGCACCTCGCGCACCTTACTCCGGCTCCGATCCCGCCAAGCTCCCCTGCAACCCCACCCGCACCCGCTCCACCAGCCGGTCAGTCGAGGCCAACACCTCCAACCGCAGCGGCCCATCCTCCACCACCTCGCCTGGCAGCGGGATATGCCCCGCGATCTCGCTCACCAGCCCACCCACCGTTGTCGCCTCGTAGCCGGTCAGTAGCTGCGGCAAGAGCTGCTCCGGCACCGCCGCCGGCTCTGCATCCTCTTCGGCCACGGTCGGCTCCGGTGCGGCAAACAGTTCCCGCAATCGGCTCACCTCAAAGCTCCCCGGAATCAAGAATGTGCCGTCCTCCTCCGGCACCGCCACCTCATGCGCTTCGGCCAAATCATGCTCGTCGCGAATGTTGCCCACGATGGCCTCGAGCAGGTCTTCGATGGTCACCAACCCCGCCACTCCACCGTACTCGTCGATCACGATGCTCATGTGCTGCTTGCCCTGTTGCATCTCGCGCAGCAGCTCATTCACCTTTTTTGTTTCCGGAACGAAATGCGCCTCACGCGCCAGGGTCGCCACCGCCCGCGTCGAGGCCTCCGTGTCCTCGACCCCCAGCAGATCCCGCGCAAACGCAATCCCCAAGATGTCGTCCAGCGACTCGCCGTAGACCGGCACCCGCGACAGGCTGTGCGCGTTCACCTCATGTGTAAATGCGGTCAGCGTCATGCTCGACGGCACCGCCAGAATGGCCGGCCGCGGTGTCATCACCTCACGCACCACCTTGTCCCCAAACTGCACGACTGACCGCACCAGCTCGCGGTCGCTTTCCTCCAAAATGCCCTCCTGCTCGCCCGCCTCCAGCAGCGCATCGACCGCCTCGCTCGACGGTCGCTCCTCATCCGGCTCTTCCGGCTCCGCCAAGTCCGCAATCGACTGCACCAGCGAGATCAGCAGCGTGAGCGGCAACACCAGCCAAAACGCTACCTGCATCGGCAGCGCCAACCGCCCAATAAACCGGTCCGACACCCGCGCAAACACCAACTGCGGCACCAGCCACCGAAACACCACCAGTGCCAGTGCCAGCTCCGCCGCCGCCCGCAGCAGCACCAGCCCGGCCGCATGGCTCCCCAGCGCCCGCCCCTGCGCTCCTATCGAGCCGCTCACCAGGAGCAACGCCAACCCGCCCAGGGCCACCGACGACAGCAGCGACGCCGACATCGCCGCCGAATCGCGGCTCAAGCGCAGCCGCGGTTCTACGGCCCGCTCCCACACGGCCAGCGCCGGCCCCGGCTCCCGCGCCAAGAACCGGTCCATTTCCGCATAGACCCGCTCCGCAAAGGCCGCCAGCGCCATCAGCGCCAGGCACAGAATGACCCCAAAGGAATGCAAAAGAGCCGCACTCAACCCATGCAGTACGCTCACGCGACCCTCTGCCTGCGCCCAGGTTTGGCCGTCGCCCGCCGCTGCTGGCTCGTCTTGGATTCGTTCGCACCGATCGTCCTTGCGCTGCGCGCAATCAAGCCGCTCGGCAGCCCCCACCGTACCCGCAACGCCGCCTCCCGCGCCGCCATCTCGCCCCCGTCGGTCTCATGATCGAACCCGGCCAGGTGTAGCACCCCATGCAACAGCAGCACGCGCACCTCGTCGCGCAGCGTATGCCCCTGCTCGGCCGCCTGTCGCGTCGCCGTTTCCAGTGAAATCGCCAGATCCCCCGCATGCGAGGCTGTCAACTCCTCCGGCGCGGGAAAGCTCAACACATCGGTGGCTTTGTTTTTGCCCCGAAACTGCCGGTTCAACCGCCGTAGCGTCTGGTCATCGGCCAAGAGCACGTCCACCTCGCCCCGCAGCCCCGCAGCCCCGCACGCTAGCCGCAAAAATCGCGACAACCCCGCACGCGACAGCCCCCATTTCTGCCACGGGTCAAATGAGTTGGCCGGGCCGTCCACACAGGACAGCCCCGGGTCGGGCAGAAGCGCTCGTGGAGGCTCAAGCGAGATCATGCGTTCTCTGATGCCGAACGGCCGCTGGTTGCGATCCCGCCGTTTGCGATCCCGATGCTTGCGGCCTCACTGCCACTTCGACACTCCTGCTCGCGGCTCCGCCCCGTTCCCTTGCCGGTTCGACAGCCCCACAGCAGACTCCGACTCCTCGCCGCCCATCCCCGCCTGCGTCTGGTCGGCGCGCGTTTGCCGCTCATAGGCTTGCACAATTCGCTGCACCAAGGCGTGCCGCACCACGTCCGTGTTCTCGAAGTGGCAGAACCGAATGCCGTCCACGCCTTCTAACACCCGCAACGCTTCCAGCAAGCCGCTCTTGCGCGGGTTCGGCAGATCGATCTGCGTCAGATCTCCCGTGATGATCGCCTTCGACCCATTGCCTAAGCGGGTCAAGAACATCTTCATCTGCTCGTTTGTCGTGTTCTGCGCCTCATCCATAATGATGAACGCATCATTCAACGTCCGCCCGCGCATAAACGCTAGCGGCGCAATTTCAATGACGCCCGTCTCTAACATCCGGTCCACTTTGGCCGGCTCGATCATATCGTACAACGCGTCGTAGAGCGGCCGCATGTAGGGATCGACCTTCTCCTGCAGCGACCCCGGCAGAAACCCTAGTCGCTCCCCTGCCTCGACCGCTGGCCGCACTAGGAGGATGCGCGCCACCTTCTTCGCCAACAGCGCGCTCACCGCCATGGCTACCGCCAGGTAGGTCTTGCCCGTACCCGCAGGCCCCAAGCCAAACACCATATCGTGGCGCTCGATCGCTTCCAGGTACTTGCGCTGATTGGGCGTCCGCGGCTGCACGCTCTTTTTACCGCCCGCCCCCCGCTGCTTGCCGCTCTCGATCAGCCCGCGCAAGGTCACCGTCGGGTCCGCCACCACCAGCTTCAACAGATCGTGCAGCTCGCCGTTGTGCGGGTGCACCCCGGTCCGCCTCAGGTGCTCGAAATCTGAGAAGATGCCCTCGACCCGGGCTACCGCCCCGGTCTCCCCCATCACCCGCACCGAGTCCGATCGCAGGTCGATTTGCACCCCCAGGTTGTCTTCCATCAAGCGAAGGTTTTCATCCCGTGTACCGTACAGCGGCTCGATTCCGGGCGTCAGCGGCAACGATGTTTTTATCAAAAAAGGATCTGACCTCCGTCAGCAACGTCCATACAGTTAGATGTTTTGCGGTTCACGCCGATGCAGCACCCCAGAGCTCCTCAAGCCAACCTGCCCTCACCTTCTTTAGGTGCCCTGTGGTACCAAGACCGTAATGATGTTGCAGGCAGCCTAGCGCCAACCACCAAACCCGGTCAAGCCATACTCTGGAAAACACCACCCAAATCACCTACTTGCCTCCCCCTTGCTGTTGCAGTTGCCTTTTTGCTTGTCATTCCCGAAGGGAATCTGAGTTGCCAGGGCTTACCCTGCTCCCAGGCGCGTCTGAGGACCATTGACCCACCATCCCCACATCGCTAAAATCAAAAGGTTGCAGTCGATGCGGCCGCGCTGTGTCCGCTTCCAGCGTCTGCGCTGCACACATCTCCCCCGAGCACTTCGGGGTACCGGAAAGAGTTCTCATGGCCAATCACGTATCTTCGCTCAAGCGCGCCCGCCAAACCGTCACCCGCACCGCCGTCAACCGCTCGAACCGCTCCAAGCTGCGCACTGCCCTCCGCGCCATGCGTGAAGCCCTCACCGGCGGCAACGCCGAAACTGCCGCCACCCAGTACCGCGCCACCGTTTCCATCCTCGACAAGAGCGTGCAGAAAGGCGTGCTGCACAAAAACACCGCCAGCCGCTACAAGGGCCGTCTGAACACCCGCCTCAAAGCCCTCGCCACCAAAGCCGCTTAACCCAACGCAGGTCGTTACGGCTTCGGTGCGCTATTACCAGCCGGCTGCACTCCGACCGTTTCACCCGGATTGAGCAACGTGGGCGGCTTGCGACGGGTTTCTCCTGCGTCCTTTGCTGTTCCGGTCCCTGTTGCTGCCGCGGGCTGCGCCATTCCTGGAGCCGAAGCCGCTCCGGCTGCCGAAGCTGGTCCTGCAGCCGGCTGGGAGCTCGCCGGCAGCGGCGCCGTGGTTTCGGCAGGATCGACTGGGCCTTCTTCCTCAATCCGGTGCGTGATGTGCCGCAGCGCAATCGCCCCGTGCGCCTCGGGCGGCGTCATGGTTTGGGCCTCGGCCAGCTGTTTGCGGTCGCGCTCGGTAAGCTCAGGCAGCTTGTAAATATCGAGCGTTTTGGACCCAAGCACGGCCAACGTGCGGCCATCGGGCGAAAAATCAAAGTTTTCCGGTGTTCGCATAGGCGGCGTCACCTGTACCTGCAGCAGCTTGTCGCCACTTTCCGTGCTGTAAATGCGAATCTCCTGCGCCGTCGTCTCAGTCGGCCCCGACCCGCTCGTTGGGGAACCTCCGGAGAACGCCACCAATCGGCTCAAGGCAAACCGCCCCGCCTCCGGCGCCGAGACGACCGTAGCCGGCTGCAGCTCGCTGTTGAACGGCTCCTCCCAGTTCTCATGGCCGTCGAATCCATAGGACGCCATGGTGAGCGTGTCCTCTGCCCCGCGGCAGCTCATGACCAGAAACTGGCTCCGGCTCAGCAGCTCCATGCGCGGCGGACACGAGCTCAAGACCTGCGTCAAGCTCTGCGGCTTACCCTGAAACTCATGAAAGTCCAGGGTCCAGCGGCCACGTTCGCCATTGTCGGCCCAAAGATATCCATCGCCATCCAGCGGCAGGTGCAGCAGCTCGGGCGAGCGCACCGTGCCCGCTCCCTGCATCCGGACCGGCGCTGATACCTCGGGATTGACCTCCAACCGATAGAAATCAATGGCCACGTCCTTGTGTTTTGAACCAGTCACCGAGCCGGTGAAGGGCTCCTCCACCTGTTTCTGGGCCGAGGGCAGCAGCACCTCCACGGTAAGCACCTTGCCATCCGGCGAGCGTTCCATGTAGGCCGGATGCCCCGGCGCATGCGGCAGCTCAAAGAGCCGAAAGGCATCGTTCTGCGCCAAGCCCTGCATGGGCGCAAAGAGATGCAGCTGATCGCCGCTGCGCTGCAGAAATACGCCCCGGCCTACGCTCCAAAGGTACCGTCCATGGTCGTGGAGGTGCCATTCCGTACGCGCCAGGACCTTGCCCGTTGGCAGCTCGATCAGCTCGGCCGCCACGAGCCGGTCAGCGTCCTCCGGAGGATCATCGGGCAGCCGCGGCACCAGCGACCGCAGGCTAAAGGTGAACAGGGCATGGGTCGCGTCGACCAGGTGCACCGTGGCCATGGAGGCGCCGGCATGAACCAGCGCGAGCGGGTAGCCTGGAAAGCCGAGCTCGGCCAAGGGCAGCCGCAGCGAGGGCTTGGCTTTGGCCGGCGCTTGCGCCCAAGCCGGATTCGCCGTCCACAAAACCAGAGCAGCGGCCGCGAGGGGCCATCCCTGCCGCAGCCGTTCCCAAAGCCGATTTCGCAAAGATTCTGGCCCGTCCATCCTTCTTCCTTGTACTCTTCAGTGTATAGACGAGAACAACACGGCGCAGGTCGGCAAGTGGGCGCTGCGCACCCGCTGCTTGCTTTGATCCAGCGCACACAAGGCATCGAATGACTTTTTCTCACAATGGTTGGCCGCAGCGGCGCCTGGGCGCTGCGCTTTTTCGCTCTGTTTGCTTTCTGCTCAGTTCGGCGCTCTTGGCCCGTGCCCAAAGCACAAGATCGGTCGCACCGGACCAGACCAGTGCGACCACCGTGCAGCACTACACGCCCGCACCGGCGTTTGATCTGCAAGCAATCGACGCCAGTGTCGATCCGTGCAACGACATCTACAAGTTTGCATGCGGCAAGTTCGCGGTGAATCATCCCATTCCGGCCGACGAAGCTGCCGTGGACCAGTTTCAGGTGCTTTACAACGTCAATGCGGAGCGGCTGCAGAAGATTCTTGCGCAATATGCCACTGCCAAGGGCAGCCGCACGCCGAACGAACAAAAGATCGGTGATGACTATGCCGCGTGCCTGAATACGGCCCTGATCGACGAAAAAGGGCTCGCGCCGGCGCAGGAGCTGCTGGCCGAGATCGACCGCGTGACCAAGCCCGGCCTGCCGTACTTTGCCGGCGAGCTGCAGCGCTATGGCGTGAACGCCTTTTTCAGCTTCGGGGAGATGCAAGACTTCAAGGATTCCTCAAAACAGATCGCCGTGGCCATGCAGGGCGGCCTGGGCCTGCCCGAACGCGACTACTACACGCGCACGGGCGAAAAAGACAAAAAGCTGCGCGAACAATATGTGGCGCATGTGGCGAAGATGCTCACCCTTGCGGGCGAAGCACCCGACCGCGCGCAGGCCGACGCGCAAGGCATTCTGGCTCTCGAAACCAAGCTCGCCGAAGTGTCGCTGACTAACACGGAGATGCGCGATCCGGCAGCCATCTATCACCCGGAACCGTTGGCAACCTTCGAAGCCAGCCTCCATGGCGTCCCCTTCGCGCCGTTTCTAGAGGCTATCCACGCGCCCAAGCTCGGATCACTGAACGTGGGAACGCCGAAGTTCTTTCCGGTGATGGTGGAAGCCCTCTTTTCGAGCAAGATTGAGGTGCTGCGGGCGTATCTGCGTTACCACGTGCTCACCGCCTACGCCGGAAGCCTGCCGCATGCCTTTGACGACGAGAACTTCCACTTCTACGGCACCGAACTGGAAGGCCAGCCGCAGCAGCAACCGCGCTGGAAGCGCTGCCAGGCGACGGTCGACAGCGCGCTAGGCGAGGCGCTCGGGCAGGTGTACGTGCAGCAGTACTTTGCCGGCGATAGCAAGGCAAAGACGCTGGAGATGGTGCACGACATCGAAGCGGCGATGAACCGCGACCTCGACACCCTAGCCTGGATGAGCCCAGAGACGCGGGTGCGCGCCAAGGAAAAGCTGCACGCCATCACGGACAAGATTGGCTACCCCGAGCGTTGGCGCGATTATGCCAAGCTGAACATCTCCGCGACCGACGCGTTCGGCAATCGGGAACGGGCCGCAGCATTTGAGAACGACCGCGAGCTCGCCAAGATTGGCAAACCGGTGGACCGGCTCGAGTGGGGCATGACGCCGCCCACGGTAAACGCCTACTACGACCCGAGCATGAACAACATCAATTTTCCTGCAGGCATCCTGCAGCCGGCGTTTTACGATCCGAAGGCCGACCTGGCGACCAACTATGGGCACATCGGCGGGGTGATCGGCCACGAGCTGACGCACGGCTTCGACGATGAAGGCGCGAAATTCGACGGCAAAGGCAACCTCGACGATTGGTGGACCGCGTCCGACAAAAAGAACTTCGAAACCCGCACGCAGTGCCTCGAAACGCAGTACGACGGCTTCGTTGCGGTCGACGACGTCCACGTCAATGGCAAGCTGACCTTGGGCGAAAATACGGCCGACAACGGCGGTTTGCTGCTGGCGTATCTAGCCTACCTAGATCGCGCCAAGCAGGACGGGGTGGACACAAACGCCAAGACCGACGGCTATACCGGCCAGCAACGGTTCTATATCGCCTGGGCGCAAAACTGGTGTGAAAATGCGCGGCCGGAGATGGTGCGGCGCTTGGTGCTAACCGATCCTCATTCGCCGGACCACTTCCGCGCCAACGGCCCTGTGGTCAACCAGCCCGGCTTTCGGGAGGCCTTCGGGTGCAAGGCAAACGCGCCCATGACCCCCGCGCAGAGCTGCCGCGTTTGGTGATGCAAGCCAAAGGCAAGCCGCTGGGCTTTGCGGCGTGCGCACTGGCGGGCATTTTTTGGGGCTGCGGCTTCTTCTTCGGCAAGATCGCCTTAGCCGAGATGAATGTCGGCGCAATGGTGTTCTACCGGTTCGCCTTTGCGTTGCTGGGCTTGCTGCCTCTGCTGTTCACGCATCGGCCGCAACTCGACGCCGGCGAGTGGGGATGGCTGCTTTTTGGCACATTGTTGGGCATCCCGGTGCAGTTTCTGCTGCAGTTTCGCGGGCTTTCGCTGACCACGGTATCGCATGCGTCCTTGATGGTTGGCTCGATGCCGGTGCTGTTGGCCGTAGGGGCCACGGTGTTTATGGGCGAGCGGCTGGATGCGTTGGGCTGGGCGGCGCTGGCAGTCTCGACCGCGGGCGCCGCACTGATTGCGCTCGGCGGCCACCAGGCCCACGGCGTCAATGGGCCCTCGCTCGCTGGCGATCTGCTGGTGGTCGTGTCCATGGTGATCGCCCTGTTTTGGATCTTGATCAACCAACGCCTGATCGTGCGACATAGCCCTGTAATGGTTTCGGCTTACGGCATGCTTGCAGGGTTTTTCATGCTTTTGGTGTGCGTGCCGCCGCTGTACGGCTGGCCGCCGGTGCATGGCATCTCGCTCAAGGCGTGGCTGGCCTTGGCCGGCAGCGGCCTGCTCTGCACGGCGTGCACCACGCTGCTGTGGAACTGGGGCATGACGCGCGTACCCGCATCGCAGGCCGGAGTTCTGCTAAACATCGAGCCGCTGATGGGATCGGTTTTGGGTGTGACCCTTCTAGGCGAACACCTGGGCGGCTCAGCCTTTGGGGGCGGCGCCATGATCGTCGTCGCAGCCATCGCGCTCACGACACGGTCGTCGCGGGCTGCAACGGAAGTTCGGGGCGATCCCACAACGGTGTGATGGCGCAGGCTGTGCAGCAGGTCTACGCTGGGCAAGCCATGAATCGCTTCGCTAGCCTCCTCACCTTCTTTACCCTCTTCCTTACCTGCCTGCTTTTTGCGCAGACAGCACCTTCGCCGGCGCAAAGTACGAAGCGGAAGCCGTTTCAGCCCGCTGCGCAGGCCCAACCCGGCGGCGGGCCGGACAAGGTATGGGTGAACACAAACTCCAGCGTCTACCACTGCTTTGGCGACAGATACTACGGAAGGACCGCCAACGGCCGGTATATGACCGAAGCGTCGGCGCGTTCGGCGGGCGCGAAAGGCCCGCGCGGCCACACCTGCTCGGTGTCTAAGTAGGCTAGGCCGCCGGTTCGTTCTCGAAGTACAGGTATTTGCGCCAGTTTGCGTCCGCCGAACCGATCATGCGCATGATGTGCCGCGAGGTATGCAAGGTGAACGGCCGCGGCTCGCGCAAAAGCTTCATCTCGCTGAGCTCGTGCAGGAGGTGGTTGCCTTTGCGGCGATTGCAAGCCTTGCAGCAGGCAACAAGGTTCTCCCACGTCGACTGGCCGCCCCGGGAGCGCGGAAGGACGTGATCGAGCGTGAGGTCGGCCGCGGGCAGCACCAACTGGCAGTACTGGCAGGTGTTGCGATCGCGCAGCAGAATATTTTTACGGCTGAGCGCGCGGGTTTGATGCGGGATGCGCCGGTACTCCAGCAGCCGGATCACCGACGGCATCTGCATGGTGGCACGGTGCGAGTGCAGGGTCGTGCCCTGCTCTTCTTCCGTGCGCGCCACGCCTTTGAGCACAAGCACGAGCGCCCGGCGCGCGCCGCAAATGTTGATCGGCTCGTAGCTCGCGTTGAGCACAAGCACCGGCGTTTGCATGGCGGGTTGTCGAAACACACCTGCCCGGATCTCGATGGCCTCCATCCGTGCCGTACCCGGGGCCGGATGGGTGGTGCCATGGCCTTTGCCGCCGCGCCGCACCCTGCCTTGGTTTGTTTGCCCAGCCTGACCAGCCTGCATTGCGCCTCCGTCCTTGCTGTTCGTTCCTGCGTCCCGTTTCCTTTGCTCGCCAACATGCGCCTTGGGAGCGACTTCTTCGCCTGATCTAACAACTCTGCAAAGGGGCACTTGGTGTGTCCCAACGAGCCACCCTGTCCGCCACGGCCTTGATACTTTCCGGCTGCGCCCGTGCCGCCGTGACCACCCAAACCTTCGCCGCGCCCGCCGCAAGCAGGGCCTCGGCACAGGCGTTGGCTGTGGCCCCGGTAGTGAGGATGTCGTCCACCAAGAGCACCTCGCGTCCTTTCACCTGCGCTGCGTCCGGCACCGCAAAGGCCTTCTTTAAGCTGCGGCGCCGCTTTTCCGGCCCAAGGGCATACAGGGCGTGGGTCGCGTGCGTGCGTCGCAGCACCTTTGGCCGCAGGTCGAGCTGCCAAGCCGGTTGCAGCGTACGCAAGCGTCGAACCGCCGCGCTTGCCAGCAGCGCTGCTTGGTTAAACCCGCGTTCGTGCTCGCGGTCGCGGTGCAAAGGCACAGGAACCACCAGCATCTCCGAGCCGGCCTCCCCTGCTAGTTGCAGAGCGGCTTCGGCGACGCACTCGCCCAGAATGTGCTCGGCGGCGCGGCGCACCCCGGCAAATTTGAGGCTTTGCAGCAGCTCCCGCAACTCCGCGTCATACATCCCGAACGCGACGGCCCGGGTGAACAGGGGCGGGTTTTGTCGGCAACCGGAGCACTCCCGCGCTCCCAAGGACGCTGCAAAGCGCGCCGACTCCATCCCGAGCGCCTCGCCACAGCGTAAACATAGGGTATCGCTTGCCTGCCCTGACGCGGAGCGTACCCGGTCCACGCACGCTTGGCACACGCGCACAGGGCTCAGGCCGAGCATGGGTCCTTCGCAAAGGCGGCAGTTGGAGGGCAGAACCGCATGCAGCACGTCTTCCGTAGCGTGGAAGGCGGCGCGGGAAAGAACCGCCCAAAGTTGCCGCCCCGGCGCAACGCCTGGGCGCCCGCGAGCAGAAACCTTCTCCGGCACGCCGTGTGCCTGCTGCTCGCTCTGCCGGTTTGCCCTTGCGCCTTCGCTGAAGACACACCTCATCCTGCGGTCCAGGCAGGCCCAGGAAGTGGGCACAACGCCCGACCGTTGCCCGCAGTATAGCCACGGGCGGCAGCGGAGGCAATCACCTAAGCGGCAGGCGGGCCGTCGCTGTTCCGGTTACGAACACATCTGGGCGCCCGCACGACCCTGTGCAAAGCGGAGCGCACTTTCTGCGTCAGGGGCAGCCAAGGATGGGCAGCCGCGGTATTCTAATACCGTGCCCGCCCTTGCCACGTCGCCGGCCGTCGACTCCCCCGGGCAAGCCCGCGCACGCGCCGCTTCGTTGCTGGCCGACTACCTCGAGCTGAGCAAGCCGCGCGTCTCGGCCATGGTGCTGCTCACGGCCGCGGGCGGCTTTTATCTCGGATCGTTGGCTTCGGGCATTAGCCCCTTCCATATGGGTTTGGTGCAGGCGTTGCTGGGCATCGCCCTGGTAACGGCGGGATCGTCGGTGCTGAACCAGGCGCTGGAGCGCAAAACCGACCGCCGCATGCCGCGCACGGCGTCGCGGCCGATGGCGCTGGGCCGCGTAGGGCTGGCGCACGGGCTGCTGATCGGGTTTGCCCTCATCTTTGGCGGCTCGCTCTATCTTGCGCTGACGACCAACCTGATCACCGGCACGCTGACGCTGCTCACCGCTGTCGCGTATGTGGCCATTTACACGCCGCTCAAGCGCATCACCACGCTGAATACCTTTATCGGCGCCTTCCCTGGCGCGCTGCCGCCCCTGCTCGGCTGGACCGCCGCCCGCGGGCTCATCGAGTGGCCCGCCGTGGCGCTGTTTGCCATCCTGTTTGTGTGGCAGTTCCCGCATTTCATGGCGATCGGCTGGATGTACCGCGCCGACTACGCCAAAGCCGGCATCCGGCTCACCGCAACCGGCAAAGATCCCGCCGATGCCGCGCGCGCTTCCGCCGTGCAAGCACTTTTCTATGCCGCGCTGATGATCCCGGTCAGCCTTTGGCCGACGTATCTGCACACCACCGGCCGACCCTATGCCGTGGTCGCTTCCCTGCTGGGGGGCTATTACCTTTGGGCCACGATCCGCTTCGCCCGCATCACCCGCGCGCCCGAAAGCCCGGAAGGCCGCACGCTGGCTCGGGGGTTGCTGAAGGTTTCCGTCATCTACCTGCCGCTGCTGCTGCTGGCCATGGCGCTGAACGCGCAGGGAAGATTGCTACTGCGCTAGGCATTTACAGTGGGACTAACGCCTCGCCTTTGCCGTGAATCTGAAGGCACCTTGCTCTAGTTGGCGGTGGGCGCGAGGTTGATGTGCTCGATCACAAGCGTATCCACCGGCACGGTGCTTGGTTGCAGCTTCAGCCCAAGCTGCTCCTTCAGTGCGGTAAAAATGGAAGGCGAGGTGGAATCGACGGCGTCCAAGGGCGCAAACTTCAGCTGAATGTTGTATATGCCGCTCAAGGCTGTCTTATCCACCACAGGACGGTGCAGGGGCGCAGCGAGCATGCCGGTTAGCTGTGCCAGGGTTACGCCGGGCGCTTGGAGCCGGTCGGCGAAGATGTACGCCGCATCGCCCGCCGCGGTAGCTCGGGTGAGCTTCGATCCGTCCTTGAGGAGATACAAGTCGTAGCCTGCCGTTTGCTTGGTCGAGGTGTGGGCCACCAAGCCAAATCGCTGCGCCAGAAGCTGCTGCATCAAAGGTTTTAACAGCTCATAGGTCGACGGAACGTCCCCTTCAATCTTGGTATCGAGGTCGAAACGCGCGCTGTCCAAACCTTTCGGAGCGTCGATAAAATACGTCGGGTTCACGCCGTACGCGAAAGACAAGAGATAGCTGAGCGAAGCGCATTTCGAGCTGAAATGGGGCGACCCATAGGTCTCGATTGAGGTATAACACTGCTCCGAGGGCGGCACGGCCCGGATGGAGGCTACCTCAAAGCCCTTTGCCTTCTGCGGTGGCACCGCTTCGGTTGCCGTTTTGCCCGGCGCCGGGGCCTGCTGGGGGAGGCAGCTGCCGGAGCTCAGCGCCATCCAGCAGAGGGCCGTTACGATCCGGCGACGGTTCGGTGGACGCTTCATTCGATTCCTCCGGCCGCTGCCATTCTAGCCCTACTTCGGCGCTTCAAATCCGTCCTTTTCCTTTGAAGGAGCCACCAAGCAGGCAAAACGCTCTTCCGAAGAGCGCACAGAGCGGGCCCGCGCCCCGCTACACTAGAAGGAGCACGATGCCGACCACCTTTGCCGCTTCCAATCCGGCCCTTCGCACGCCCGCCTCGGTGATCTGGGGCATCCTGGGCGTGTCTGCCGTGGCCTCGCTGTTTTTAACGTGGCTGGTGTACTACCATCCGCCGACCGATGTGGCCGGCACCCACCTGGCGTTCCTGCCTGCGGTGAATGCGGTGCTTAATGCCGTGTGCACCATGTTTCTGCTGGTCGCCTTTCGCCACATCCGGCGGTTGGAGATTACCAAGCACCGCAACAGCATGTTTGGCGCTTTTGTGGTCTCGTCGGTGTTTCTGGTGACCTATATCGCCAACCACGTCCTGCACGGCGACATGGTCTTCCCCAAGTCGCATCCCGTGGCGCGCGCCATCTATTTGTACGCACTGCTGATTCCCCACATCCTGCTCGCGGTGGTGGCCCTGCCGCTCATTCTGATTACCTTTTTTCTGAGCCTGAGCGGCCGTTTCCCGGCGCACAAGCGGCTGGCGCGCTGGACCTTTCCCCTTTGGCTGTATGTGTCGGTTTCGGGCGTGGTGGTCTATGCCATGCTGGCGGTCTACCGATGAGGCTGCACGACGATACGCGCAAGCTGCTCACCGCCGGCTCGATCATCTTCGGCGCCGGTGTACTGTGCGTCGTGCTGCTGTACGCGCTGTTCGGCGGCGCGTCGCACCAGGGCCCGCACACCAATAGTGGCTGGCTCATGCTGATCTTCGCGCTCGGTTGCCTGCCCACGGGCCTGCTGACCTTGGCGCTGGGCGTGGCCAAGGTGATCGGCGAAAAGAGCCGCGGCGAGCTGTAAGCTGCGCGGGTCTCCTATACTGGCTCCGATCCTCCTGGAGCCCACGTGCGCGCTGTCTTCAGCTTACTGTTCTCTGTTGTTTTCTTGCCCTTAGGCGCTCGGCACGCGGGTGCGCAGACTTCCGCACCGGCGGCTCCGACGGGCTCCGCCACTCCCGCGAGCCCGCAGCCGCAGCTTTCGCCGCGCGCTGCCTATGATGACGCCCTGCACCCGCTGGAGATCACGCGGCACAATATCGCCAACTGGTCCGACATCGAGATCGCCGCCATGCGGGTCTCCATCGCGCGTGGCAAGGCGGAGTGCGCGGCGCGTGCGGCGGAGACCTTTTCCGGACCCGATCTGCTGGATCTCGCTCACCTTTGTGCGTTGGGCCAGCAGTGGCCGGCCGTGGCGGGGGCCGCCGCCCGCTACATCGCGGAGCCGCGCGCGCCCAAACCGCTGCTTGCTGACGCGTATGCCAACAAGGTCGGTGCCGAGCTGCGCATGAAGGATGAAGCTTCAGCGCTGCGCGACGCCCAAACCATGCTGACCGCGGTGCCCTACCAGCCCGCCGTCGCCGAAACCGTGGATGAGGCGCTCGATTACATGCGCTTTGTGCACACCGCCGACGCCCTTAGCTTGGCCATGGCTCGTCAGCCCTACATCCTGGCGGCGCTGCATGCCGGTGGGCCGGGCGCGGCAG
>CAXTTZ010000012.1:0-26394 GCA_964247325.1 uncultured Acidobacteriaceae bacterium | reverse complement strand
GAACTGTGGGAACTCGGGGCGCAATTGACCGGCGGGCCAGAAGATGGGGACCTTTTCGAACAGGGCCGGCCCGGCGGAGGGGGTCGCGTCGCCGACCTCCATACCGTTATAGAGCAGCGGGGCGCCGGGCAGGGTGAAGACCAGGGCGGAGGCGGCCAGGGACGCTTCGGCGCCGTAGCGCACGACGGCGCGCTGCGTGTCGTGGTCGTCGCTCATGAGCATGTGCAAGGCCCCGGCAGGGAACTGGCGATTTTGGGCTTCGATTTGCTCGCGCAAGGCCGAGGCCGGGCGGCCGCGCAGAAGCACATCATCGAGGGTATCGAGCAGCGGCCAAGCGTAGTCGAGGTCGAAGGCGCGCGCGAGCAGCTCCGGCTTAGAAGCCTCGGCGAGCAGGAGCACGTCGGGCCGGATAGCCTCGAGAGCGGTGCGCGTGTCGTTCCAAAAGCTGGTGGGGACGTCGGCGGCGTCGTCGCAGCGGTAGCCGTCGATGTCGAAGTCCTTAAGCCAATAGGCGAAAACGGCGGTCATGTATTTGCGCAGGGCTGGGTCGTTGTAGTTCAGCCCGGCGACGTCGTTCCAGCCGTGCGGCGAGACGATGTTGCCGGCGGGGTCGTGCTGGTAAAACTCGGGGTGGGCCATCATGACGCTGTCCCAGGCGGTGTGGTCAGGCACCTCGTCGAGGATGACGCGCATGTGGCGCGCGTGGGCGGCTTGGACGAGCCGATGGAGGTCGTCTTTGGTGCCGAGATCAGGGTTGACCGCGAGGTAGTCGCGCACGGCATACACGCTGCCATAGCTGCCCATCTTCTTGACGGTGCCGATAGGGTGAATAGGCATGAGCCAAAGGACGTTGACGCCGAGCGCCTGAAGATCGTCGAGCCGGGCAGTTACCCCGTTCAGAGTTCCCTGCGGAGAGAAGGCGCGGGGAAAGATCTCGTAAAAGACAGCGGAGGAGAGCCATTCAGGCTCGGAGCGCGTGGTCGCGGCAGGGCGTGGCTGGGCGACGGCGGGCGTGCCTGGCGGCACATTTTGCGCTAACGGCGCGGGCAGCACGGCGAGCAAAACAAGCAATGGCAGCAGTGCGGAAGGGAAACGAAACAGCTTCATGGAAGTTCTCTAAGATATTGGGGCAGGATATGTCGATCGGGTGGAATCCTGATTCATTGCTACGACCGGAGGTGTCTGCAAGGTAAGCGAGACGCAGATGTAGACGCATGGCGACGGTTGTGGCAAAACCGCCGCCATCAGTAAAGAACTAACAGCGGCGAGTTTGCGCTTAGGCTAAGTGCTCGTAATATCGCCCAACTTAGCTTTGCCCTCGTATTTCGGTGCTCCCTGTATGTTGATAACGAGGTACGTGTGGTTAAAACACGAGCCGAGCGGCTAGCTGGATTTTTCGTGACGTACTACGGAGACCCGTAATTGCCCCAAAGTTGCTATTTTGCGCGTCGGTGTTCGCTGGATTTGCAAAGCTCGGGGTGTTTGTCACATTGAACGCGTCGCCATGAAGTTCCAGCTGCTTACCCTCAGCGATATGGAGGTTCTTCTGAATACCAAGGTCCATGTCACGGAACCCCGGCCCGTAGACCGCGTTACGCCCCAAGGTGCCCACGCGCGTGTAGACCAGGTTTCCCGTACCATCGGTTGCCACTTGGGACGGAAGATTGGAAGAGAAGGCAGAAGGATCGAACCACTGCGTCAACGTTTTCGGATAGCGAATCGGTCCAACCAGGTCCGGCCGGTTCGTCACGGTTTGTTGCCCGGCGCCGGAGGCCTGGATGTCAATCGGCTGCCCGGTTGATAATTGAACAATATTGTTTACCTGCCATCCTCCGATTAGCAGGTCGAAGGCGCGGTTCACACTTCCGCCGAACCGCTGACCCCTTCCAAAAGGCAGGCTATAGACAAACGACGAACTATAGATATGCCGCTCGTCCTGACTGGAGTTTCCGTAGTTTGCAGCCTGGTCGTACCATAACAGGAGAGCTACGGGCGTTCCCCCGTACGGGCTGTTTGTGTTATCGAGCGCGTGGGACCAGGCGTAGGAGGCTGTCGCAAGCAGGTTCGCGCTGCGATGCTCATAGTGCAGTTGTAAACCGTTGTAGTTAGAGCTGCCGTTATACAAGTTATAGGTGATGCCCCCATCCTGGTTTGCATAGGGCCGCGTTGTTGCACCGATATGGTACTGAGTTAAGTTGTAGAAGGTGGAAAGTCGGTCACCATGTGTACCCACATAGGCGGCACTGACTACATCTCGTGGGCTGAGCTGCTGTTGCACTTGGACGTTATATTGCTGGAGACGACTGTGTTTGTTGTTGACGTTAATTGCAGTGCCTCCCAGACCTGCGGGAGGATGCGTTGGGTCAAAGCTGGCAACACTTGGCGGTAATGGCAAAGGCGCTGTCACGGCTGCCGGACTGGTGTAACCGGCGCAGGAATAAGGCGCCTGCTTGGTCGCTGTTTGCCCGCTTAAGGTAATGCAATAGCCGTCTTGTGCTTGGAAATAATTATTTCCGCTAAAAGGACCGTTTTGCCCAAGCTGATTATTGATGCCACCATAATCAGGAAAGTAGAAAATACCGTAGCCGCCGTGAACGGCCGTTTTACCGTCCCCACTCAGGTCGTAGGCGAAACCAACACGAGGAGCAAAGTTCAGATAATCCTGATTAATGATGGTTTTGGAAACACCATTCACACCGGCTTCCAGCACTTGACCGTTGTCCACATTGAACGAACTCTGCTGGTTGTGCGCCTCGTAAGGCCAGGTGAGCAGGTCATAGCGGAGACCGAGATTTAGAGTAAGCCGCTTATTTGCGCGCCAGTTGTCTTGGGCAAAAAGCCCATCTTCCTGATTAATGTTTGAGAAAAAGCCAGTTTGTGCACCGATTTGGTACTGATTTACGCCCCCTACAAGGTACTCGCTTTCGTCGTACCCGGTGAATAGCTGGGGACTGTAAAACAGCCCACCCTTCCCTTCGATGGGGCGGTAGTAATTTGTGACACGGCGAAGAAGGGTTCCACCGGCGCTAAGCTGATGACTGCGAATGTTGAGGTTCAGGGTGTCGGTGACCTCATAGATGTTCTGCGGCACCTCAAACGGACCGAAGTCGCCGGTGTACTGGAGCTCCGTTCCGAAACCGCCGGTTAACGGACCTCCCGTATTCTTCGCAGCGCCTATGGCTGTGTTTTGGATTCCGAGCTCCGCACCGACCGAAACACCGTAGTTCGGGGGCAGGTAGCCGTAGTTATCGCGGTTATAGGCGATGCGGGCTTCGTTAACGGCTCGAGCAGAAAAAGTGTGCGTATATCCAAGGTCGTAGCCACGGCCGTGCAGATAATTTTGTTGGCCTGAAGCGTTCAGCGGAGGATTATTGCCGTTCTGCGCTAGTTGCGAATTCTGATTCGATGAGGTGTTGTCGTAAGAAAAACGGAAGAAGAACAGATCGCCGCCGGAGGCGTTCCAGTCCAGACGGGTATCAAAGGTGTTGTACTTACCCACTTGAGTCTGTTGAAAGAAGTAGTTTCCGATGAGGCGATCGGTACGCGTCGGTAGCGGAAAGGCGTTGAGGTAGTTTACTGAGACAGGGTTGAGGCGATTTGCCGGGATGATGTTGCCCTGGAAGGGAGTGCAGGTCAGCGGATCGAAGATTTGGCCTCTACTCGAAGCAGGGAAGCCGTTGGCGTCCAAGGCGGCGGAGTTCGGGTAGCAGCGTGGGAAATAGGTTGTGTAGATGGGAGGACCGCCATTGGTCAAACCCGCGCTGGCGAGAACTGGGTTGAGCAGCTCAGTGAAGTTACCTTGCCGCATCAGTGCTGTAGGAACAGTGTCGTAGCCGCTCCCAGCCGGTTGCTGATAGCGCGTACCTTCATAGTCGCCAAAGAGAAACAGCTTGTTTTTGACAAGGGGTAAACCAGCAGAGCCACCAAATTGATTTCGATTGTAAGGAGGTTTGGGCCCAGCGGGCAGACCGTTGTACGGGAAGGAGTAGTTGGGGTTTGCCGCCCATTTGTCACTACGGTAAAAATCGAAGGCCGAGCCGTGTAGCTGATTAGTGCCGGATTTGATGGAGCTGACGACCAGGGCGCCGCCGGCTCGACCATATTGTGCCGGAGCGACGCTCGTATTGACCTTGAACTCCTGGGTGGCGTCAACGGGCGGGAAGAAAAGAATGACATTCTGGAGACTGTCGTTATTGTCCACGCCGTCCAGGATGAAATTATTCGCTTGAGGGCGCGTGGCGTTGACAGAGATAGCGCTTCCGCCAGTGTCGCCGTGACGCCCTGCCGTATCCTGGCCCTGTTCGGCGTACGCGCCCTGGGTTACCCCTGGAGTTAGCAAGGCGAGGTTCAATGCGTTGCGGCCATTCAAGGGCAGCTCAGTAATCTGCTTGGATTCTATCGTTTCGCCGAGAGTGGGATCAGAGGTATTAACCAAAGACACAGCTCCCGTGACCTCCACAGTAGTGGTCTCCTGGCCGGGTGTAAGGGAGAAATTTAGGGTGAGGCTTGTGGTCACTCTGACCGTTAACGCTTGGCTCTGCGTCTGAAATCCAGGTGCGGACACGGTGGCTGTGTAGTCACCGGCAGGAACAGCGGAAACGTTCAGTTCACCGCTGCTATTGGAGGTGCCCGTCAGCTTCGCGCCGGTTGCTTTATTGAGGAGGGTGATGCTTGCGCTGGGTATAGCAGCCCCCGTGATGTCGGTCACCGTGCCAACGACGCGACCTGATTCGGCTTGGGCGAAGGCGTGGTACGGAGCAGTTGCGGTCAGGCAGCAGAGGAGGGCGAGGGGGGCGGCTCGGCGGGAAAGGAGCCGCCGCTTGGCGGCCGGCGAGGATAGGGTCATGGTGGATCTCCAAAATGTGTCGCCTTCGGACAGCCCGTTCTTGCTCGCTTCTCTTTCCAGGCAAGGCGTGCCGGGCTGTTCGAGGTCATTGCTTGAACTGAACGTGCTCTTGTACATCGCCTTGACGCAATGGATTGCAAATAGATTGTGGCTTGATTCCTTGTTTCTGCATAGGTCGTTTGTTTTGTTGTGTATACAACGCTGTATTGATAGTGGATCGGCGCTTGGAGGCGAGTTGATCTAGTATGGAGGGGCTGGAGTTGAGAAGGTTCCACCGTGTTGACAACCGTTGAGAGTGCCGGGCGAATCTCGTTCGGGCTATTTGAGCTCGACCCGCAGGCTGGTGAGCTTTGGAAGGCGGGATTTAAGGTCCGGCTACCGGGCCAGCCGTTCAAGGTGCTTACCGTGCTGCTATCGCGACCGGGCGAGGTGGTTACGCGTGAGGAGCTGCAAGCCGAGGTGTGGGGATCGCATACGGTAGTGGACTTCGAGCGGGCGCTTGCCGGGGCGATCAATAAAGTTCGAGAGGCGCTGGGTGACTCGGCGGAGAACCCCCGGTTTATTGAGACACTGCCCAAGCGGGGCTACCGCTTTATTGCTCCGGTAAGCTTCGGGCCACCATTGTCGGCAGCCACGAAGGCCGCTGGGGGGAGTGCTGGAGATGTTAGAGCAGTAAGCCCGAACACAACACCTTGGAACGTCGAGAGCCCGAGGGCGCCGGTCCTAGTTGAGGCACCCGCGCCTGTGTCAGGAGTGTCGGAGACGGCGGTGGTTGGAAGAGTCGGCCCTCTGCCGGAGACCGGCCAAGCGTGGAGCCGGCGTGAGCGGTGGCTGCTAGGCCTGATCGCTGCGTGCCTTCTCGCAATGCTAGCTGGGATCTGGGCTTGGCGACGGCAGCCCGGTGCGACCCCGCTGAAGGTCGTGCAGATTACGCACGAAAGTGCGATCTCCGCTGGGCCGCCCGGCGTGGAAAATCTGCTCGCCATGGGAACGGACGGCAACCGCATCTTTACCTCGGTGATGGAGAACGGCAGACCCCGGCTGGCCACTGTTTCGCTTGGGACCGGAGAGGTGCAGACCGTTAATGTACCGCAGGAGCTGGCGGTAAACTCGCTGACGGATGTGTCGCGCGATGGGACGAGGCTTCTGCTGCGCGGTTACACGTCGTCGGCGTCAGAGCAGCCACTCTGGGTGGTTCCGTCGGCCGGTGGCAGCGCACTGCGGGTGGGCGACGTGCTGGCGCATGACGCGGCATGGATGCCGGATGGGGCAAGCGTTTTATACGCGAATGGGAACGATCTGGCCGTGATCCGACTGGATAATGGAGTGTCGACCCCATTTGCACGGCTGGACGGGCGAGCTTTTTGGATGCGTTGGTCGCCGGATGGGCGGCTGCTGCGCTTTACGCTGCTGGATCCGGTCACGCATAGCTCGTCACTGTGGGAGCTGGAGCGGCAAGGCGGCGCGGCGCGCCGGTTGCAGGCGGCGGAGGTAGACCGGCTTTCGGCCTGCTGCGGCTCATGGACGGCCGACGGCGCAGCGTATGTGTTTGAGGCGGACGAGAACATCTGGGAGCTGAAGGGCAGCGGGCTTGGGGCCACGCTGAGCCAGTTGACTAACGGTCCGCTTCGCTTGCTGTCGCCCTTGCCGGCGCGGTTGGGCTCGCGGATCTACTTTATAGGACTGGACCAGCACTCGGGGCTGCAGCGGTTTACGCCGGATGGCAGCTTTCGCCCGGCACCGTCGTTTCTGACCAACGCGACGCGGGTGGAGTACTCCCGCGACGGCGCGTGGGTGGCCTGGGTGGACAATAAGGAACAGCTGTGGCGGGCGCGGGCGGCCGATGGCGGAGACAAACTGCAGCTGATTCCAGAGTATTTTGAGGCTTTTATGGCGCGGTGGTCGCCGGACGGTAGCCGGCTGGCCGTAATGGCGCGGCAGCGGGGCAAGCTGTGGCAGACCTATCTGGTCAACGCGGCTGGCGGGACGCTGGAGCCGCTGCTGCCGGAGGAGCGCAACCAGGCCGACCCGAGCTGGTCGCCAGATGGCCAGCAACTCGTGTTTGGGCGCGAACCGGACCCGATGGGACGGGAGAGTGGGTCGCGCGCCCTGCAAATTCTCGACCTGCAAACAAGGCAGACGCGGGTTGTGCCGGGGTCGGAGGGGCTGTTCAGTCCGCGGTGGTCGCCCGATGGCCGTTGGATTGCCGCGCTGACGCTGGACCAGAAAAGCTTAATGCTGTTTGACGTGGCGCGGCAGCAATGGAAGCAGCTGGCGGCCACCAGTGCGGCCGACCCGGTATGGACCGCGGACAGCAAGGCCATCTATGTGCACGCGTTTTTGGCGGAAGGGCAGCCGCTGCTGCGCGTCGGCGTGCCGGATGGCGGAATACACGCGGTGGCCGATCTGACGCATTTTCATGCACGCGAGATTGCAAACTACTTCTTCGGCGGATTGACACCGGCTAACGAACCGCTGGTGAAGCCCCGGGTCGGTACGGGGGATTTGTATACGCTGGATCTTGCGGAGAAATAGCCGCCTGGCTCACGATGGGGCTGGGCAGGAGAACGACATGGCTGGTCAAGCAGCAACGAATGCGAGCAAGATGCCGGGCACCCATCACCGGGTCGAGATTAACGGGTTGCGGTTGCACTTCACCATGGAGGGCGCGGGCGACCCGGTGGTGTTGCTCCATGGCTTTCCGATGACCTCGTATTACTGGCGCAAGGTGATGCCTGCGCTTGCGGAGCGCTACACCGTGGTGGCGCCGGACCTGCGCGGCTGTGGCGACTCCGACCGGCCCACGGGCGGGTACGACAAGCGAACCGTCGCGGGCGACGTCCATGCGCTGGTGCAGTACTTGCGGCTAGGCCCGATCAACCTGGTCAGCCACGATGTTGGGATGATGGTGGCGTATGCCTATGGCAGCTTGTACCCGGGCGAGGTGCGGCGGCTGGTGCTGACCGAGGCGGCGCTGCCGGGACTGGGGTTGGAAAAGCTGTACGATGCCGCGACCCACCCGCGGATGTTTCACCTGCCGCTCTTCGAAGCGCCCAATGGACTGGCTGAAGCGCTGATTACCGGCAGGGAAGCGCTGTTTGTTTCGCACATGATGCGGGAGCAGGCGTATGACACAGCCGCACTCGAGGAGGAGACCGTAGAGCTGTATGCACGGCACCTCGCAGCGCCCGGCGCCTTGCACGGCGGCATCGAGTACTTTCGGGCCCATACGCTCGATGCCGTGCACAATCGCGAGCATGCAAAGACCAAGCTGCCGATGCCGGTGCTGACGGTGGGCGGCACGGCTAGCTTTGGGCGCGACCTTGCCGGGGAGATCGCGCCGCTCGCTGATAAGCTGCGTAGCGTGATGATCGAAGAGTGCGGACACTACCTTGCCGAAGAGCGTCCGGAGCGGCTGAGTGAGGAGCTGCTGAAATTTCTTGCGGAGCCGGTGTAGGGCCATGACGGGCTGGCACGCGGGCCTGGATCTCTGAGACGTCTGGGTTCCACTCCTAGGCTAGTTTTGCTCGTCGGCGGCGTTTGCTTTGGCGGCTACGTTTGCTTTGAGCTGTTCTAGCTGAGCCGCATCGTAGTGCTGCCCGGCGCGGACGACCCCGGCGATCTCGGTCAGGTTCTTGACAGAGTCGAGCGGATTGGCTCGCAGCAGCACCAAATCGGCGCGGTAGCCTTTTTTGACCTTGCCCAGTTCCGTGTCGCGGTTGAGAAAGCGCGCGGCTTCCAAGGTGGCCATTTGCAGGATGCGGAGCGGCTTAAGGCCAGCTTGCTCAAGCAGGAAGAGTTCTTGGTGGAGGGACACGCCGGGGATGACGAGTCCGCCGCCGTAGTCGGTGCCGACCAGCATGCGGACGCCGGACTGGTCGAAGATCTTGGTGAGCCGAAGCTCCAACCGCATGAGCTGATCTAGGGTCTCCGCGGCGCCGGGTTTGAGCTTGGCCTGGTATTGCGCGGCGACCGACTCCCAAAAGTCGCGCTTCGCCTTGGGTACATAGCGCAACAGCTCAGGGTGCTCGCGGTAGCGGACCTCGTAGCCGAACTGCATGGTGGCGAGCCGGATGAGGGTGGGGACCTGCCAGGTACCGTGCGCAGCGCAGGTTTCAGCGAGCCTTTTAGCCTTTGACTCGCTGAAGCTATCCATGAGGCCCTGGGTCTTGCTGAAGGCATCAGGGTCCATGTTGAGCCGCTGCAGGTTGGGGTTGGCGATGGCGATACGCCCGGCTGTGTCCGACGTTGCCGCGGAGATGCCCATGGGCTTTGGAGGTTTCAGCTTGAGGATGAGCCGGATCAGGAACTCGCGCTTGGAGCAGCTAATCAGCTCCAGGTCCGCGGGCCCGAGGTGCTCGATGGAGCGCATGCCGGCTTTGGCGGCGGCCACGGCGTCGACGCCGGGTGACAGGTGACCGGCGTAGGGTAAGCCGATGCGCGTGGCCTCTCCTTGCGCTGCGAAAAACGTCGCGGGAGAGACGAAGATGGTTTTGATGAAGTCAGCGCCTTGCTGTTTCTGACGCCGGACCTCCTCGACGGCGGCTTCGGGCGTGGCTGCATTGGCGTAGGTAAGGATCTGGCCGGGCATCGCCAGCATCTCCGGGGCGCCAGGCCCGAAGTCGAGCGCGCCTTGTTGCCGGGCGGCCAGGTGTTCCGGCGAGCCGGACATTTGCCGCCAGCCGGTGATGCCATGGGCGAGCATCAGCAAAAGGCTGTTGTCGCGGTCCTCGTCATCGAGCACATGCGCATGCATGTCGAGGTAGCCGGGTACGACGAAGAGCCCCTCCCCGTCGATGACCTTTTCTGCCGCGGGTAGCGAGCCACCCGCGGGCAGAACGAAACGAATTTTAGCGTCTTGAAGGAGGACGGAGGCGCTTGGCTGCACCTGGCCCGTCTCGGTGTCGACAACGTTGACGTTCCGAAGAAGAACTGTCATGCCTGCTTGGATGCCGGCTACTATCGCTCCGAGGAGCTCGGCATAATCGGTAAGACCGCCAACGATGACCGGCGAAAGCAGGCATGCCTTAAGGAACTGTGATCACGACTTTGCCGACCTGCTGATTCGACGCGAGATACTGATACGCTGCCACCGATTGATCCAAAGGAAAGGTTTTGGCGATCTTTGGATGGAAGCGGCCGTCGGTGAGCCGGTCGCGCACGTACTGCACCGCCGTGGGAAGCTCTGCTTTGTTAGCAAAAACCTCCATGATGGTGGTGCCGCGCAGGCTTGCTGTCTTGCCGATCAGCTGCATGGGTGAGACTTGTATCGGTTCGCCCGACAGGTCGCCGTAGACGAACAAGGTGCCGCCCTGGCTCAGGGAATCTGCCAATTTGCTGATCATGGAGCCGGCGACCGGATCGAAGATGACGCGCGCGAGCTTGCCGCCGGTGATCTCCTTGATACGGGCTGGGAGGTCTTCTTCCTCGGTGGCGATCACGTGGTCGGCGCCCTCGGCGAGCAGAGCTTCGCGCTTGTCGCTATGCCGCGTGGTGGCGATGGCGGTGGCGCCTTGCGCTTTGGCGATCTGGATCGCGGCCAGACCGACGCTGCTGGAGGCTGCGGTGATGACGACGAAGTCGCCCTCGGCGACCTTGCCGTGCATGATCAGTGCAGGGTAAGCGGTGAGGTATTGCATCCAAACCGCGGCGCCTTCCGTGGGCGAAAGCTTGTCCGGATGTTCGACGAGACGGTCGGCGGGGACTACGGCTTCTTCGCCGAGCACGCCATTTTTGTTCATGGAGTAGCCCGGGATCGTGCCGACGCGTTTGCCGATCCAGCTTGGGTCCACCCCCGGCCCAACGGCTTCGACGATGCCGATAAGCTCGTAGCCGATGCGCGAGGGCAGTTGCGGCTGCTCGAAGTAGCGACCGCCGAGGTACATGAGCTCAGCCCGGTTGAGACCGACGGCTTCGACCCGCAGCTTCGCTTCGCCTTGCTCGGGAGCGCGTGTGGGCAGGTCCTGGAGCTTGAGATTTTCTGGACCGCCGAGCGTGTCAAACACAACTGTCTTCGCCATGGTGACTCCTTTGGCGATTCGATGCCCGATGTTTCCGCGCGGTTCGGCTTTCTGCACTATGGGGCGAACGCCGTGTAGTGCTGATGCGACCTTTCCCTTGAAGATTGCTGCGTGGAGCGCGTACACGGTCGGCAGCGCGCGGCGTTAATGATGCATGGAAGCCTTTACAGTGAGGGGAAGCTCGCTGGACGAGGGGCCTGCGGAGACGGTGTACTCGCCTTGCGGCCATTCCCAGCTTTCGGTTTTTTCGTTCCAGGTGGCGGAGGCGAGCGGTTCGAGCGCGACGGTGATGGTTTTGCGTTCGCCGGGCGCGAGCGGCACGCGCTGCCAGCCGGCGAGGCGGCGAAAGTGTTCGCCGGCGCTTCGGGGAAGCTGCACGTAGACTTGGGCGATCTCCGTGCCAGCGCGTTTGCCGGTGTTCTCGACCGTGAGGGTGGCCGTGTTGCTGGAAGATTCAGTGTGTAGATTGCTGTAGCGGTAGGTCGTATAGGAGAGGCCGTAGCCGAACGGGAAGAGCGGCTGTTTCGCTTCGGATTGGAACCACTTGTAGCCGAAGCGCACGCCTTCGGTGTAGGTGGCGGGGAAGCTGGTGTTGCGGGCCTTTTCGGCGCTGTCTTCGGGCATGCCGCCGGCGGAGTTCTGCTTGAGACCGAAGACCTCGGCGTGGGGCAGATCGGCCTCGGTGCGCGCAAAAGTGATGGGCAGCTTACCGGAGGGGTTGACGTCACCGAAGAGGAGGTTAGCGATGGCCTGGCCGCCGCCGATGCCGGGGTACCAGGCTTCGAGGATGCCTGCAACGTCGTTAGCCCAGGGCATGCTGACGGGATTGCCGGTGAGCAGCACGACAACGGTGCGCGGGTTGGCTTTGGCCACCGCGGCGATGAGGGCGTCCTGGTCGTTGGGCAGCGCGAGGGTGGCGGCGTCGGCGCCCTCGCTCATGTATTGGTCAGCGAAGAGCAGGACGACGTCGCTTTTGGCGGCGAGCGCGGCGGCGGCGTTGGGGTCGGTGCCGGGATCGAAGCTCACCTGCGCGCCGGGCGCGTGTTCGCGAACGTACTTAAGCGGCGCGGAAGGGAAGTAGACGGCCTCGCCCCAGTGCGTGGGGCGGTCGGGCGCGATGGCGTTACCGCCCGGTGCGTCGACCTGCGCGGAGCCGCCGCCGGACATGACGCCTTTGTCGGCGTGGGCGCCGATGACGGCGATGGAGCGTAGGCTCGTGGCTTGCAGTGGAAGCACGCCGCGCTCGTTGCGCAGCAGCACGATGCTTTCTTCGGCGATGTGCTGGGCGTCGTCGCGGCCGCGGAAGGGGTCGACGACGTGCCGCGGCAGGAAAGGGTGATCGACGACGCCGGCAGCGAACATGGAACGGAGGGTGCGGTGGACCATGTCGTCGAGCCGGGCCTGGGGCACCTGGCCGCTTTGCACGGCGTCCATCAGCGGTTTGCCGAAGTATTCTTCGCCGGGCTGCTGCTGGTCGAGTCCGGCGAGCGCGGCCTTAACGGTGGTGTGCGTAGCCTCCCAGTCGGAGACGACGAAGCCGGGGTAGTGCCACTCGCCTTTAAGAACTTTGTTGAGAAGATAATCGTTTTCGCAAGCCCAATCGCCGTTGATCTTGTTGTAGGAGCACATCACCGAAGACGGATGGCCGATGCGGATGCCGATCTCAAAGGCGAGCAGATCGCTTTCGTGCATGGCCTTGTGGCCGATCTGCGCATCAACGACGGTGCGGCCGGTCTCCTGGTCGTTCATCGCATAGTGCTTGATGTCGCCCATGATCTGGTTGCTTTCGAGGCCTGCAATCAGGTTGCCGACGGTGGTGCCGGCGAGCACGGGATCCTCGCCGGGGTACTCGAAGAGGCGGCCGTTACGCGGGTCGCGGGCCAGGTCGACCCCGCCGCCGATCGATTGGTTGTAACCTTGGGCGCGCAGCTCGCGGCCGATCACATCGCCGTACAGGTGCGCGGCTTCAGGATCCCAGCTCGCGGCCGAGCCGAGCACGGAGGGCAGCAGCGTGGCGTAGCGGCTTTCGGGCGCGGCCATACGCGCGCCCACGGCGGAGTCGGCTTGCTGAATGGAGGGGATCCCGAGCCGCGGGATGCCGAGCACCTGCCCCGCGCCGCCGTTGTTGTCCGGCGGCACCGGATCGCCCTCACGGAGCGGCCCCCAGCCGATGCCATGGACAAGCTGGATCTTCTCAGCGAGCGTGAGCTCCTTCAGCACGAGGTCGGCGCGCTGGTCGGGCGAGAGCGAGGCGTCCATCCAGGGGCGATTGGCCGTTGCAGGGCTGGCAGCCTGCTGTGCCCGTGCTGGGCTACCGACGCCCGAAGCTGCCATCGCAGCGAGAAAAAGAAAAGGTGCAACGGACAACCTGCGAGGCATGCGTACTCCGGGGGCAAAGGAAGTTAAACGTTAAACGAGAGACCTATGCGCTGTATACCCTGAGCCGGACATGGTTGGCAAGATGACTTTGGTGCTGACTTTGGTCGAAGTGGGTTTAGCGGGTGGTCCCTGCGGCGCCCTCCTGATTTGGCGCTAGCGGCGACGCGAGGCTGGCGACGCGGACGTGTTCGAAGCCGCGCATGGCAGCAAGTGTGATCCTGCTTTGCTGAGGCAGAGGTCACGGCAAGCAAAAATCTCCAATCACCTTTTGCTAGACCGGATGTTGCTTGTTGCCTAGACGTTCTCTTACGATCAAACTTTATCCATGCCAGGACACCCGGTTAAGGTAACTCCGAAATGCGTCTGCAGGTACCTACCCCGGCTCACAGGGAAGCTCGCCCCGGAAAAGAACGGTAGAGGTTTCGATCTGTCGTGCAGGAACGTTCCAGTATCTTTGCAACAGCTTGTCTTTCTGCTCTGCTGCAACGGGTCTAAAGCCATGCTTCGCGTAAAAGCGAATGGCCCAAGTCGCATCGGCCCAGGTTCCGATCAGGATCGGACGGTTTGTTAAAGCCTGTAGATGCGAAAGCAGCTTCCCACCGATCCCGCTACGACGCTGGCTTGTTCGCACATAGGCATGTCTAATCAGCGTCACGTCCTGCACGTCCTGTATCCCCATGACACCTTGGAGCACACCGTTCTCATCGACGCCCCAGAAAGCTACTCCAGCCTCGATTTCACTGGCGAGCTTGTCGCGTGTCATGTAAGGCTCGTGCCAGAGATCTGCAGGGATCACCCCTCTGTATGCCTCCGCCCCGTCATTGATATGGTCCAGATGTCATCGAAATCCGTTTGCTCACATGGTCGGATCATACGGCTGAGTCTATGTCAGCCTTCTTATAGTGTCGAGATCGATTTATTCCAGGTACCGAGCTGATTGACGCCAAGGGCGTTTGTGGGGACCGATCATGAACGGTGATTGAGAGCCTAATGGCAAACCGTCTCTAGCACCTCAACCGGTCTGGCGTCTTGGCGAAGTGAGATGTGTCGCTTAAACGCCATTTGGTCGATCAGTGTGTCACCGTGATCGTAAGCGATATCCGGGTCTTCAGAATAGGCGGGATCGGCAGATGCTTCGGGCAGAGTCACGAAGCGGAAACCGCGCTGCCGGAAAAGAGCAATGAGTTCTGGGAACATCCGCGCATCAAAAGCGCCAACATGCAGCAGCAGAATGAATGGGATCTGGCGACCGTAGACCCGCTGAGAAGAATCTCTGTAGTGGCTGATAGCGATGTCTGCCGAACTGAGATAGGAATCGTGTAATGCTTTAATGCCAACGCTGTCTTGCTTTGCAAAGCAGCGCGCGTAAGGTGCGTTCCACGCCCAGTCGTCCCAATCAAGCGTGACTTCGGCAACCCTGTAACGGTTGTCCTTGAGCCACGTTCTTACCTGTCTGCGCTTCTCCAGGGTCTTCCCTTCATTTAGGTAGGGAAAGCGGAGCCAGTGCCAATCATCGGAAGCATTCGGCATAAGAACACGAAGCAGAGGCTGGTTGGCTTCCACGTTGGCAATAAACTGATCGGAAGACGTGTCGTCAAAGTCAGGATGCGACCAAGTGTGATTTCCGAGCGGTTGTCCTGCATCCCGCCACGCCTTCAGTACCTCATGGGTAGTCGGGTCCTCTTCTGTGCGAACGCCATTGATGAAGCCATAGATCGGTGGAAGCTTTTCAGCTTGCATCATCGCGAGGAAGGATTGAACAATCTGAAGCCGTGAGACGGAGGGCGGTCGTTTCCCGTGAGCGGGAAGATCGTCGAAGGTGATTGCAAGAGGTTGGGGATCGGGGCCCTTCACAGGTGTCTGTGAGTGCGCTGGCCATAGACTCATTATCAAGACGCTTGCGAGCAGTTTTGCCATCATTTTCTCGATTTTAGTAAGAGCTCCTGTGAAGTCGGATTTTCGGCAGGAATCGATTGCCACACACACGTATGCTCTCTTCGAAGCCCACGCGAAAAGTCAATCGTGAGAAGCGAGTGTGCAGCGAGGGCAATTAGGTTTCGCTGCATCGCGTACCGCGAGGTATTACAGCTCTTAGCCGAGGCGGTTGAGGAGCTCTGCTTCGTCGATGACCTCCACGCCGAGGGCTTGGGCTTTTTCTAGTTTGGAGCCGGCGTCTTCGCCGGCTACGACGAAGCTGGTCTTCTTGGAGACGGCGCTGGAAACCTTGCCGCCGGCGGCTTCGATGCGCTCTTTGGCCTGCTCGCGGCTGAGGGTAGGAAAGGTGCCGGTGAGCACGACGACTTTGCCTTCGAGCGCGCCGCCGGCGGTGCGCTGCGGGGCGGGCATGGTGAAGCCGAGCTGTTGGAGGTCGTGCACGAGGGCGCGGTTTTTTTCTAGGGCAAAGAACTCGACGATGGCCTCAGCCACGCGCGGGCCGACCTCGTTAACGGCTTCGAGCTCGTCGCGGGTAGCGTTCATGATGGCGTCGATCGTGCCAAAGTGCGCGGCGAGCAGGCCGGCGGTGCGCTCGCCGACGAAGCGGATCCCGAGGCCGAAGAGCACACGCGCGAGCGGCGCGGTTTTGGAGCGGGCGATCTGCGCAAGCAGGGCATCGGCGGTTTTTGCGCCGACGCGTTCGAGCTGCACGAGCTGCTCGCGGGTGAGGCGGTACAGGTCGGCGACCGAGCGCACAAGCGGTTCGCGCACTTCGACGGGCTCGCCGTCCTCTTTTTGCTCGCTGTCGGGGGTTTGGCCGAGCAGCTGCGTAACCATGGCCTCGCCGAGGCCCTCGATGGTCATGACGCCGCGCGAGGACCAATGGAGCAGTTCTTCGCGGACGCGGGCCGGGCACCCGGCGTTGACGCAGCGGAAATCGACCTCCTCGGGCAACTTGACAAGCTCGCTCCGGCAGACGGGGCAAAGGGTGGGGAAGACGATCTCGCGGGTGCCGCGCGGGTGCTCGGGGTCGTCGACGACCTCGGTGATTTTAGGGATGACGTCGCCGCCGCGCTCGACCGCGACCCAGTCGCCGATGCGCACACCGAGCCGGGCGATCTCATCGGGATTGTGCAGCGTGGCGCGGGTAACGGTGATGCCGCCGATGGAGACCGGCGCGAGCGCGGCCACGGGCGTGACCTTGCCGGTGCGGCCGACCTGGAAAAGGACATCGTCGAGCTGCGTGACGGCGCCGCGCGCGGCAAATTTGTAAGCGATGGCCCAACGTGGGGCCTTGCCGGTGAAGCCGAGGCGGCGCTGCTGCGTGACGGCGTCGACTTTGAGCACGACACCGTCGATCTCATAGGGCAGCGTGTCGCGCAGGGCTTCCATCTCGGTGATGAAGGCGAGCGCCTCGTCGACGCCGGTGGCGGTGTGCGCGTGTTTATTGACCAAAAAGCCCGCGCGGCGCAGCGATTCGAGCGCGCCGGATTGGGTGGCGAGCAGCATGTCGCCGTCGCGCAGCAGGAAATAGGCGAAGAGCTCGAGGCGGCGTGTGGCGACGATGTTGGGGTCGATGGTGCGCAGGGTGCCGGCGGCGGCGTTGCGCGGGTTGGCCGCGGGGGCCTGGCCGGCGGCCTCGCGTTCGAGGTTCATCTTTTCAAAGGCCGTTTGCGGCATGATGACCTCGCCGCGGACCTCGAAGGCTTGGGGCAGGCCGGCGTCGGCGAGCCGGGCGGCGGAGATGTGAAGCGGCACGGTGCGGATCGTGCGCACGTTACCGGTGACGTCCTCGCCGGTGGTGCCGTCGCCGCGCGTGAGGCCGGTATGGAGGACGGCCTCGCCGTGCTTGCCGGGAAGGTATTGCAGGGCGAGCGAAAGGCCGTCGAGTTTGAGCTCGCAGACGAAATGCACGGGCTCGTCGGGGCCGAGGGTAGCGTGGACACGGTCAGCCCAGGCGCGCAGCTCGGCCTCGTCATAGGCGTTGTCGAGCGAGAGCATGGGGCGCGAGTGGGCGACCTTGGCGAAGCCCTCCTTGGGCTTGCCGCCGACGCGCTGCGTGGGCGAATCGGGGGTGAGGAGCTCCGGGTGCTCAGCCTCGAGGCGCTTGAGCTCGTTCATGCGCGCGTCGTACTGCGCGTCGGTCCACTCGGGGGCGTCGAGAACGTAGTAGAGGTACTCGTGGTGGCGAAGCTCGTCGCGCAAGGCTTCGATCTGTTGTTGGGGCGGAAGAGGGGTTGCGGCGG
Organism: uncultured Acidobacteriaceae bacterium; assembly: GCA_964247325.1. Lineage (GTDB taxonomy): Bacteria > Acidobacteriota > Terriglobia > Terriglobales > Acidobacteriaceae > Granulicella. Next base: position 8,968 of record CAXTTZ010000012.1, on the reverse strand, counting down.
CCATCGTGTCGGATTATAGGAAAACACGTTGCTCTGCAGCTGGTTTGATGCCACCATAAATGATGTCCGGCCCTCCGGAGAGGGCTTTTGATGCGGCAATCCTCGTTCTTTCGGCTCCCTGATATTTTGGCGCTTGTGGGAATCCTTGCAACGCTTTTACTGACGGCTACGCAGTGGCCGTTCTTGCCACGGATCATTCCTATACACTTTGACCTTCATGGCAATGTGAACGGGTATGGCAGCCGCAATTGGCTGTTTGTTCCAGGGGTCCTTTCAGCGGTTTTGTGCGGCGGTATATTGGGGCTGAGCCGCACCCCGCGGTTGTATAACTTGCCTGCGACGCCCGGCAGCGCAGACCGGCCGCGGCAGGAGGCACTGGCTGCGAAGATGATCGCCTGGTTGGCGGCCGTATTAAGTTGGATCTTTTTCTTTTTGGCGATTGCAGAGGTGCTTTCGGCTCGTGGGCAAATGCGTACCCTGATTCTTTGGCTGATCCCCTGCACGCTGCTCGCGCCGGCTGTTCCCATTGGCTGGGTTTCTGCTGCGCACGTATGGTTCCCGGTCGGGCACTCGGCCCTAGGCTTCCGGCTCCGTTACACTGAAGGCAGAAAAGGAGCTTGCGACCACGATGGCACACATGGTTTTTTGCACGAAATATAAGGCGGAGATGGAAGGGTTGGACGAGCCGCCGTTTGATTCCGACTTCGGGCAGAAGATCTACAAGAACGTCTCGCAAAAAGCCTGGAGCGAGTGGCTGGAGCGGCAAAAGATGCTGCTGAACGAGTACCGCTTGCAGCCGTGGATGCGCGAAGCGCAGGAGTTTCTGGTGGAGCAGATGAACGACTTCTTTTTCGGCGGCGGGGGCGAGCTGCCGAAAGAGTTTGTAGCGCCGGCGCACTAAAGTGGTTCGCCTGGCCTTGAGCCCAGTCAGCGTACAAAGGAGTGCACGATGGCAGCCTCAGCAACGCTTCCCTTTATCTCTGTCGAGGAGTATCTCCACTCCGTGTACCGCCCGGATGTGGATTATGTAGATGGTGTGCTGGAGGAAAGAAGTTTGGGAGAAATGTATCATGGAGCATTGCAGCGCAGGCTTTTGTTGCTGCTTTGCGGCCTGACTCCCGAGATGGAATCGCGAGTTTTTCCTGAAACACGTGTCCAGGTCGGACCGACACGCTTCCGTGTACCGAATATCTGCATTCTTGCCGAAGGCTTCCAAGACACCCGGATCATTCGGCAGCCGCCTCTACTCTGCCTGGAGGTTCTCTCTCCCGAGGACCGGATGAACCGCGTCCTGCGGCGCGCCCGCGATTTCTTCGCGATGGGTGTTCCCGAAATTTGGATCTTCGATCCTGAGGAGCAGAAAGCATACCGGCTGCTTCCGGGCACCCACTTGCAAGAGGTATCCGACCGGCTGATCTCGCATACAGGGGAGATCAGCCTTGATGTGCCGCAGGTCTTCCGCACTCGTCGGGCCTAGAGCTGCCAGCATCTGGTGTACACTGACGTTACCCCGCGCGGGCTTCGAGCCGGCGCTTTGTGCAGTACGTCGGGACGTGGCTCAGCCTGGTAGAGCGCACCCTTGGGGTGGGTGAGGTCGCTAGTTCGAATCTAGTCGTCCCGACCAATTTCTTTTTGATTACTAAATCATTTCTCGATTATTAGACCGTTTGAAGCTGCTCTGCACTTTGGGTCGTGCCCGCAAACAGCCCGCGCTGTGATCTTGCTAAGACTTTCGCGCTAAGATGGCTGTACCCGCTGGTATGCTCTGTGCCTTTTCACGCAAAGTTGCCGTTGCCTTGCGCCCGGTCGCTCAGGCGCTGGCCGGTGCTGCCATGGTGTTTGCAATGCTTGCAGCGGCGGCGCAGGCCCAAAGCTCGCCCGAGGTGCTGCAGCAGCCGTATGGCACCACCGAGGTCGGCAAGCTGCTCGGCGCGGCCTACCGCATCGATGTGCCGACGGAGTGGAACGGTCGCCTCGTGGTGTACTACCACGGCTACGCCGAACATGGGCAGACGTATCACATCGCCGAGCGGCTGCATCCGGACCTGCTCACACTGACTGAGCGCCACTACGCGGTCGCGCAGAGCGCCTACTCCGAGGGCGGCTGGGCGTTGCAGCAGGCGTACCCGGAGACCGAAGCGCTGCGTCATTACTTCGACCACAAGTATGGCCATCCCAAGGAGACCTATGCCATGGGAGGCTCGATGGGCGGCGCGCTGGTGATGATCACCCTCGAGCTGAATCCAAAGCCATACCTCGGCGGCTTGGATTTGTGCGGTGCCGTGGGTCCGACGTTTGTCTCATTTGATCGCCGCTTTGCCATGCGGGCCGCGTTTGATCATTACTTTCCTGGCGTGCTGGGGCCGCTCGTGCCGGTGCCCCCGGACTACGACGACACTGCTGCGGTGCGCGAGCGCATCACCGACTTGCTTAAAGTGAATCCAGCCGAGGCGGCTGAGCTGCGCGCCCTGATGCAGCTGCACACGGATGCCAACGTGGCGCGCGACATCGCCTACTTCACCTTTGTGGTCGGCGACATGCAGCGCCGCGCGGGCGGCAACCCGTTTGACAACCGTAACTGGATCTATGCGGGCACCAACCCGACCTCGAGCGTGACCGACGACGCGCTCAATGCGGGGGTACGACGCTACAAGGCCGACCCAAAGGCACGAGAGTACCTGACGCGCCACTACACGCCGAGCGGGCGGCTAGGAAAGCCGATGTTGGCTGTGCACACGACGTATGATCCGCTGATTCCGCCCAGCCAACTGGCGCTCTATAGCGAGATGGTTCAGGGCGCGGGAGCGGGAGAGCGCCTGGTGCAGCAGTATGTGCCGCATGATGGGCACTGCGCGATCACGCCAGAGGAGATCGGCCACGCCTTTGACGAGCTGGTGAGCTGGACGCACGGCGGCGTGCGGCCCTCCCCGGGGTTGTTGCGTTAGGGGCAGCGGAGATCCCCTTCTGAAGTGTTATGAAACTTCAGCCGATATAATGAACCATGGAAAGCTTTCAGGCAGGCAACTCGGCGTCAGCCCCGTTGGGTGGGCTTGGGGTACGGCCGGCGCCGGTGCCTGATCCCCTAGCGGCGCCGTTGCGCGAAGAAGCTGCGAGCGAGTCGGGCATGCGCTTGGAGGCTGCCCTTGCGGAGCCGACACACCCCGCGCCGGTGCCCGTGGCGAGCTCGTTTCATGACAGCGCTGTGGCGCTGGATGAACCCGCCGGCGGCTTTGCCGATCGGTCGGCGCAAGCTGAGGCAAGAGATGCGGCTGAGCAAGCGGCCGGGCAGGAAACTGGGCAGGCGGGCGAAGATATGGACGCAGCGCAAAGCGATCCGCTGCACCTCGGCGAGCGCTTTGAGCACATGGTGGCGACGTTGCGGAGCCATCGGCCGCACGATGACCAAGCGCTTGTGCGGGCGGCCTGGGACTTCACGCAAGCGCAGCACAAGGATCAAAAACGCGCTTCGGGCGAACCGTACATCATTCATCCGCTCGAGGTTGCACAGGTGTTGGCCGAGCTGAAGATGGACGCCACGGCGATTGCGGCCGGGCTGCTGCATGATGCGGTCGAGGACACCGATGTGACCACGCCGGAGATCGCGCGGCGCTTCGGTGAGCAGGTCGCGCACATCGTCGACGGCGTGACGAAGCTGGACAAGATCAAGTTTGCCAACCGCGAGGACCACCAGGCCGAGAACATTCGCAAGATGCTGTTGGCGATGGTCACCGATGTGCGCGTGGTCATTATTAAGCTGGCCGATCGGCTGCATAATATGCGCACGCTGGAGCATCTGCGGCCGGAGAAGCAGGCGCGCATCGCCAAAGAAACGCTGGATGTGTATGCTCCGCTGGCGCACCGGCTGGGCATGGGCAAGCTGCGCGGCGAGCTGGAAGATCTGGCGTTCCGCTATGTCGATCCGCTGGCCTACACCAAGCTGACCGAAGAGGTTGAAGCCATGCGCGGCGAGGGCGAAGCGTTTCTGGATCGCATTGTGGCGACCTTGGAAAGCAAGCTGCGCGAGTCCAAGGTGCATGCCCGCGTGGAGTCGCGCATCAAGCGGCTCTACTCCATTCAGCAGAAGCTGAACATGCATTCGATCCCGGTGGACCAGGTGTATGACCTGTTTGCGGTGCGGGTGATCACCGAAACCGAGCAGGATTGCTATGCCGTGCTGGGGCTTTTGCACTCGGCATGGCGACCGGTGCCGGGCCGCTTCAAGGACTTCATCGCGATGCCGCGACCAAACCTGTACCAATCGCTGCACACCACCTTGATCGCGGAGGGAGGGCACCAGTTCGAGGTGCAGATTCGCACCGAAGATATGCATCGTGTGGCCGAAGAGGGCATTGCGGCGCACTGGAAGTACAAGGCCAGCGACAACGTCAGTGCCAAAGACGAGCAGCGGCTCGCGTGGGTGCGGCAGCTGATGGAATGGCAGCGCGAGATGCCGGACCCGAACGAGTTTATGTCGACCCTGCGCATCGACCTGTACCCGGAGGAGGTGTACACCTTTACGCCCAAGGGTAAGGTCATCGTGCTGCCCAAGGACGCCAGCCCGGTCGACTTTGCCTATGCCATTCACACCGATGTAGGGCACGCCACGACGGGCGCCAAGGTGAATGGGCGCATTGTGCCGCTGCGCTCGCGGCTGCGCAACGGCGACATCGTAGAAATTCAAACGCAGCCGGGGCATGCGCCCTCGCGCGATTGGCTCAGCTTTGCGAAAAGCTCGCGCGCGCGCAACAAGATCAAGCATTGGCTCAATGAGAACCAGCGCGCCCGGGCCATCGAGATCGGCAAAAAGCTGCTGGAGCGCGAGGCTCGCAAGTTCAAGCTGGGCTTGAGCAAGTTCGCCGAGGCAGACTTTGACCGCGTGGCCAACGAATATGGGCTGGGCGGCGAGCAGGACCTGCTGGCAGGTATCGGGTTCGGAAAGTACTCGACGCGGCAGGTGCTCAACAAACTGGAGCCGGGCACGACCCATGCGGGCCCGGTAGACGCTTCGGCGGAGGCGGCGAGCCCGGCCAACAGCGCGCTTTCGCACATGAGCGAGGCCGTCAAGCGCGTGTTCTTCGGCAAGGGTTCGGAGAGCCTGCAGGTGGAGGGCCAGGATGACCTGCTGGTGTACCGCGCCCGTTGCTGCAACCCAATCAAAGGCGAGGAGATCATTGGGTATATCACCCGCGGCAAGGGTGTCGCCGTGCACGCGCGCACCTGCTCCAATGTGCAAAACCTGCTCTACGAGGCCGACCGGCGGATCGAGGTGGAGTGGTCGCAAGGGCCCGCCGCTGCGGCAAACGCCGAAAAAGGGCCAAAGCCGACCACCTATCCCGTGAAGCTAACCGTGCTGGTGGATGATCGTTCCGGCTTGTTGAAGGAGTTTGCCGCGATCATCTCCGAGGACGGAACCAACATCAAGAGCGTGGACACGCGACCGACCGAGGATGGCGGCGTGCACGTGGATTTTGTGATCGAAACCGTGGACCTGCGGCACCTGACGCGCTTGCAGCAGAACCTGCGCAAGGTGCCCGGGGTACGCGATGTGCACCGGGTGCAAAAGGTGTAGCTGCAGTTCTGGCTTTGAATAAGCCGGAACTTAAAAAGCCGTGGGAAGGGATCTGAGCCATTCAGGGAGGGAGCGTGGGCTTCAGCCCCACGAAAAAAGGGTCTTTGGTCGGAAAGCCCTTAGGGCTGGGTTTCCGGCCAGCCAAGCCGAAACCCGGGGCTAAAACCCCCTGTTCCGTAACTCTTGTCCATGGCCTAAAGGCCACGGCTCTCTCCTAAAGGTGTAGCACTTGTACGAGACCTGCTTGTGCCCTCAACCCAGCGGCGGGACGTTAATCTGCTGACCCACCTGAATATGGTCGGGGTTGCTGATGCCGTTGTGCTGGGCGATGACTTGGTATTTGTTCGCAGTGCCGTAGAATTTTTCGGAGATCTTGCTGAGGTTGTCGCCGGGCTGGATGGTGTACGGCTGATCGTCGCCGCCGGTCACGGTAAGGCGCGGCTCAAAGTCCGGGTAGTTAGGATCGCACTGCTTGGTGACGTCCCACACGCGATTCAAAACGACTTTGGACGGCACGTCGGCTTTGAGGATGAGCTTGTCGCCTTCCATAAAGATGCCGTCGAACTTGGCGCCCTCGGGGGCGAAGTCGGCGATGACCTGGCCGACAGGAGCATATTTTTGCTGCAACGCTTGTTGATCTGCCATGCGAACTCTCCCTAAAGGACGCCTGCGCGACGTCCCTACGTTCCTAGGATGCGAGAATGTGGCTCCTACGTACTTTTTTTGGAGAAGACAAAGCCACAGCGCCGCATCTACCATCCAAAGAGTTGGTCATGAGCAAAGGCGAACGCTCCGGCCGAACGCGGGATGCAAGCGGGTCCCAATCTTGAGGCGTTTTCTGGAAGCAAGGTCACTCCAGAAACGCCGGTTGCTGGAGAGTTTCGCGGATGCCTATGAGTCAGGGAAGAAGGCGCTTTGTCCTGATCATCTACGTGATTGCCACGGTTCAGTTCGTGTGGTGCTATCTTTGGCTGACGCGGCCCTACGTCGGTACCTGGCTCTATGAGAACGGCCTGGAGCGCATGCCATTTCAGGGTCGCTGCCTCATGATGCTGCCGCTGCGCTTGGCGCACCAAAGCGTGTTTCTGAACTTTATCCAGAAGTTTTTCGCCATGTCGCGCTTCTGGTTTCCGACGCCCGTAAAGCCTGAGGTGTTGGTCCAGGCCGTAATTTGGATCGCCTCGCTGCTGGTTGCTGGCTTTTTTACCACGCGCATGTACCAGGTCAGCTCGCGGCGGCACCTGCTTACCCCGGTGGTGTACCCGCTGTTTCTTGTGGTCTGCGGCGGCACGTACATTATGCACACGGTGCAGAACTTTCGCTTTGTGTACGATCTGCCGAGCTTGGCCTTTTACTCCGTGGCCATGTACCTGATCTATATGCGGCGGCATTGGGCTTGGTTTGCCGCCCTCTTTGTAGTGGCAACCTCGAACCGTGAAACCACGCTGCTCCTGCTGCCGCTATACCTGATCGATGCGTCGGTGCAGAACGGCCAGATGCGGTGGCGCAACGTGCTTCGGCTGCGTCCCCTGGCTGTTGTGGCAGGGTTGCTGGTGTTTTGGATGGGCTGGGAAGCGGCGGTACGGCACATCTTCGCGCACAATCCGACGGAGTTTTACCCGCGGCTCGATTGGAATGTAAAATCGATTCTGGCACCGTACACTTGGCCGCAGATGATTAGTGCTTGCGCGTACCTGTTGCCGTTCGTGCTGTTGATGCGCCGGCGTTTGCTCGATGCGCAGCTGCGTGCCTGGCTATGGCTGCTGCCGTTTTGGTGGATGTTTATGTTTGCCTACGGCATCTTGGTGGAGACCCGAATCTTTGGCGAGTTAATCCCGATGGTGGTGTGCTCGGCGGCGCTGATCGGCGAAGAAATCCTGATGGCGCGGATGCCCCGCGTCCTGGAGTCGACGCGGCAGCGAGCCGAGGAGCCGCGCGCCGAGGTGACACGCGCGGCTGCTTAGAGCTTTTCTCTCGTAGCTGTCATCGCAGCCGTTGTTTTCTAGTTGTCATTCCCGAAGGGAACCTGCTGTTCCTCTTGCCTTTTCTTGTTGTCATTCCGCAGCGCAGCGAAGGAATCTGCTGTTTGCCTGTAGCCACGAGGCCGCACGAAGGAAAGTAGATCCCTCGCTTTGCTACGGGATGACAGTCACAGAAATGTAACAGGCTGTACATGCCTGTTCGCTGCCTAGAGCAGCTGCATCGCCCGTGCGACCTCGGTAAAGGTTTCGAGCGCGACGTCGATCTGCGCGCGGGTATGCTCGCTGGTCATGATGCAGCGGACGCGCGCTTTGCCCTCGGGCACGGTGGGAAAAGCGATGCCGGTGGCCATGACGCCCTTATCGAACAGCGCGCGCGAGAACTCCATAGTTTGGCGGCCGTCGCCGATGAGGATGGGCGTGATCGGCGTTTCGCTGGCCGGCGTGGTACGGCCGCCGATGTCGAAGCCGGCAGCGCGCAGTTGGTCCTGAAAGTAGCGTGTATTGGCCCAGAGGCGCTCGATGCGCTCGGGCTCGTCTTGCAGCAGGTCGAAGGCGGCGATGCAGGAGGCAGCGACCGAGGGCGGATGCGAGGTGGAAAAGAGAAAGGGCCGGGCGCGGTGGTAAAGGAAGTCGATCAGGTCGCGCGAGCCGCAGACGTAGCCGCCCAGCGCGCCGATGGCCTTTGACAGCGTGCCGACCTGGACGTCGACCTTGTCGGTGCAACCGAAGTGGTCGACTGAGCCGCGGCCATTGCGGCCAAGCACACCGGAGGCGTGGGCGTCATCGACCATCATGATGGCGCCGTAGCGCTCGCAGAGCGCGGCGAGCTGGTCGACCGGACCGATGTCGCCGTCCATGGAGAAGACGCCGTCGGTGATGACGAGCTTGCGGCCGGGTTCGTCTTGCACCCCGCGGAGGAGTTCTTCACAATGGGCGACGTCCTTGTGGCGAAAGACCTTGATCTTGGCCTTCGAAAGCCGCGCGCCGTCGATGATCGAGGCATGGTTGAGCTCGTCGGAGAGGATGAAATCGTCTTTGCCGAGGATGGAAGAGACGGTACCCGCGTTGGCGGTGAAGCCGGACTGGAAGACGACGCAGGCCTCGACTCCCTTGAAGGCGGCGATCTTTTCTTCGAGCTCCATATGGAGGCGCATCGTGCCGGCGATGGTGCGCACGGCGCCAGAGCCGACGCCGTACTGCGCGATGGCGCGTGTGGCGGCTTCGCGGAGCTTGGGGTGATTGCAAAGACCGAGGTAGTTGTTCGAGGCGAGATTGATCACCTCGCGGCCGTCGTAGTGACACACGGGGCCTTGCTCGTCGTCAAGCACGCGCAGCCGAAAGTAGGTGCCCTTGGCGCGCAGATCGTCAAGCGCGGCGGTAAGATGCGCGAGTTGCGGGCGGGTGGGGGGCGCAGCAG
>CAXTTZ010000011.1:0-26506 GCA_964247325.1 uncultured Acidobacteriaceae bacterium | reverse complement strand
CTTCCGCGAAGGCACCGCCGCCGCCGCCGCGGCCAGCTCCCCCGTCCCCGTCATCAACGCCGGCGACGGCATCGGCGAACACCCCACCCAGGCCCTCGCCGACGTTTACACCATCCAGCGCGAGCTCGGCCGCCTCCGCGACCTCCGCGTCGCCCTCGTCGGCGACCTCCTCTACGGCCGCACCATCCACTCGCTCTTGCCCCTGCTCGCCCTTTACCCCGGCCTGCACGTCTCGCTCATCTCGCCACCCTCGCTCCGGCTCCCCGCCCACTACATCCAAGCCCTCGCCGCCGCCGGCGCCACCTTCGACGAAACCCCGTCGCTCGACGCCGCCAGCGGGGGCACCCATCTCGAAGGCGCCGATGTCGTTTACGTCACCCGCGTCCAAGGCGAACGTTTCGCCTCCGAAGCCGAATACAACACCGTCAAAGACGCCTACGTCCTCAACCTCCGCGTAGCCGAACGCCTCAAGCCCGGCGCCGTCATCATGCACGCCCTCCCCCGGGTCAACGAAATCGCCCCCGAGGTCGACGAAGATCCCCGAGCCGCCTACTTCCGCCAAGCCCGCAACGGCCTCTACATCCGCATGGCCCTCCTCACCTCGCTCTTAAGCGACTAGCACCGCCACCACTAGCTACTGCCTTTACTTCCGCCGCCTTGCCCCTTTGGTTGTCATTCCCGAAGGGAATCTGCTGTTGCCGTTGCACTTGCTTTTGCTGTTGCCGTTGCGTTTGCTTTTGCCTTTGCCTTTGCTTTTCTAGTTGTCATTCCCGAAGGGAATCTGCGTTTCGCCCACCCCACCCAAGACCTGTCATCTCGACCGAAGCGACAGTTCACCGTCGCGTAGTGGAGAGACCTGCTGTTGCAGTTGCCTCTGCCCTTGCCTTTCTTGCTTGTCCTTCCCGAAGGGAATCTGCTTTTGCTTTTATCACCAGCCCAAAAGCCATCCGCATCAACACCACCCCTCGCTCAACCCTGAAAGCAACGCTTTAACTCTCTGTTACCTTTCATGGTTCCACCTTCCCGCCACAACCCTTGCACAACCACCCGCCGCCATTCTTTATACTGAAATCACGTCTCACCACCTTGTCAGTCCCTATGCTCGAAGAGCCAACGCCGTTAAGGGGAACCAGGGGGTACTTCTTCACCTAACTCCTTTCCCGAACGTACTTTACCCAAAAGTACCCCAGGGGAGGGGTACCCCCTCCAGCCCTCATGCGACAATCGCAGAGGCACATGCTTCGTTCCGCCTTCATCGCACTGTCGTCCAATCGCCCCCTGCGCGCTTTCTCCGAGCGCAACTCGCTCGGCCAGCGTTTATCGCGCCGCTTCGTTGCCGGCATGGAGGTCGCTGAGGCCATCACTGCCGCCGAAGAGCTCAATGCCCAAGGCATCGAGGCCTCGCTCGACTCCCTCGGCGAAAGCGTCCTCCAGGTCTCCCAAGCCGAAGAAGGCGCCGCCGTTTACCACCAGCTCCTCGACGGCATCGCCGCTCGCCGCCTCCGCGCGAACGTCAGCCTCAAGCTCACCGCCATGGGCATGGACATCGGCGGCCACGGCGCCGGCCCCGACCTCGCCGAACGCATCACCGGCCAAATTGTCGCCCACGCGGCCGATACCGGCAGCTTCGTCCGTCTCGACATGGAGGGCTCCAGCTACACCGAAGCCACCCTCAGCATGACCGAGCGCCTCCATAGCCGCCACCCCGGCTACGTCGGCACCGTCCTCCAAGCCTACCTCCGCCGCACCGCCGACGACACCGAGCGTCTCCTCGGCCAAGGCATTCGCATCCGCCTCTGCAAGGGCGCCTACAAAGAGCCCCCCACCCTGGCCTTCCCCGAAAAATCCGAGGTCGATGCCAATTACGTCCGTCTCGCCAAGCGCATGATGACCAGCGGCGTCTTCTGCGGCATGGCAACGCACGACGAAGCGATCATCCGCGAACTCTGCCGCTTTGCCCGCGCCGAAAACCTGCCCAAAGACGCCTTTGAGTTCCAAATGCTCTACGGCGTTCGCCGCGATCTCCAGCGCAAGCTTGTCAGCGAAGGCTTCGGCATGCGCGTCTACGTGCCCTTCGGCACCGAATGGTTCCCCTACTTCATGCGCCGCCTCGCCGAGCGCCCCGCCAACGTACTCTTCCTGGCCAAGAACCTCCTCAAGAGCTAGGTGATATCCACATAGAGACTTGGTCAACCTTTCTGCACTACTTCCGTGTTCTTTGCACAAACCGAAAGGGCACGGCTGAAGCCGTGCCGGAGATGCTGCTGCCGCAAGCGGCTTTAGCCACTAGGGTCTGTTTGGGCCAAGCCCGGCTCAAGAGCTAGAGCCCTACAACGCTAGCCAGGTTGCGGCACGGCTAAAGCCGTGTCCTTTCCTAGAGGTGAATAGCACATAGCGCTGCGGCCGGAAGCGAGCGCTGCGGCAAAAGCTAACGCTGCGGCACGCCATTGGCTGGCGAAGCGCCCGCTGGCGGCGGCAACAGCGGCTCCACCCGCAGCAGATTGCCCATTACTGCCTGCTGCCCCGGCGTGAGCGGCGGCCCAAACCGGCCCGAGTTCAGCGCCGCCTCGCGCTGCTCTGGCGGCAGGTCGCGCAGCGCCCGAAACGTGCGCGCCACCTGCCGGCGCTGGTCCACAGGCAAGCTGCCCAGCTGCCCCATAGCCCCGCGCACCTCCGCCCTCTGCTCCGGTGACAACCGTTCCATGGCCTCGGTGCGCGCCAGCATGCGCTGCCGCTGCTCCGGGCTCATGGCATTGAGCTGCGAGAGCCGGTTGTGCATGCGCTGCTGTTGCGGCTGCGGCAGGCTTTGGAACCCTGGCTCATGTTCCAACGCGTGCTGCTGCTGCTCCGGGGTCAGGTTACTATGCAGCCGCATCCAGTCGTCGATATGCGCGGGCCGAGCCTCGTGTGCCGTCGTGCGCGACCGCGTACTCGCCTCCGACACCCCGGTTGCCGGTTGCGCCGGCGCCTGCGGCGCGGTACCACTGTGGCCGCGAGCCCCACCCGACGGAGGACGGCGCTCGAGCGGAGCAGGCGCCTGCTGCTGCCCCGCCGCCGCCATCACCATGCCGCCACGAAACGCCTGCATCGGCGCCCCTGCAAAAAACGCAAACACGCCCGCAACGATCCCTGCCCTCATCAGGAAGGACCCTCCACCGCGGTTGCTTGCCTTTTTGCGTTCCATACTGTGCGCGTGTAACGGCTGCCTTTCGTTGGTATGTTCTTGTGTTGGACCCTTGGCCCGTGGTTAGCTTTGCGGCGCCGCGGCACTTCCCTCGTTGCCGGCCTCGTCGAGTAGATCCATCTGCTCCAAGGCTTGCGCATTGTTGTCATAGATGCGCAGATCGTTGACCACCGGCGAGGCACCCGCGCCCTGCCCTGGGCTGGGGTGGCTCAGCACACCGGCCACCGTACCGCCGCCCAGCAACAACAGGAATAAAAACGCACCGGCCAGCGCCGGCCGCAGCTCCCGCCCGGTACTGAACTGCAAATATGCCGCAAGCCGCTCCCACAGGCTCTCTGGCGGTGCCGCTTGGGCCTCACGTAGGCGCGCATGAAGGCGGGAATCGAAGTAGGCCGACGGCTCCGGCGCGGTCCACTCATCCAGCATAGAAAAAGTAGCCCGTAGCTCGTTCCATTCCGTGGCACATGCCGGGCAGGCGGCCATGTGCGCCGCCAGAACAGCATCCGGACCCGACGGAGCCGACCCCTGCGACTCCAGAAGAAGGTCAGGCATGCGCTCCAGGCAGGTCTTGCAATCCATCGATGTCATTGTTCCCCTCCAACCTCGCCTGGTGGCGCTCCGTTGAGGAAAAAACCTCGATCGCCATGGCAGTTGCAACAGGGCATCGCAGCCCTCATTGTTGTCTCTGTTCTTTTCGAGCGAAGGTGATTTCCTTCTGCCCGTCCTATAGTTCGCATCGTTAGACAAACCCTTTCAGCTTTTCCCGCAACGTTTGGTACGCCCGAAATAGCAGGGATTTGGTGGCAGACTCAGAAAGTTTCAGCACCTCGCCAATCCCCTTGTAATCCATTCCTTCATACTTATGCATCAACACGGCCATGCGTTGCCGCTCGGGCAGCGCCATCACATGCTCCCGAATGGCCTTCATGCGCTCCCGGCGCAGTAGGTCGGCCTCGACGGTCGGCGTCGTGTCGGCCAAATCCGGCGTCGAGCCTGTCTCCGGATCGGGCTCATCCAGGTGCATCGTTTTGGCTTCGCGCTCGTGCTTGCTGTCCCGTGCGTAGTTCACCCCAAGATTGGTAGCGATCCGGTACAGCCACGTGCTGAACCGCGCCTCCGCCCGATACGTCTCGCGGGACCGGTAGACCCGCAAGAACACCTCCTGCGCTAGCTCCTCCGCCACGGCCTGGTTGTGCACCATCCTGTACATAAAATGCACAATCGGCCGCCGAAACTTTGCTAGAAGCACGTCAAAGGCCGCCATGTTGCCGGCCTTCAACTCCAGCATGACCTCGGCATCGGACATGGCACGGAAGTCACCGCGCGCCGCCGCCGCCCTGCGGCGCTCCCGCTCCTCGGGGCTCACCTCTTCGGTTGCAGACAGGCCGTTGCCAAATCCGTGCCCCATGGCAGGGTGCCGAGAGCCCGGATCTGCCGGCACAGAATGGCCGGGTAGAAACCCTGCATCGAGCAAACCGGGATGGAGCGCGGCCGTTCCCATATCCTCCTCAACCCCCAAATTTTCAGGAGGTTGCGCAGGAACCTGCCCCTTCGGCACCTTTTCAGGCAGGGGGGCGCGCGCGGTCTGGCGATCAGGCGTCATCAGGGCGATATTGTACCGGGTCGGCCCCCTGTTCTGGCTGAAGGAGGATCTCCCTAACCCCGCAATCTTCCCCAGCACGAAGTGAGTCATTCGTTCTCCCCCGCCGAACGGATTGGCAATGGCCAGTTCGAGATGCTACGCTGAATCTACAGAGGCCTGGGAGCGTTTTGGCCTAGGCCGGTCCCGATACGGGCGCATAACTCAGCGGTAGAGTGCCACCTTCACACGGTGGAAGTCGTAGGTTCGAATCCTGCTGTGCCCACCATAATTCATGGTCAATGAAGAAGCTGCAAGCCCGGCTGTCACCTTTTCCGGTTCCGAGGGTGCTGAAGGGTGTTTTCGTTCGTAGTCGTGGGCGAGTTTGAGAAAAGCGGGCGGCCCAGGCGAAGCTTCCTTTTCACCATGAGCGGCGCGGCAGCACGAAAGCCACGTTTACGATAGAGTGTTGCCCGATAAGCTGGATGCCGTGCGGTTCAGTTGCAGTACGTGCAAACTTCGACAAGCACCAGGATTGCTGTATTGAAGTCAAAAGCTGAAACAGGCCTCACTCACGTTGAAGGACGAGCTGACAGAACGCGTTTGCGTATTCTGGACGCCGCTCTGATCGAGTTTACGGAAAAAGGGTTTGCCGGGGCCCGAGTGGAAGAGATTGCTGCGCGCGCAAACGCGAACAAGCGCATGATTTACGCCTATTTCGGGAGCAAAGAGGACCTTTGGCTTGCCGTGCTGGAGCGCGCCTATACCGCCAAGCGCAATGAGGAGCGTTCGCTGGATGTGGAATCGCTGCCGCCGGCCGAAGGTGTGGCGAAGTTGGTCTCTTTCAATATGCGGTACGTCGCAAAGCACCCGGAGTTCGTTGCCCTGCTCAACGAGGAAAACCTCCATCGCGCGGTGCATTTGCAGCGAAGCGAAAAGATTGAGCCGCTGTATACGCCGCTGCTCGACTGTGTGCGGCAGCTCCTTACGCAGGGCGAGCAGCAGGGTATCTTCCGAAAGGGCGTCGACCCAATGCAGCTGTACATCACGTTGGTGGGCGTGAGTCACTTTTACATCGCCAACCAGCACACACTTTCTACAATTTTCAAAAGGCACCTCACCACCAAGAAGGCCCTGGCTGCCCGGGAGGCACACTGTATCGAGGTGGTCCTCGGGTTCCTTCGTCCGCCTGGGCATAGTTGACGCGCTGCAGCTGCGGTGACCTGGGCTACCCGCAAACGCAAGCCAATGGAAGAGAAATGATGAATTTGTTCTGAAGCGCTTGACAGTCGACCCCTGCATTCTTAAAGTAAATATCTAGATACTTACTTGTGCCTCCTTCATCGAGTTCCGACACAAGTATCCCAGTCTGATGGACTGAACTGCAGCACTCCTGCGTGCTTGGAGGCGTAGCCATGAACGTGACTGAATCGAAGTACGTGATTCCCAACTTCCTCTTCAGCTCTGGCGAGGTGCTCCCCTCACTCGAGATCCAGTACCGGACTCTAGGCTCGCCGCAGAAGGGCAGCGAGGGCGAGATTGCCAATGCAGTCCTGCTGTTGCACGGTACAACGGGCAGCGGCAAACAATTTTTGAAGCCGTCGATCGCCGATTTTCTCTTCGGAGATAACCAACCGCTCGACAGCAGCCGATACTTCGTCATCATCCCGGATGGCATTGGCCACGGCGGTTCAACCAAGCCGAGCGGCGGGTTGAAGGCACGCTTTCCCAAGTACACGTATAGCGACATGGTCCAGGCGCAGCATCGACTGGTGACCGAGGAGCTCGGCATTAAGAAGCTACGGCTCCTTCTGGGGACCTCCATGGGAGGCATGCACACGTGGATGTGGGCAGAACAATACCCAGACGCGATGCGCGCGCTCGTGCCGATTGCCTGCGTTCCCGGGCCGGTGAAGGGACGCAATCTTCTATGGCGGCGCATGCTGATCCAGGCGATTGTGGGCGATCCAGGCTACAACGGCGGCGACTACGATCGGCAACCATTGGCGCTAGGCACGGCGAACAACCTTTTCAAAATGATGGCCGACGGCACAGCCTATCTAGAGAAAGAAGTGGCCGACCTAGAAGGCGCCGACAACAAGGTGAACGAGACAAACAAGACTTCGCTGGACGAAGAGGACGCGAACGACACGGTATACGAGTTCGACGCCTCGAAGGATTACGATCCGTCCGGCGCACTTGGCAAGATCAAGGCACCCTTGCTGGCGATCAATTTTGCCGACGACGAGCTGAATCCAGCGGAACTGGGCGTTCTGAACCAAGCCATTCCAAAGGTATCCGGCGCTCAAGCCGTCCTGATTCCGGCAGGTCCCAAATCAAAGGGACACCAAACACTGCAGGTCGCCGAATTGTGGGCACCGTATGTGAAGCAGCTTCTGGACCAAACCGCTGCTTGTCGATGATTTCAATCATTCCCGTTTTCGTACGTTGAGTATTGATCCAACATCAATAGCAAGCTCCGGGAGACGCACCATGGCAAAGAAGGTACAGGGCTCAGGACTACTCGCGGGCGGGCTGCTCGGGTTGGCTGCGTGGTGGGTTACACGCGACTTCAAAGGCTGGGTCGATTTAGACCAGGGTGTTCACGACGACACGCTTGCGGGTTACCTCCATATGACGCAGCTTCGGCTGAAGATGCGAGACCCTTTCGATCTGCAAGACACGCGAAAGAGGGTGGGCACACGATACGACATCCAAACACTGTATGCGCTGCCGCCGCGGCCCTCGAAGCGGCCCGAAGTCGCCCCTTACCCGATCCCGCACCGCCAACTGACGCAGCAGCCCAACGAGGAGTTTCGCAAGGCACTGCAGCAACTCTTCGATAAGACCGTTGCGGACAACAGCGCCATGGTGCGCTACATGCGCAGCCATTTCGAACAGCTCATTCAAGCCATCACCTGTTGCTTGGTCGACCACGTCGATCCGGTGCAGGGCTCTTCCAATGGAGAGATCGCGCATATTCATCCTGTGGACGGTTCCATGCACCTGGTGCTTAGCCCAAGCGATGCGATTGTGGCTATTCAGGCGGGCTGGGCTCAATTTCATGGCCTTGCTGGGCGCGACCATGGGCTGCCGCAGACGTACGTGATGGTGTACGGACCGCAAAGCGAATTTGAACTGGAAGTGATTGGGCGTTTGTTAAACGCCTCGATCCAGTACATGTGCTGCGCTGAAAAGCGCATCTAGCGTTCCGAACACGAACACATACCACCAAGCGCGGCGAGCTAGCGCCGTGTCGTGATGTGTCAATCCTTCTGCGAAAGGGGCAGCGGACGAGCGATGAAGCAAACCAGCACACATGGTCTGATCGGCCGCGGATACGCCCGCGTGGACGGACACCTGAAGGTGACAGGACGTGCCGTGTACGGCGCTGATCAACCGTCGCCGGGTGCCGCACATGCCGTTCTCGTCACAGCGCCCATAGCTCTCGGTGAGATCACTGGTATCGACGAGACGGAGGCGCGAAAGGTCGTCGGCCTTTGCGACATTCTCACCTATCAGAACGTGGGCGAAGAGGTGAAGTCCGGCCGGGGCGCACCAGACAAGCAGCACAGCGGCTATGTTGCAGGAGCGTGGCCGCCCCTAGGCTCGCCGGAGATCCACTACGCAGGCCAAATCATCGCCGTGGTCGTCGCGGACACGCCGGAGATCGCCGACCAAGCGGCAGAACGACTGAAGTTTACCTTCAGAGAGGAAATGGCTTCCGGGAGCTTCGATGACCCGGGCAGTGAGGAGATTGAACCCTTCGCTCCGCTAGGCGAACCGGAGCTTTGCGCGGGCGACTTCGACAAAGCCTTCGCCCACGCGCCTGTGTGCCTCGATGCATGGTACGAAACACCACCGCAGCACCACAATCCCATGGAGCTCTTTCAGGCAACGTGCGTGTGGAGCAACGATGGGCAGCAGCTCGATGTGTATGAATCCTCGCAGAACGTTCGCGGCCATCAGCATGGCCTTGCGCTTCAGCTCGGCATCAGCCCGGAGAACATCCGTGTTCACTCGCCGTATACAGGCGGCGGTTTCGGTTCGCGGGGCAGGATGGGACAGGCCACAGCCCTGATTGCGCTTGCGGCCAAACGTCTTGGTCGCATGGTGAAGTTTGTGGCAACGCGCACGCAGATGTTTACCATTCGCCACTATCGCGCGGAGACGCGGCATCATCTGCGCCTGGGTGTCACAACGGAGGGTCGTCTCATCGCGCTGGAGCATAACTCTTGGGAGCTCACGGGCCGCGACGACACCTTCGCCACGGCCGGCTCCGATGCAACGGCCAGACTGTACGCGTGCGACAACGTAAGGACCTGCGTCAAGAACGTGCGAGCTGACCGGCAAGCGCCCGGTTTCATGCGAGCTCCTCCCGAGATGCCGTACTTGTTCGCCATGGAGTCGGCCATGGACGAACTGGCTTACAAGCTGAAGATGGATCCACTGGAGCTGCGCCGCCGCAACGAGACCCGTGTGGAGACAGTGACCCATAAGCCGTACACCAGCCGCTCGCTCCTGCAATGCATGGAGAAGGGAGCGAAGCTTTTTGGGTGGCCGCAACGTAACCCTGAGATCGGTTCGCACTCCACCCCGACCGAACACGTGGGCTGGGGATACGCGACCGCGTTTTATCCAACGCAGATCCAATGCGCCGACTGCGCGATCACGCTGACGGAACAGCTGCAGGTGCGGGTGGAGACAAGCACGGCTGAGATCGGCAACGGTGTTCGTACCGTCATCGCGCAAACCACGGCCGACCTGTTGGGATTGCCTCTGGCGTCTGTTGAAGTGGCGGTCGGCGATTCAACATTGGCGCCGGCTCCCATCGCAGCCGGCTCCAGTTCGACGGCGTCGATCTGTTCCGTCCTCGCGCTCGCCTGCGAGAACATCCGGTCGCGCTTAGCTCGTGCCGCTTCGGCGGCCGTGGTGAAGGAAAAGTCCATCCTGGCCGGTGTTCCTGTTGATGAGATACGTCTTCAGGAAGGTTTGCTGATCGCCGGCTCGCTCGTCGAACCACTCTCCGTTTCGATCCGCCGCGCGGGCGGCGGTGAAGAGATATATCAGCGGGCAACCAACACGCCTGAGGGGATGTCGGCAGAGGGTCACACACGCTTTCTCGAAGGCAAGCCGTCCCTCGTCGGGGGCGCTGGCTTGAAAGACCGGATGCAGTTTGCGTTTGGGGCGCAGTTCGCGGAGGTGCGGATCCATCGTGCGACGCAGATGCTGCGTGTGGCCCGGCTCATCGGCGTCTTTGCCGCGGGACGCATCATGAACCGGCGCACTGCCTGGGCGCAGCTCAACGCCGGCCAGATTTGGGGTATCTCCTCAGCAACGCACGAGGCCACCGAACTGGACCCACGCTACGCGCGCTACATAAATCAGGATTTAAGCGAGTACCTTCTCCCGGTCGCGGCAGATGTCGGCGAAGTCGAGACCATCCTGCTGGACGAGGTAGACACGTTGGTCAACCCGCTCGGAATTAAGGGTGTCGGCGAACTGGGCGTCACCGGCGTAAACGCGGCCGTTACAAACGCGATTTTTCATGCAACCGGGGATCGACAACGTCGGCTTCCCATACGCCTCGGCGAGCTTCGTTTTCCCGTTCTTCATGGAAGCCGTTAACAGAAAGGATCGTGCCTTATGCAGAAAGCCAACACTATAGAAGGTCGGCCGCCCTCTTCGTTCGGATCTGGAGGAGAAGCGGGCAGAGCGAATACTAGGCAGGCACAACGTAACATTTCGGCTAGCAACCCCGGACCGTCGAACGATGCCTTAGCGCGGCAGAACCCAAACTCAAGCCGGCCCCCTGCGACCGACCATGGTTCGACACCGCCGATCTGGTATTCGTTCGATCTCACGCACCGCCGGGTGCAGGAAGGCGGCTGGACGCATCAGGTCACCGAGCGCGAGCTGCCCAGTTCCAAGGAGATTGCCGGCGTTCAGATGCGCATCACCGGCAACAGCTATCGGGAGCTGCATTGGCACCTATCGGATGAGTGGGCCTACATGCTGGCGGGCTCGGCCCGTGTGACGCTCTTGCAACCAGACGGCAGCATGTTTATCGACGATGTGAGCCAAGGGGATCTGTGGCTTTTTCCAGCTGGCTTCCCGCATTCCATTCAAGGTTTGGGCGAGGATGGCTGCGAGTTCTTGCTTGTCTTCAACCAAGGCAGCTTTTCGGAAGAAAGCACCTTTCTGCTCTCGGATTGGTTAGCCCATACACCACCCGAGGTCCTGGCCAAAAACTTCAAGCTTGCGCCGGAAAGCATTGCTAAACTGCCCACGGACTCGCTGTATATCTTTCGCGGGAATGCACCGGATACGCTTGCGTCGAACCGCCGGGAAGCAAAGATGGCCGACTTTGGTACCGGCCCGGTGTATACCTTCAGGCCCAGCGCCATGCAGCCGACCCATAAGAACGACAAAGGCGAAGTTCGCATTGTGGATAGCCACAACTTCCCCGTCTCCCAAAAGATTGCGGCAGCCATTGTTGTGGTCAAGCCCGGCGGCCTGCGCGAGATGCATTGGCACCCCAATGCAAGCGAGTGGACTTTCTTTATTCAAGGCTCCGCGCGCGTCACGTTATTTAATTCGAGCGAACAAGCGCGCACCATGGATTTCAACGCGAACGACGTTGGCTTTATTCCAGCCGTCGCCGGTCACTACGTCGAGAACACGGGTGACACCGATCTGATCTTTCTTGAGATGTTTGCCACACACGAATTTCAGGATATTTCGCTCAATCAATGGATCCGGCGTCTGCCGAAGATCATCGCGATGGATCACCTCGGCCTCACCTCCGATGAGATTGACGCTATCCCGGCCGACAAAGAAGTGATTCTGTAAACAAGTTCAACCGGCCATTCGCTCAGCTTCCCCACTCAGGAGCTTTACCTCATGGACACCCAAAAAAGCACGGTACCACGCAATACGGTCGAGCCATTTCCGGTGCTCGAGGCAACAGGCGCGGTCCCTACGATGCCCCTGTCGTTCACGGTCAACGGCACGGAAGTGCGTGTACAGGTCGATCCGCGCACGAGTCTACTGGATGTGCTACGTGAAACGCTGGGCCTGACTGGAACCAAGAAGGGCTGCGACCATGGGCAGTGTGGCGCGTGCACGGTGCATGTTGGCGGCGAACGCATCGTGTCCTGTTTGTCTTTGGCTTTGGTGCATCAGGGCGACTCCATCACCACCATCGAGGGTTTAGCGCATGGAGACGTGCTCAGTCCGGTGCAGGCGGCGTTTCTTCAATACGACGCCTACCAATGCGGCTACTGCACCTCCGGTCAGATCATGTCCGCGACGGCGCTTCTGGATGAGGTGAGCAGCGGCCAACCTAGCCACGTCACGGCCGATGTACGAGCTCCCGGCCCCTTTCGGCTCACGCCGGAAGAGATCAAAGAGCGGATGAGTGGCAATCTTTGCCGGTGCGCTGCGTACCCGGGCATCGTCGCGGCGGTCGCTCACGCGTACTGTGTGCATTCGCCTTCAATTTGCGACGAAGGGGATGTGATGGCGGCCTGTAACCAGAGCCAAAAGGTTGTTTTGTCATGAACCCGCTTCAGTATCATCGGGCGAACTCGCCGGACGCGGCCGTCCAGGCGCAAGCTGCTGGGCGCAACAGCAGGTTTCTTGCCGGCGGAACGAACTTGGTCGATCTGCTGAAGTATGGCGTCGAGCAAGCCGACGAAGTGGTCGACATCAACCGTCTCGCCCTCGGCGCGATTACGGCCCTGCCAAACGGCGGTCTGCGGCTGGGTGCTACCGCACGGAACAGCCACACGGCCGCCCATCCGCTTGTTCGCGCGCACTATCCTCTTCTCTCGCAGACCATCCTTGCGGGCGCTTCCGCGCAGCTGCGCAATATGGCCACCAATGGCGGCAACCTGCTGCAGCGCACGCGTTGTTACTACTTTTATGACGTGGTCTACCAGGCCTGCAATAAGCGCAACCCCGGAAGCGGGTGCGCGGCTATCGGCGGCTACAATCGCGTGCACGGCATCCTGGGCACCAATCCCGCCTGCATCGCAACACACCCCTCGGATATGTGCATCGCTTTGGCGGTGCTAGATGCGGAGATACGTGTCACCGGACCCGAGGGTCCACGCACCATCCCGTTCGCAGACTTTCACACCCTGGCAGGAGACACGCCCGAGGTTGAGAACACCCTGCGCCCGCACGAATTAATTTTGTCCATCGACCTGCCCGCCTCACCCTACGCCGAGCACTCGCACTATGAGAAAGTGCGTGACCGCACCTCCTATGCCTTCGCGTTGGTGTCTGTAGCGGCAGCGCTTGAGCTGGACGGCAACATAATACGCAGCGCTCGGCTGGCGATGGGTGGCGTTGCGCATAAACCGTGGCGTGCCTATGCGGCGGAAGCAGCACTCGCAGACCAACCAGCCACGACCGAGTCCTTCCGTGCCGCAGCAGAACTCGCGTTAGCGGACGCCACGCCGCAACCGACCAACGCCTTCAAGGTGCCATTGGCCAAGGACACCATCGTGTATGCACTCGAAACCGCTGTAGGCAAGGCACTGGAGCCGTGATGGACTGGACCGTTGGAACCTATCTCGCCACACGCCTGGAACAGATCGGGCTAAAGCACCACTTCGCTGTTGCTGGCGACTACAACCTCGTGCTGCTTGACGAGCTCTTGCGTAACAAGAACATGCAACAGGTGTACTGCTCTAATGAGTTGAACTGCGGCTACAGCGCGGAAGGCTACGCGCGGGCAAACGGCGCGGGCGCCGCAGTGGTGACGTTCAGTGTCGGCGGCCTGTGCGCGCTGGGCCCACTGGGCAGCGCCTATGCGGAAGACCTGCCTGTAATCCTGATCTCGGGCGCGCCAAACTCCAACGATTACGGCAGCGACCGCATACTGCACCACACGTTAGCCAATTACGATCTCGACTACATGCGGGAGATGGCGCGGCACGTCACGTGTGAAGCGGTTACGATCACGCATGCCTCGCAGGCGCCGCAGCAGATCGATGCAGCGATACAGGCCGCGCTACGCAACCGCAAACCCGCCTACATCGAGATCGCTTGCAATCTTCCCAAGGCGCCCTGCGGCGCGCCCGGGCCCGTGGAGGCGCTGCTGGGCGGCAAAGGCACTGAACCGTCCTACTTGGCAGCGGCCACGGACGCCGTTGCCGCGTTTCTGAACACCAAGAAGAAACCGCTGCTGCTGATCGGCAGTCGCGTGCGTGCCGGACGCGCAGAGGCGGCGGTACTTCAACTCGCTGAGGCCCTGGGCTGTGCCGTGGCCGTGCTGCCCGCGGCTAAAAGCTTTTTTCCTGAGGACCACCCGCAGTTCATCGGGCACTTCTGGGGCGAGATCAGCAGCCTCGGCACGCAAAGCCTCCTCAACTGGGCCGACACCCTGATCTGCGTCGGCACCATCTTCAACGACTATTCAACAGTCGGCTGGAAGGCCAGGCCGGAAGCCGATCGCATGGTCACGGTCGGCCTCGATCGCGTCTCGTTTCAGGGCCACAGCTTCGGTCAGATCGAGATGGCGGAGTTTCTCGAAGCGCTTGCCGGCATAGTGCAGCGGCAGGACGCCACGATGCTCGAATACCGCAAGCTGAACCCACAACAGCCGCTGACGGCCGTAGCGGATGCAACCGCGAAGCTCACGCGTGCAGAGGTTGTGCGGCAAGTACAGGCTTCGCTTACGCCGGAGACCACGGTGATGGTGGAAACGGGCGACTCCTGGTTCAACGGCATGCAGCTGCATCTGCCGCACGGAGCGCGATTTGAGGTGGAAATGCAATGGGGCGCCATCGGCTGGTCTGTGCCTGCGGCCTTTGGCTACGCGCTGGGCGCACCGGGGCGTCGCGTGGTGCTGATGGTGGGTGATGGCTCCTTTCAACTGACCGCGCAGGAGGTCGCGCAGATGATTCGTGAGAATCTGCCGATCCTGATCCTGCTCATGAACAACCGCGGCTACACCATTGAGGCCGAGATCCACGATGGCCCTTACAACAGAGTCAAGAACTGGGACTATGCCGGGCTAATGACTGCCTTCAACGCCGACGACGGCAAGGGTGTCGGCCGCAAAGCCAACACGGCCGATGAATTGGCTGAAGCGCTCAAGTTTGCGGCAGGGTACCGTGGCGCTCCCGTGCTCATTGAATGCGCCATTGATCCCGATGATTGCACTGCGGAGCTGATCACTTGGGGCTGGGCCGTCGCGGAGGCTAACGCTCGGCCCCCTGTACCGACTCTGTGAAAAGACGCACTGGAAATATCTTTGGCAACACGAGCTTCGGCAAATTGAAGTAATACGGAGGAGAAGCGTCATGAGTCTTGAGTCTAAACCTTTGGTCACGCGCAAAGGCCAAGAAAACACTCATACAGGCCAGACCGGCGGATTGATCATCGTTACGGGAGTGGGCGAGAAAAACATGCCCGCCACCAAAATCTGGACTGGTAAAGCGCACAACCTTCCGGGCGCTCGCTCGCTGCCCCACACGCATGGTGAAGCTGAGACCGGAGCGTATGTATTGGCTGGGCATGCGCGGCTTTACTACGGCGAGAACTTTCGGGAGCATGTGGACCTGACCGAGGGTGACTACCTGTTTGTGCCCGCGTTTACGCCACACATTGAAGCCAATATGAGCACAACTGAAAGTCTATGGTGGGTCGTCAGTCGCAGCCCTAAGGACATAGTCGAGGACCTGCCCGAGGTCGACGACTCCCTCCTGGAAGGCTTTCGCCGAGCGTAACCACTTTCGCTATCGCGCCCGTTCGGCACCGAGTCTTGGCTCGTCCATGAAGAGTCCACAGCAGTCAAGTCACGTTGCGGCCATCATCTACGGAACACTGTGCCTCACTTTGCTCAAGGAATCGCATTATGGTTAAACATATTTACCCTTTCAGCCGGAATTTTCAGCAAAACGCCTTTGCAACGCTGCGCAGGCTTGCTCGTCAAACCGGGCTGCGGTGGCTTCTAATGGCAGCATGCAGTATGGTGTTCTTCACGGCCGCTCTTGTCGCCCAAGACCCATCATCCTCTGCAGGCATCCCGGCTGTGGCCGCACTGAGCGTCACCAGCCCTACGTTCACCGACAACGCGCTCTTGCCGGCCAATGCGGAGTCCGATCTGCTCGGCTGCCACGGCCAGAACCATTCGTTGGCTTTGGCCTGGGGGCAAGCCCCTGCGGGGACCAAGAGCTTCGCCCTGGAGATGATTGAACCCGACAGCGTTTCGGGAGTCGATTACACCCATTGGCTGGTCATGGATCTGCCGCCGGAGACGCATAGCCTTCCCGAGGGTGCCGGCAACACCAACGGACCGCTCCCTCCACCCGCGATTTTGGGCTATACCGACGCGGCGGTCAGCCACTACGCTGGCCCCTGCCCGCAGCCAGGCCAGGATCGGCCGCACCACTACGTGGTCACGGTCTACGCTCTTAGCGTGCCCACGCTCGGCCTTGAGAAGACAGCCACGCTGCCGCGCCTGCATGTGGCCATTCGCGGCAAGGTTCTTGCCCAGGGCACGATCACCGGACTGTTTGGCGGACCGCCCGGTTCCAAGCCTGCCAGCCCGGTCGTGGAGCTTATGGAGTTTCAGGTGAAACCCGGTCAGGAATCCGGCTTTCGCACTGCCATGCAACAGGCCCTTCCCTTGGTCGCCCGTCAACCTGGGCATCTCGGGGATGAGTTTGGCCCTGCCGTGGACAAACCGTCGGCCTTCCTGTTGCGGGTGCGCTGGGCGAGTCTTGCCGATCAGGCTGAGCGCTTCCAAAACAGCCCCGACTCCAAGGCGTTCTCAACGGCGCTGCGGCCTTTTCTTACGCGGCCGGCTGTTGTCTCCGACTATGCCGCCGGTGTAGCGGTCTCCTCCGCTGATCCTTCGTCGCCACGTTTGGAAACGCCGTCCGCCCCTGCCGTCTTTCCGGCCATGCCCGGTTTGCCGTACAGCGTCGCGCAGGAAGCGGCCACGGCAGCCGTCACGCGTTGCGCCGCAGACAAACATTACGTCACCGCAGTGATCCTTGATCCTTCCGCTGTAATGCAGGTAGTGGCCCGCGGTGACGGCGCTACACCCTATGCGGTGGAGAGTGCGCGCTTAAAGGCCTACACCATTCTGAACCTTGGGCCCATCCGTGGTGTTACCAGCACCACCGCGCTCGCCAACGAGGTGCTCTCTGACCCGAAGTCGTCGCAACTCGTGCATATCCCGGGCATCTTGCTTGAACCCGGCGGTGTGACCATCACACGCCCTGATGGTGTTATCGTGGCCGCGATCGGGGTCGCCGGTTCTCCGGCCGGCTCCTTGGACGACGATTGCGCGCAGGCCGGAGCCGCCATGGCACGGGCTTACCTCGAGAAGGCTCGACCCTGACCCTGTACGACACATGCCACCTGCCTTGATTAATCGAACGTTATAGCGCTTCCGCCGGAGTCACTACGATGTCTCATCCTGCTCAGGACCTTACCGACCGCAAACTTGCTTACCTGTTCACCCGAATCATCTTAGGTATGAACATCTTCATCCATGGCCTGACCCGTATCCAGCACGGTGTTCAGGCCTTCGGGCATCAACTTGTACCGATGTTTGCGCAGACCCCTCTGCCGTCCTCGGCTGTGTACCTGTTCAGCATAAGTCTGCCCTGGGCGGAGCTGCTGGTAGGAGCCCTTCTTTTGTTAGGCTGGCAGATGCGTTACGTGTGCAGTGTCGGCATGCTCATGATCGTGGCCCTGACGTTCGGTTCCTCGCTGCGACAAGACTGGAACGCGGCGAGCATGCAACTGATGTATGCGCTTTTCTACGGTCTCCTGCTGACGTTCCGTCAGTACAACGTTCTTTCCCTAGATACAATTCGTACCAAGTAACTCTGCTGTTTGTCGGTCGAAACAAAGTGTTCGTTTGCCCATGAGGTGGCGCCTACCTCCTCTCCAACGCGCAGCACGGTAAGCAGCTGAAAGTAAGCCTCTGCCTCACTCGCGTTCAGCGCCACAGTCGCCTCCAATGCTCCCTGACCGCAGCCCAACGCTTCCTCCCTGCCCTCGGCAGCACCCAAGTTCATCAGCACATCGAAGTGCCTCGGCTGCTGCGCCTTTGCCGCATTCAGCTCGGTGATGGCCGTCTCAAGTAACAGGGTAGGATTCAGCAGGTCCACCTCTGCGTTTGGTCGCGATTGGCCGTGCGCAGCAGATCGATCGCCGCGGTATATTGCCCGGCTTCGATCCTTGCTTTCGCCATCCAGTCCAGCGCAACGGCCGAGGTCGGGTCCAGTTGCAACATGTGCTCCCACTCATCTAACGCGAGCTGGCGGTCCAGCAACGCCCGGAAGCCTTCTCCTCTGCACATTTGTTGACACGCTTTGGGTTCGGCAGCTATAAGGGCTCACACCACTGTCAGCGAAAACTATGTAGTTGTACAGGTCTGAATCTGTTCCGCAAGACATCGAGGTTTAGGAACTTTATGCGTACTGTACGTTGTGTTCTCTTTGCACCAATCCTGCTTTGTGCTTCCCCGCTTTTTGCTCAAACACCCTCCGGCAACATCGAAGGCGTTGTCACCGACCCCAACGGTGCCAACATCCCGTCGGCCACGGTCACCATTCGCGAGACCGCCACCAACCAGACTCGCACGGTGCAAACGGATTCTGCCGGACGGTACACGTTCACCTTCGTGCTGCCCGGAAGCTACACGGTAAGCGTCACCTCGACGGGCTTCCGTCCTGCCGAGCAAACGGGTGTTCAGGTGTCGGTTTCCCAGACCAACGAGGCAGATTTCAACCTCCAAGTCGGCCAAACCTCCGACACGGTCGAGGTATCTGCCAACGATCAGCGCCTTGATACGGAGACTTCGAATCTTTCCACCACCATCTCCTCGCGCGAGATTTTGGATTTACCCGACAACGGCCGCAACCCTTTCGACTTCGCAGCGCTAGCGCCCACCGTGAGCAACGTCGGCGGAGCTTCTACGCCGCATATCGGCGGTTCGCGCAACGGCAATAACGAGCAGCTGATCGATGGCATGACCAACATTCTGCCTGAAAATAACGTCGGCAATAACGCCAGCGCCTACACGCCCATCATTGACTCCGTCCAAGAAGTCAACGTTCAATCGAGCGTGCTCGAAGCCGAGTATGGGCGCTTCTCGGGCGGGATTATCAGCCTGGTCACTAAAGGCGGCACGAACCAGTTCCACGGCAGCATCTTCGAATTTGCAGAGCCTTCCGGTCTGGGCGCTCAGGCCTTCGGCACGCGCGGCAGCACCAAACCCGACGGCCATCGCTACCAGACTGGTGGCACGATCAGCGGTCCGATTCATCGCGATAAGACTTTCTTTTTCGCTGACTTCGAGGATTCCCGGCAGCAGGTTGCGGGTTCGAGCGGCGTGAACGTGCCCAACCCGGCATTCCTTACAGGGGACTTTTCCGGCTACAAAGATTCATCCGGCAAAGTTATTCCCATCTACAACCCCTACTCGGTTCACGCGGTGACCGTGAATGGCTCCACGCAGTACCTGCGCGACCCGTTTCCGGGCAACATCATCCCCACGCAGTATCTCAGTACTCCCGCCTCGCAGATCGCACAAAAAGTGCTCAGCTTTTACCCGAAAGCGACAACCAGTTCGGGCCTTTATAGCAGCGTCAATGTCGCTGGAAGCTCTACGAACAACTACTACCACTTCGATACCCGTGTCGATCAGCAAGTTGGACAAAAGTGGCACTCGTTCATTCGGTTCTCGCACTTTGCGGGTAACGGCGTTCCGTTGAACGACCTCGGCAATGCGGCAACTACCGGCGGCTACAACGGCCCAGCTAACTCCACGGCGTATAGCTTGTCCTTCAACAACGTTGTTACGTTTACCCCCACTCTAGTCGGCGAGTTCCGGTACGGCTTCTCCAAATCGACCTATGTGCGAACCGCGTTTGGTCAGGGTTTCGACGCCACTACCCTTGGCTTCCCCGCTTCGATCAACACACAAGCCAACCAGAACACCCGCCTATTTCCGCATTTCGGCTTCAGCCAGGGATTCTCAGACATCGGCGCCCAAGGCTACATCCCTCTTCAAGAGAACCCGCTCGCGCACGACGTGAACGCCAGCCTCAACAAGATCGCCGGCGGCCATTCCGTCCGCGTCGGTGGCGAGTGGCGTCTGCTGAACCTCGACTTCTACCAGTATGCCTATCCGTCTGGAAACTACTTCTCCGACCAGAGCTGGACGCGCCTCAGCCCTGACAACGATGACGGTTCCGGTAACTCAGTCGCTTCCTTCCTACTCGGCCTGCCGTCGAGTGGAAACATCACCTTCGATCCGCATACCGTGCAAACCTCGTACTACCTCGCGGCCTATGCCCAGGATGACTGGAAGGTCACGCACCAGCTGACGTTGAACTACGGCCTTCGCTGGGATGCGGAGTTGCCGCGTACGGAGAAGAACAATCAGCTCTCGTATTGGAATCCGACGCTGCCGAATGTGCTGGGCAGCGTCACTCCCGCAATGGGCGTCAGTTGCCCGAACTGCAGCAATCTCCGCGGGCAGATGGTGCTCGCCGGCAGCGCGAACTCGAGGTATGGTCGCCACCAAGCGCCCACGCAATGGAAGGATTTCGGTCCGCGCTTCGGCTTCGCCTACAGCCCCACCAGCAAGTTCGACATTCGCGGCGGCTATGGGCTCGTCTTTCAGCCCTCGGCTTTGCAGGCTGCCGGCACCACCGGCGCTGCTGGCACGGAAGGGTTCAGTGCGCAAACGACCTTCAATCCCAGCTTCAACAGCCAGCACAGCGCGCCCATCGCCGACCTTTCCAACCCCTTCCCTTCCGGCTACCAGGTTCCCCAGGCGCTTGATCCCACCTGCCTCGCGAATCCCGCTTGCCTTGCCAACATCGACATCGGCAACGGAATTCAGGAGTCCTTCTTCAGCAGCGTGCGAACACCGTACACGCAGCAATGGAACCTCAGCACGCAATATCAGCTGCCCTTGAACTTCGTGACCGAGGTCGCCTATCTGGGCAGCAAGGGAACGTTTCTGATCAACGGCGATCCGGCCACTCCTTACGATCAGTTGCCGGACTCATACCTCGCTTTAGGCAGCACGTTAAAGAATCAGGTAGCGAATCCGTTTTACGGCAAAATCACAACAATCGGTTCACCGCTCGCGCAACCCACGATTCAGCTTAGCCAATTGCTTCGGCAGTACCCGCAGTACAACGGCGTTTCCAGCTTCCGCAAGCCGGGCGCCAGCTCCATCTACAACGCGTTTACAGTGCGCGTCACACGGCAGTTCACCAGGGGTCTCAGCTATACCTTTGCCTTTACAGGATCAAAGGCAGAGGACAACTCCGCTTCGAGCGTCAGCTACCTCGGGCCCTCGTCCCAGACCTACGCCGACCAGTACCACCCGGAGCGCGAGTTCGGTCTTTCCGGCTACGACGTTTCGCGCATCCTGACCTCGAGCGCCGTGTATGAGCTGCCGTTCGGCCAAGGCCATCGGTTCGCGGCCAATATCCCGAAGGCGGTCGATCTGTTCCTCGGTGGCTGGCAGGTGAACGGCATTGTCAGCTACTCGAGTGGCACGCCTGTCATCATTGGGAGCTACGATAACGGCTCCACGGCCTCGAGTATCTTCACCGGCCCGCAACGTCCCAACGCCACCGGTCAAGACTACAAAACCTCGCACCCTACGAACGCCCACTTCTTCAACACAGCGGCCCTTGCCAAGACTGCCCCGTTTACTATCGGCACCGCCCCGCGCGTGATGCCGGATGTCCGCAATCCTAGCTACAACAACTTCGATTCGTCCCTGGTGAAGAACACTCGTTTCGGAACCAATGAGCGCTACAATTTCCAGTTCCGCTTCGAAATGTTCAACACACTCAACCACCAGATCTACGGCGGCCCGGATGCCAATATCAACGACTCTACCTTCGGCGTCATCCAGGTCAACAGCCAAGGTCAGGTGGGCAGCTACCAAAATGGCGCACGGCAGGTGCAGCTTGCGGGCAAGTTCACCTTCTAATGCTGCACAGAAATGCTTTGCATCTGCTTCCGATCGGGCTGGCGTTAGCCAGCCCGCTTTGCGAGCTGAAGGTAGTGCTGCACACTGCCCCTTGCACCCGCTTGCGCAAGCAGTTGCAATGCCTCTTGCACGCGGCTGTTGAAGGCCGGGTTCGCGGGAAGGACCTCGCCAAAGATGGAGCGCACCGAAAGCATGGCTGCGGGATCCAAGCCGCCATTTTTTGCGACCGCCCGCAGCTCGGCCGCACGTGCGTCGACGATGTCCAACGGCTTGCCATTATCCGCAACGCCGCGTCCCAAGTAGAAGATCCAGCTAGCCACGACAAAGCTCGTCAGCTCGAAACTTCTGCCCTGCGCCAGCAACTCCACGATCGAAGGCAGCACCCACTTCGGCATCTTTGCGGAGCCTTCAGAGCAGATACGCGTGACCTGATCATTGATCGCGGGATTGGAAAATCGTTCGATCAGGGTCTGTTTATAGTCCGTCACAGAAACGCCGGGAATAGGCGGTACGACAGGCGTAACCTCCTCCATGAAGGTTTCGATAAAGGTCCTCATCAGGGAATCTCGGAGGATCTCGTGTACGAAGGTGAAATCCATCAGCGCCCCAAGGTATGCCATGGCAAGATGGCTGCCGTTCAGCAGTCGCATTTTCATCAGCTCATAGGGCGCCACATCGCTGACGAGTTCTGCGCCGACCCGCTCCCAATGCGGACGGCCGTTGGAAAAGGTGTCCTCGATCACCCACTGTTTAAACGGCTCGGTCACCACAGGCCAAGCATCGTCAATGCCGAAGTGTTCGCGGACAAACTCGATGTCACGAGCGGCCGTAGCGGGCGTAATGCGGTCGACCATGCTGTTGGGAAACGCCACATGGCGCTCAATCCAAGCGCGCAACGCGGGGTCGCGAAGCTCCGCAAAGGCGGACAACACACGCCCGATTACGTGCCCGTTGCCCTGCAAGTTATCGCACGACATCACGGTAAATGGCGGCAAACCACGGTGGCGGCGGCGATCTAATGACTCGGCCAGAAAACCGAGCGCTGAAACCGGCTCTCCGCTATGCTCGAGATCGTGCCTCACCTCTGGATGGTTCTCAAGGAAGCTCCCCGTTCCTTCATCGATGAAGTATCCACCCTCCGTGATGGTGAGCGACACGATGCGTGTGTCGGGTGCGGCTAAGGTTTCAAGCGCGGCTTCACGCTCTTCCGGCGCATAGAAAAATCCGGTCATTGAGCCGATCACGCGAGCCGCGGGCGCGCCGCTGCTGCGCTCGACCACGGTGTAGAGCGAGTCTTGTCCGCGCAGCGCGTCGCGCATGCGGGCATCGCTCAACAGCAAGCCGATGCCGCACTCGCCCCAGCGCTCCGCCTCCGGTGAAGCCAGTAGATCGTCTAGGTATACGGCTTGGTGTGCACGATGGAAGCCGCCCACTCCAATATGCACGGTCGACTGCTTCAGCTGCGCACGATCGTATGCGGGAACTTGTACTGCGGGGCTCACACGTTGAAGAGAATCGTTGCTAAGTTTGATGAAATTTTCAGAGGATGACATGAGAACTCCGTGCGGGCTTACCCCGCTATTCGTGCTTGCGGCAGGGTCTCGCCCGCAGCGTTGAAGACATACATGTGTCGCGACGCAATCGCAAGAGAGATCTCTTGCTGCAGCTCGACCTCGGTTTCGCCATCCACCTTGACCACGAGCAGATGCCCGCTGGCGAGCTCCACATGCAAAAAGCTTTCACCGCCAAGCCGCTCGATCAACTGCACACGCGCAGGCAAGCCGGAGCGCGCCGTGAGGGCCACGTGCTCGGGACGCACGCCCCAAGTGAGTTCATCCCCGGACTGCACCGCGTTGGGGTCCACGGCCACCTCAAAGCACGAATCTTGGGGCAGCGCCAGAGTCATGCCATGCGACGAAACGCTCTGCACACGGGCAGGTAGTAGATTCATTCGCGGTGAACCAAGAAAGCCGGCAACGAAGAGGTTGCGCGGATGGTGGTAGAGCTCCATGGGGCTGCCCACCTGCTCGATGTTGCCTGCTTGCAGCACGACGATCTTATCGGCCATCGTTAGGGCCTCGACCTGATCGTGCGTCACATAAATCATGGTGGCCTTGAGCTGCCGATGCAGCGTCGTCAATTCAAGCCGCATGCGCACGCGCAGGGCGGCGTCAAGATTGGAAAGGGGCTCGTCAAAGAGGAAGACCTTGGGGTTGCGCACAATGGCGCGGCCGATCGCCACGCGCTGCCGCTGGCCGCCGGACAGGTCCTTGGGCTTGCGGTCAAGGTACGGTTCAAGGTGCAGAATGCGCGCGGCCTCCTGCACCTTGGCTGCGCGCTCCGTGGGCGAAACCCCGGCCAGCTTGAGGCTGAACGCCATGTTGTCCGCCACCGTCATGTGCGGATACAGGGCATAGCTTTGGAAGACGAGCGCCAAGCTGCGCTTAGCCGGAGCGACGTCGTTCACGCGCACGCCATCAATCAAAAGCTCGCCGGAGCTGATCTCTTCCAGCCCCGCGATGAGGCGCAGCAGCGTGGATTTGCCGCAGCCGGAGGGGCCAACGAAGACAACAAACTCGCGGTCGTTGATCTCGAGATCAACACCTTTGATGATCTCGGTTTCGTTGAAAGATTTACGCACCTGCTTGAGCTGTACGGTCGCCATGCTTGCTATCCGCCTCCTACTTGACCGCGCCGAAGGTAAGCCCACGCACAAGCTGCTTTTGGCTGAGCCAGCCAAGGATCACGATGGGTGCAATCGCCATGGTAGAAGCCGCGGACAATTTGGCATAGAACAGGTTTTCCGGACTGGAAAAAGAGGCGATAAAGGCCGTAAGCGGCGCGGCCTTGGCAGCGGTCAAGTTTAAGCTCCAGAAGGCTTCGTTCCAGGCAAGAATAATCGCGAGTAGCGCGGTGGACACGATACCGGGCAAGGACAGCGGCAGTAGAAGATCGTAGATTTCGCGCAGCGTTCCAGCGCCGTCCATGCGCGCCGCTTCCAGGATCTCGCGAGGCACCTCCCGAAAGAAGGTGTACAGCATCCACACGAGAATGGGCAGGTTCATCAACGTGTTGAGCAACAGCAAGCCGGTTTTGGTGTCGAGCAGATTGAGGTCGCGAAAGATGAGATAGATCGGCACCAAAACACCGACCGAGGGCATCATCTTGGTCGAAAGCATCCAGAGCAAGGTGTTCTTCGTGCGCTTAGAGGGAAAGAACGCCATGGCATATGCCGCCGGGACCGCGAAGACAATGGCAAGCAACGTGGACCCGACCGCGACGACGATGCTATTCCAAGCAAATAGGAGGTAGTTAGCGCGTTGCTGCACGGCGTGGTAGTTCTCCAGGGTCGGATGAAACAGGAGGTGCGGCACGCGGGCGATGGCTTCGGTCTCCGTCTTGAAACTGGTGAGCACCGTCCAAAAGATCGGGAAGAAAAGCAGAAGAGCGACGGCCCAACCCAGGGCGGTCATCATCCACTTCTTTCGCTGTGCATGCTGAGTCAGCATTGTGTTCCTTCGCTGTGTCCTTCATTGTGTTTCTTCGCTGTGTCCTTCATTGTGTTTCTTCGTTGTGTTCCTTCGTTGTGTTCCTTCGTTGTGTTCCTTCCAGGGTAGGCGTTCCATTCAAGCTTCGAGGCTGCGTGCAAAAGAACGCATCAGAAAAATAGCCAACACGTTGGCGAGCACAATTGCGACGACCCCGCCGACCGAGGCGCCACCGATGTCGTACTCCAGCAGGGCATAGCGATAGATCAGAAACGACAAGTTTGTTGAGGCAAACCCCGGGCCGCCCGAGGTGGTCACATAGATTTCGGCGAAGATCCCGAGCAAAAAGATGGACTCGATCATAATGACCGCGGTTACGGCGCGGCTCAGGTGCGGCCACAGGATGTAGCGAAACATCGCGACAGGGCCAGCGCCATCCATACGCGCGGCCTCTTTGCGCTCCGCATCGAGCGACTGCACGGCGGTAAGCAGGGTGAGCACCGCGAAGGGCAGCCATTGCCACGAGACAATCAGGATGATCGAGAGCAAAGGCACGGAGGCGAACCAGTCGATGGGCTTGAGGCCCACCGAACGCAGAAGAAACGAGAGGATGCCGTTGTCGGGATGCATCATCATGTTCTTCCACACGAGCGCATTGACCGTGGGCATCACGAAGAACGGCGCAAGCACCAGGACGCGGGCGATGCCTCGGCCGAAGAAGTCCTGATCGAGGAGGATCGCGATCATGGTGCCCAGCCCGACCGTGATCGCGAGCACCGAGGCCATGAGTACTACCGTGTTCCAGACCGCGAGCGCGAGGCTCGGATCGCTGAGCAGGTAGCGGTAGTTGCCGAGCCCATCGAAGCCTGTGCGCGTGGGCTCCATGAGGTTGTAGCGCCGAAACGAGAACCACAGCGTCATCAGCAGCGGGATGACGGACCAGACAAACAGCGCGGCAACCGAGGGCGCTTGCAAAAGAGTCTGCGCGGCCCTGTGCCGCCATGTGGGTCCGGTTGGCGGCGGGGTGAACGCGGGAGCGAGCCCGTATGCGGCGTCTGCCATCCTCAACCTTTCTCCTGCTGGGCGCTCACCGCAGAATGCCTGTGCGGCGCTCCACGCGCTCGGTGGCGCGCTGCGCGGTTTGCAACGTTTGTTCGACGGTCGCGTTGCCGACCAGAGCGGCTGCGAACAGCTGTCCGACCTGGTTGCCAATGGTAGGAAAGGCGGGCAGGACGATGCACTGGATGCCGATGTAGGGC
>CAXTTZ010000010.1:0-26717 GCA_964247325.1 uncultured Acidobacteriaceae bacterium | reverse complement strand
TCCCCCGACCCCTCCGCCGGCCGCTAAAGGCAGCGAAGGGGTGTGTTGTAAATGTCGCCTGCTACATAGTGGACAGATGCAGGTACATCCGTTGTTGCCTCCGCCTTCTTGCTTGTCAATACCAAAAGAACCTGCTTGTTCCACGCTCGCCTCTCAACGGAGATAATGATCCGTAGTACCCTGAGTGCACCAGAAAGGCACAATCCTCATGCCCTCCCCTCGACACTCCTCAGTGACCATCGACGGCAAACGCTTCAACACCCTTTCCACCAAATTCGGCATGACTACCGTGCACGACGACTTCGGCATACCTATGATGGGCTCGCAGCGAATCACCATCGACGTCACCGTGGACATGCACGACACCGACAACATGCGCTTCGACGTCCTAAGCACCCTCTTTGACTTGGCCAACATTGTCACGCGTGACAAGATCAAACAAATCCAGATCGCCTACTGGAAAGACGATCTCCAAGACGACGCCCTCTGCGTCTTCCGTTTCGAGGGCTGGATCTCCAATTTCATGACCCTAAGCGGCGGCGGTTCCAACCACACCCTCCTGCTCAGCTTCCAACCCAAACTAGCCGGCAGCTCCTTCCACGATATCCAGTTGGGAAATTAGGAGCGCTATGTCGTACCCAAAAGATCCAAAGAGCTTTAAGCGCTGGGAAAAAAGTAAACTCACCTCATTGCGTAAGGACCGAGATGCGTGGGATTTTTATGATGTTCATATCCAGATTACCCTTGCCACTTACGACAAACACTTAACCAATACTCCTGGTTACATGCCGCTCGATTGGCACAAGGTAAAAGCGATGATTTGGATCGAAACCGGAGCTGATAGTCAATGGTGGAGCACTAATCCGATGCAGATCGGCATGTACGCGGCGGATGGAGGCATGGCTGATATTCTTGAAACACCTAACGGCGCCTTGATTCTACCAGACGAGTATAAAAGAACTCTCAACTTAACTAACGTTCCCCACAATGGGATACTAAACATAGAAGCAGGTATCGGCTACCTTCTGAAGAGGTTGGCTCATTTTGGTCCTATACGAGTTCCCCCGTCAGCTCCTTTCGACAGCACACAAGCAACGTCAATGACCGGACGCGGGCCACAAATGGCTAGCTCTGCGCTTACATCGGCAGGGCAACATCGGGCACATCGGGCAGGGTCCTCGACCAATCATTTTTTATCCATTTCTAATAAATATCGTACGGGCATAGTAGGTTGGCGAACTTTCGATCTTCATACAATTCAGCAACTTTACAACACATCAAAGGGCGACGGAAACTATTTTGACAAGCTTCAGTTTGCCTATGACGTTATCATAGACAAAAGAAAGATAAGTGACCCCTTATGAGATACAAACTGTTTGTTCCGCTTTTAGCTTTACTTGTCTCGGGTTCTGACTCGCAGAAAATTGACGGTAGATCACTGCCGTTCCGTTTGCCCATTACGCTAATAGGAGATGGTCGCGCCTGCTCTCCAGGTTACATCCGGCTCACAAAACAAACAGCTACTTGGAAATTCACTTGGGGGCGATGCGAAGCTGAGAGATGGGAGTCCAGTTTCCAACAAGGGAAATGGGTGATTCACCTGCACCAAACTTCGGCCCAGGCAAGACAGTGCAAAATGGAGATCATCACGCTCCGCTACCAAGCGGATAACGGGCAACCTCCCTTCGAGGGGACAGGCTACAAATCCACACAGGATTTCCCAAACAATCCAATGCTAGATTGCAGTTCTATGGATAAGTGAGCTTAATCCCCTTGCGCGTGCGATGGCTTCTACCGCTTTTGGCGTGCATTGCCCCCGCATCGCGAGCTCAAAGCAAGAACAATAGACCACTTCCGCTTCAGTTGCCCTTGAAGCTGAATGGCGCAAGTCGCGGCTGCACGCCGGGCTATTTGCGTCTTACCAAGCAAACCGTAGTCTGGAAGTTTCTCTGGGGGCATTGCGAGGGAGATCGCTGGACATCCACATACCAAGACGGTAAATGGATCATCGCTGTTCACCAAACATCAGCTCAAGCAAAGCAATGCCGGCTTGGTAAAATCCTCCTGCGTTATGAATTCAACAACGAGCAGCCACCGTTCGAGGTTACTTTTTTCAGATCAATGCAGGACGGAGTCGACAGCCCGATGATGGATTGCAATGCGATGAATTAGGACGATCGTAGAAAAATTTGAGAAACCCACAATGAAATACCATTTCCATCTATCTTTATTGCTCGTTCATGCTTTTCACGCATGCACATTGCTGTACTAGGTTAGCGGCCCTATGAAGCTACGCATTCTCGCACAGCCTATACTACCGAAGAAGCCATGTCTGCTCAAAAAACCACCATGAATTGCAATTCTATGGATTAGACTTGAGGCAAGCTAGGCAGGCTAGTCATTTTAATAAACCCCCATTTCCTTTTGCTACTATTTGCTCTCCGCTTTTGCGCTTGTCAGGCACAAAAGCCCCAAAATAAACCATTGCCATTCCGTTTGCCCACCAAACTATATGGGGATAGCCGTGGCTGTTCGCCCGGGTACCTTCGTATCACAAAAACAATGATCATCTGGAAGTTTGCCTGGGCTACCTGCGAAGGTGAAAGCTGGGATGCGGCCTTTCAAAATGGACAATGGGTGCTTCGGCTACACCAAACGCCGGCTCAAGAAAGAAAATGCAAGATGGAGCGAATTGAAATTCGTAACGAATTCGGTGGCGGCAGCCAGCTCTATGAAGTAACTGGCTTCAAATTAATGCAGGACTCTCCAAACCACCCAGAGATGGATTGCGATTCGATGGATGTACGATGAGGCAGATCTTGTATTTATTTTCGCTACGAAATCGATTAAGTGATCCTCTATGAATACCTATGTATTGCTATCGCTGCTGTCCCTAGCTGCCGCAACAACGGTAGCTCAGAAGCCAGAACAAAAGCCTTTGCCGTTCCGATTGCCTGTCAAACTAGACGGCGAAGGCAGAAACTGCTCGACAGGTTACCTCCGCATCACCAAGTCGACCATTGTCTGGAAGTTCCACTGGGCGACCTGCGCCGGCGAGAACTGGACGTCCACCTACCAGGATGGAGCTTGGGTGTTCCACATGCATCAGACAGCCGCCCAAATACGGACCTGTAAAACAAAGATGCCCATTATCAAGGTTCGCTACGAGTTCGATAACGGCCAGCCTCCCTTTCAGGTAGCAGGCTTCGAATCGCCGCAAGATCCAGAAGATCGCGCAGTCATGCAGTGCACTTCAATGGATTAACCACAGCAATCGCTTGCGTAGTTCCTGATTCAATTCGCAACCTTACGCCGGCGGTCGCACCTTGCCACGCACCGGCTCGTGCCGGCCCGGCGCAGCGGCGCTGCCGCGAACCTCCGCCTCCGCTTGCTGAATGGCTTGTTCCAGCAAAGCCACATCCCGTACCTGAATCCAACGCTCCGCCGTGACCACAAAGATCGAAGGCGTTTCCGGAATTCCTACTGCCTTGCCCCGCGCGGTTGTTTCAGCAATCTCGCGATCAAATTGGCCGGTTGGGTCCATCACAAACGGCAGCTTCTGCCCATGCTGGCCCATAAAGGACGCCGTAAAATTTTGTAGATCATCTGGCGATGCAATGCGCGCTTGCGAGGCAAACACCTCGCGCCGGTACTCCTCCGCCAACACGGGCGACACCTTGGCCTTGAGGTAATGCGCACAGATCGCCGCTTGATGGCTCCACGGGTGATACGCAAGCTGAAAGTCGCACTCCTCCAGTGGCAGTTGGTACCGCTTTGCAGCCGCATGCACGATCGGGAACGCCCGTGCACAGTAGGGGCACTCCATATCTTCAAACTCGATCAGCGCCACCTTCGCCCCGTCCGGCGGCTTCAGCGAGCGCGTGTCCTTCAGAGGAGAAACCTGATTCGGAGGCATCGAACTCTGTGCCATCCCCAGAACCGCCACCAAACCGAGACAAGCTATCGTGCACGAATGAATCCAAGCCATGAGCTAACCTTTCAACACTCCATAATGCTTGCGCTCCACCATACCATCTTTCTTCCGCTCGCTTACTTCTTTTAAGAGTCAATGGCTCCGCTGCACGAATAAGTCCTTCTGCACCGCCGG
Source organism: uncultured Acidobacteriaceae bacterium (assembly GCA_964247325.1). Classification (GTDB taxonomy): domain Bacteria; phylum Acidobacteriota; class Terriglobia; order Terriglobales; family Acidobacteriaceae; genus Granulicella. The sequence continues at coordinate 22,609 of CAXTTZ010000010.1, read as the reverse complement.
CTCCATGCGAAATGCCCTATCGTCCTTTCTGCTACAGAAAGGGCGATTTGGTCTAGGCGAAGGCGTCTCGATGTATGGGGCTCACGGCACAAAGCTGCGTAGTTGCTCCTCCCAATTCGCTATATTGAAGACATAGCACGCACAAAACTTTCAGAACCTAACCAGGTACGGTGTACCTCAGTACAAGTACCAAGTTAAGTCCAACATTGAACGTACTTTAGACCCAAAGTACCCCGGGGGAGGGATACTTCGTCCCCGACGCAGTGCCCCCAAAGCGCCGCTAGCCGAGAATCAAATCCCGCTGGTCCAAACGTTGTAGCGCTCCGAAGTAGGAGCACGCGCCACGGGCCGTACAATAGAGATATGGCGGCACTTCCAACCTCTCTGCTCCAGCCCGCGTACGACCACAAGCGCTACTTCTTCGATACCTTGGGTCTGAGCGAGCGGCTCCTGGAGCGCTGCCTCGCCGAAGCCCTCAACGCCGGCGGCGACTTCGCCGATCTCTACTTCGAGGCCGTCACCTCCAGCTCGCTCGGCATGGACGAGGGCATCGTCAAGACCGCCTCCGAAGGCATCAGCGTCGGTTGCGGCGTCCGCGTGCTCTCCGACGAGCGCACCGGTTTCGCCTACACCGACGACCTCAGCCCCGAGCGCCTGCTCAAGGCCGCCCGCACTGCCGCCCTGATCGCCAACGGCCAGCAGACCACCCGCGTCCAAGGCTTCCAGGAGCATCGCACGCCCCAACTCTACCCCGTCGCCGGCGCCACCGTAGATGCCGAAATCGCCGCCAAGCTCGACCTCATCGCCCGCGCCGACCACGCCGCTCGCGCCTTTGACCCGCGCATCGTCCAAGTGCGTGCCGGCCTCAACGACGAGCTCCGCCGCATCCTAATCGCCGCCTCCGACGGCACCTTCGCCTCCGACACGCAGCCCCTCGCGCGCTTCAACGTCTTTGTCATCGCCAAAGACGCCAGCGGCGAGATCGCCCGCGGCAGCTCCGGCGGCGGCGGCCGCGTCACCCTCGACTTCTTCGTCGGCAATCACAGCCCCGAACACTTCGCCCACGAAGCCGCCCGCACCGCCATCCTCCAGCTCGGCGCCGTCGCCGCACCCGCCGGCGAGATGGAGGTCGTCCTCGGCCCCGGCTGGCCCGGCGTCCTGCTCCACGAAGCCGTCGGCCACGGCCTCGAAGCCGACTTCAACCGCAAGAAGACCTCCGCCTTCGCCGGCCTCCTCGGCCAGCAGGTCGCCTCTCCCAAGGTCACCGTGGTCGACAACGGCACCATGCCCGGCCGCCGTGGCTCCCTCAACGTCGACGACGAAGGGAACCCCACGCAGGAAACCGTCCTCATCGAAAACGGCATCCTCCGCACCTATCTTTCCGACAAGCTCAGCTCCCGCCTAATGAACATGCCCAACACAGGCTCCGGCCGCCGCGAAAGCTACCAGGCCATCCCGATGCCGCGCATGACCAACACCTATATGCTCAATGGCGACGACGAGCCCGCCGACATCCTGCGCTCCGTGAAGCGTGGCCTGTACGCTGTAAACTTCGGCGGCGGCCAGGTCGACATCACCACGGGCAAGTTCGTCTTCTCCGCCTCTGAGGCTTACCTCATCGAGGACGGCCAAGTCACCGCGCCCGTCAAAGGCGCCACCCTCATCGGCAACGGCCCCGAGTCGCTCAAGCACGTCTCGATGGTCGGCAACGACCTAGCCCTCGACGAAGGCATCGGCACCTGCGGCAAAGCCGGCCAAAGCGTCCCTGTCGGCGTCGGCATGCCTACAATTAAGCTCGACCGCATGACGGTCGGCGGCACAGGCCGCTAACTCATCTTCAACTCTCTCCAAGGAACGAACGTGGCTACTGCAGAACGCGAACGAATGTATGAATGTGAAGCCAAGCGCAAGCGGCGGCGCGAGGACGGTGGTTATGAGCCGTTTTGGAAGGTGAAAACCGTCCAGGCCGCCCTCGATGACAACGACAGCGAGCTTCGCTGCAAAGATTGCCACGGCGCGGTCAAGCTAAACCGCCGCAAACTCTCACCCGGCGCCGGTTCCTACATCGAGCACCTCAGCCGTCCCGACGCCGAATACTGTGCCGCCGGCCTCCTCTTTCGCCAAGCCACAGACGGCCGCGAACCCCGCCTTTCCGAAAGCCCCGTCTCGTAGCGGTTTGTGAGTTCTGTCTTTTACCGATCGCTCCTACGATCGGAGGTGAAGGTGCACCGCGACCCATAACAGCCCAAAATTCTATCTACAACCCAATCCATGATTTCCTCCGCTTCCACCCAAACCGACCTGCGCACCCTGGCTGCCGAAGCCGTGGACCGCGCACTCCGTGCTGGCGCAACCGACGCCGAAGCCGTCGCCTACGAGGGCGACGAGTTCAACGTGCACGTCCGCCTTGGCGAGGTCGAGCAGCTTACCGAATCCGGCTCCCGCGCCCTCGGCCTCCGTGTCTTCTTCGCCGCCGAGGAAGGCCAGCGTACGGCCACCACTTCCACCTCTGACCTCAGCGAGTCCGGTCTTCACCGCATCGTTTCTAGCGCTGTCGCGCTCGCCAAGATCACTGGCGTCGATCCTTTTGCAGGCTTGCCCGACCCGAGCGCCTTCGGTCAACACGACTCCGACGCCCAGGCCCTGTACTTCGAAGATGCCAATGCCATTCCGGCCCCCGAGCGCATCGACATCGCTCGGCGCGCCGAAGCCGCCGCCCTCGGCTTCGACACCCGCATCCAGAACTCCAAAGGTGCTAGCTTCGACTGCTCCGCCACCCGCCGCGTTATGGTCAACTCTCGGGGCTTTACTGGTGACTATCGTCGTTCCTACTGCGGCTTTTCCACTACACCCATCGCGCAAGACACCCGCGGCATGCAGAGTGGGTACTGGTACTCAAGCGCCCGAACGGCTCGGTTGCTGGAAGACCCCAAAGTGATCGGCCGTACTGCAGCCCAGCGCGCCCTTCGGCTCCTCGGTGCTCACCGCGTCCCAACGCAGCAATGCCCTGTCGTCTTTCCCCCTGAAATCGCGCGCAGCCTCATGAGCAACCTCCTTTCCGCCGCTAACGGAGATGCTATATATCGCAATGCCTCCATGTTCGCCGGCAAACTTGGCGAGCAGGTTGCAGGCCAAAACATCACCATGGTCGACGACGGCACCATGGTCTTCGACCACACTCTGCCGGACGGCGCGACCCTCCGCGTAGGCGGCTTCGGCACTTCACCCTTTGACGGCGACGGCCTACCCACCCGCCGCACCGTCGTGATCGAGCGCGGCATTCTCAAAGAACTTCTCCTCAACACCTACACCGGCCGCAAGCTCGGCATGCCATCGAACGCCAAAGCCTCACGCGGCCTCGCTGGAACACCTGGAGTCGGTGGCGGCAACTACTTTCTCGAACCCGGCACCCAAACGCACGAAGAGATTGTTGGCGAAGTGAAACAAGGATTGCTCGTTCTTAGCACGATGGGCTTCGGCGTCAATCTCGTTACCGGCGATTATTCCCAAGGCGCCACAGGACTTTGGATTGAGAATGGTGAAGTTACCCATCCTGTCGAAGAAATCACCATCGCCGGTAACCTTAAGGAAATGTTCCGCAACGTTTCCGCTATCGGCAACGATCTAGAATTTCGTGGCTCCGGCGCTGTTCCCACTGTCCGTATCGAGGGCATGACCATTGCTGGCAGTTAGAGCCTGTTGTGATCTTTCACGGTTCATAGAGTTCCCTGCCATTTGTTATCCCTTTACTTCGCTAGGAGATGACAAATAGCAGGAAAGCCTCAACAAGACATAACAGGTTCCAGTGTATTGTTTTCACGCCGACCATGAGGAACGATTTAGAAGGGGACTAAGTGTTCCGCACGGAGGTTGGGGATAGCTAGCCTTTGTATGATTCTGAGCTAATGCTTCATACAGCATCTGTTGCTTACGCTGCCATACGGCCCGAGTTTCTGTAACGAGCTCAGCGAGCTGTTTAAAGCCTTGCTCGTTGTTTCTTTGCTGCAATTGCAACATTCGCGTTCGCAACATGGCATAGAAGCTCTTCAAGCTTGTGGCTAACGTAGGCTCATCCAGAAGATCAACCCAACTCTCGATGTGCCCCAATAAGGCAAAGGCATGATTGCAATGTCCGCACCGAGCGGCAATGTCGTTTTGTAAACTAGCCAACTCGGCACTCCGCAAGTCACTGGCAATTGCATCGTAGACTTCGATGAGGAGTCCCAACTGCGTTGTGCTGTCTGCCGTTGCTGTACGGTATGCTCTTTCTTCTCTAAACTTTGTCATCACGCGTTCCCCGAACCACTTCCAAGTTGAGCTTGCAGCTGTTTCATCGTTGCGGGTAGCTCTTGTAGAGCGATCTCTGCCTTGCTGTACATAGCTGTCAGCACCGTCCGCTGCGAGGCGATGTAGCCTGATTCATAGTCGTTGACGTTGGTCTGTAACGAACTGTATTGGCTGTTTAAATTTCCTATCTCCGAAGCAAGAGAGCCTATTGCGGTATCGCTGAAGGTTTTCAGTTGTTTCTGAACACTTGCCGCGAAGCCGTTCAGCGCGGTGCCTTGAAAGAAAGTTTCAAGACCAGATGGGTTACTCTGCACGACCTGCGACAACTTGCTTGAATCCAGGCTTAACGTTCCGTCGTCATTCATGTTAATGCCCAAAGATCCAAGCGTAGCCAGTGTGGTCCCGGAGGACGTTCCAGAACTAGAAGCCTGGTATCCTGCTACGGATAAGAGCATACCTTGTAGTGAGCGTACAACGGAATCACCTCCAAGTGTGCCTTGTGTTTGGGTGCCGGAGTTGTACATAAATTGTGAATTCACGAGAGAGATAGCAGAGTTGTAATCGGTAACGAATTGGGATAACGTCGATTGAATCTGATCGCTATTGGCTGCTACTGTGAGCGTGGTCTGCGTGCCGCTTGTTGCTCCCAGCAGATTGAGGGTCAGCCCAGGGATCGCGCCGGTTACGGTGTTTGTGGAACTACTCACAGGAACGCCGTCCACGGTCAAGGAGGCATTCGCGCCCTTGCTTGCCTGCGTCATGGTCAGCGCAGGATCCGAACTAACTGTGACGTTGCCGGTCTTACCGGCAATGGCTAGGTGACTTCCTGTGGCATCGGTAACCACGCTCGCTTTGAGGGTTGGCCCAGCGTTGTTGATACTGCTTGCAACTTGCGCAAGGGTTTCTCCGGCCTGCACCGTGATGGTTGCATTGGTAACGCCACTGCTTACTTGAAAACTGCTCGCCAACAAAGGGGTAGAAGCACTTGCCAGAGAAGCGGAAGACCAGGAGCTAGCCGTCGCGGCTCCGTCCTGGACAGTGAAGTTCGCCGCGCTTCCAGAACTGTTGCCAACCAAGGCTAGGCGGGAGCCGTTCGCGTCATTGATGACATTGGCCGTGATGCCCAGCGAGTCGCCGTTGATCGCACTGGCCAAACCTGTAAGTGAGGTCAGGCCGCCAGTGCCGAGAGCAAACGAAGTTTGTGTCCCATCGCTCTTTGTAATGACGAAGGTGGAGGAGCCTATGCCGGCACTGGCGCTCGCCACCGAAGGCGAGTACCACGAGGCTGAGGTTGCCAAACTGTTAACGGTAATGAGATGGGTGCCAGCGGCTGCTCCGGCGACTGCCGTACCGCTTAGTTGTGAAGGGGAGCTAGAAGTAACGGACCGTGAAGCTAAACTTCCGGTTAGATTATTGAGGTCGTCTAAGTCGGCAGAGAGTGCCGAGGTCGCGCTCTGCACAGAGGTCAGAGCGACGATTTGAGATTTGATTGTGGCTTGCTGTGCTTGCCATTGCCGTTCTGGAGCCTGCGCCGCATAGATCGCCGCAGCCACAGCGGCGGACACATCGATACCCGAGGACGTTGAGCCTGTCGCCGCTGTTAGAAGGGAACTTAGGTCAATGGAAGACGAACTAGACGCTGTGCTCGAAGATAGCAGCGAATTAAGAGCGGAAGATGAGCTCATGGGCAATCACACCAGTTTCTTTAGGCAGGAAAAAGAAAGGGGCAAGGAACACCTTGCCCCCAAGGGGAACTACTGGAGAAGCTTCAGAACGGACTGTTGCGCCTGATTCGACTGCTGTAGGGCAGCCATGCCCGTTGATTGCAGCACGTTGTACTGCGTCATGTTCGCAACCGTCTTACCCACGTCGGCGTTCATGATGCCGTTGGAGGCACTGGTAAGGTTCTGCACTTGGCTGCTGATGACGTTGGAGGCAGCCGTCAGCCGGTTGATCGAGGCACCAATGTTGCCGCGCTCAGCGGAAACAGTGTCGATCGCGCCAGTGATAGCGGTCAGTGCGATTTGCGCATCCGCAGAATTTGTTAAATCAAACGAGGGATTGGTACCGCCACCCTGCAGAAGACCAAGCGCAGTAAGTGCCGGGATGCTGGTCGAAATGGTGTTGTTAGTTGTATTGGTTCCATCGCTGATGAATGTTGTGCTGGCGGTCGCGCTGAAAACTGCCCGGCCATTGAAGTTCGTGTTACTGCCGATCTGATCAATTTCTTTTTGAATCGATTGAAACTCGGTGTCGAGAGCGGTGGACTGATCAGTGCTCAGGTTGCCGTTGGACGCCTCTGTCGCTAGCGTGACCGCCCGGTTCAGGAGGGCGGAAACCTGAGACAGCGCTCCATCCGCGGTTTGCAGGATGCCGGTGCCGTTGGTGGCATTCTGTGCGGACTGCGTCAGGGCGGCAATGTTTGCCTGCATGCCGTTTGCGATCGAGAGGCCGGCCGCGTCGTCAGCGCCGGTGTTGATGCGCAGACCGCTGGAGAGCTGGGTGAGGGTCTTTTGCAGGTTCATTTGGGTCATGGACAACGAGTTTTCCGCACTCATCGCCGAAATGTTATTCAGAATTGTGAGAGCCATGATGTAACAGTTTCCTTGGTTTGATTGAGTTCGGAAGAGCTTCTATTCGTTACCATTCCGTCTTACATTCTCCTTATCGGCAGATTCGCCGAAAACTTGAGAACTTTTTTGCTTTTTTTCAAACTTATTTTAGGTAGTCCAGCAGCGACGTTGGCAGGATCTTGGCCGCCATTGCCAGGACCGCGCTATGCGCCGTCTGAGCCTGCGTTAGATTGGTCGCTGCTTTGGCTATGTCGATGCCAGTCAGGGCGTTTTGCTGGGAGCTAAGCGAAACGCTTTCTTGTGAAAGGTAGTTCTGCTGCGCTTCGAGCCGATTTGCAACACTTCCATACGTCACCCGCATATCGCCGACGTGCGTGATGGCGATCTTGATAGCTGAGGTGGCGTCGGCAATATCAGAGGTGCTTCCTGATTGAAGTGCCTGCGTAAGCTGAGCAAGCGACCCTAGTACACTGCCCTGCGTACTAGCAAAGATGGTGTCACCCGGTACGTTGATATTTGCGGTAAGAGCCTCACCGACTTGGGCCTTATTGGTGCCGGAGTTCCCTTGATATGTAAATCCCGTCGCGGAAGTTGTATCTTCAACGAAAGGTGTTGTCGTGGAAGCAGTCCCTGCGAACAACGCAGCGCCGCCATAGGTGGTGTTGGCCTGACTAACGACTTCTTGCGTCAACGCCTGCACCTGCGACGCGATATCCGCACGTTGCCCCGAGGAGACGCTCCCGTCAGCACCGTCTGTCCCCAAGCTCAGAGCCTTTGTCAGCGAGGCCACGACAGTGCTTAAAGCGGAGTCAGCGGCCTGAACTTGTGACAAGACGGTTTCAGCGTTCTTCGTGTACCGATCCACATTGGCCGATATGGCCGTGCTTTGGACGTTCTCCACGAAGCTGGTAGTGTCGTCCGATGGTAAAGAAACCCGTTTCCCCGAAGATAGCTGAGCGATCGATGTTGATAACGCTTGCTGGGTATCTTGGATGGCGGCATTTACTTGCGTGTAAAGAAACGGATCGGTGCGCATTAGTTGACCCCCGATCCCATGTTCATCACCACGGAAAAGAGTGAATCCAAGGTTGAAATTACTTTCGCGGCTGCAGTGTAGGCCTGCTGGTAACGAAGCACATTCGTTGTTTCTTCATCGACAGAGACCCCGGAGGTCGCATCGCGCTGCGTCGTTAGCTGTGTCAAGGCCGCGTTGGTAGCCGTTAGCTCGCTGTTAGCCGTAGAACCCGCGGTTCCGACCTTTTGCACGAGGGCCGCATAGGTGTCTGTGGGCGATTGACCGGAGGGCAGAGCTTGCGTCTGCACGGCAAGAATGTTCGATACATTGCCACTACTTCCGCCAGCGCCGTCCGAGCTGAGGGCCAGGCTCGATCCACTACTAAGGGCTACCGAAATGGAAGCCGCGGCACCAATTCCGTTTGAGCCAAGACTGAACAACGGCTGTCCCCCAGCCCCGGTCTGATCGTATCCACTAGCTTGCGCTGTGTTCATTGCTGACGCGAACTGTGACGCAAATTGGTTCAATGTGTCTGAGAATTGCGGTACAGTCTGATCGCGAAGGGTGAGCGCGCCACCAAGGGTTCCACCCGTAAGTGTAGAAGTGATGTCTTTGCCCTGGTTATCCAGAATGTGCATCTGCCCATCTGTTCCGCGGCTCACTTGGAGAGTGAAGGCTGCGTCGTTGATGGCCAGGGGAGATCCGTTGCTCAAGGTCAGGGTGGGATTCTGATCTGTCTGGATCGACGAAACTCCGACGAGTCCTGCAAGCTGCGTCGTAAGCTGATCTCTTTGATCCTGAGTGGAGCCGCCGTCATGGCCGGAACCCTGTACGGTGGAAAGCTGCCCGTTGAGATCCGCAATCTGCTTCGTAAGCTGATTGATTTGCGCCACCGTGCTGGCAACCGTAGAATCGGCATTGCCTTGTGCGGTGCTGAAGACCGAAGCCGCCTGATGAAAGGCATCAGTGAGCTGACCGGCAGCGCTCAAAGCTGCTTGACGGGCAGCGGCGTCGGTAGGCGTGGCGGAGAGCGCAGAGAAGCTGGAGAAGAAGGTAGAGATCGCCGCGCCAAGGCCGCTCTCTGTACCTGAGAACGCATTGTTTATCTGAGAAAGCGAAGCGCTTTGCGAACTCAAGCTGCTTGCGTCTGAGGTCTTTTGCTGGATGCCGAGCTGCAGGACCTGATCGCGTACGCTCGTAAAACCGCCGAAGGAGACGCCGTTATCCTGGCTCGTGCCGCCCTGTATGAGCGCCTCGGCACTTAGGTTTACGATCTGGCGCGAGTAGCCAGGTGTGTTTAGATTCGCGATGTTGTTGTTACTAATCGCGAGCGCGCTTGACTGCGCAGCAAGCGCTTGGGTCGCGGTGTTTAGGGAAGCATTTAGTCCAAGCATGTTAGGCCTCACAGGAGTAAAACGTCTGGTGGTTGGGCAGAGACATCATGGCAACAGAATCTTTGTAATCGCGGCAAAGCCCGTAGAGCACATTCGTGGAGGACCGCGCCTGCTCCACCAACTTGCAGTAGGTTGCATTTAACTGACCCAGGGCTGCTGTTGCGGTCTGAATGCGCAGCATAAGCGAACCCTCCACACTTGCTGGACCCATGGAATGGGTAAGGTGCTTGAGACTGACGCACAGGACCTCTTGCCGCCACAAGCTCTGCTCCAACTCCGGTAGCGAGTTACCGGAAATTGCCAACATAGCCGCATGAATCTCTTCATGAAGCGCACCCAACTGATGGAGGTACGCCTCCCCGTTGGATCGCTGCGTCTGAGTGTGCTGCTCGGTGACCATCCGTTCCTCTCGCTTGCCACAAGGACAGATACATCCCGTGTGACCTTCTCTTTGTAAATTGCGGAACCAAAGCTCACAATGCATCGAAGGTGGCACAAAAACACGAAGGTAATGCCACTTGCGTCACCTTTCGTTACTTTGGTGCAGTTGCGCTTTGGTTGCGCCGTGCTTCGCGTTGCAGACCCTTGGTGATCAAAGAAGCAAGACCAATGCCACCGGACTGGCTTATCCCTTGCGCAAGCTGTTGCGTCGCAAAGCTGGTCAGCTGTTCCCCCCCGCTATCGTCATCGGTATCGCCGCCCGGTACGCTCCCAAAACTCGACTCTGCGCTTTGCAGCCATTGCCCAAGGAGGATGGCCTCGAACTCCTTGGCCTTTGCGGTAAGCTCATCCGGACGCTGTCCGTTTGCAGCCTGGCGCGGACCTTGCGCGGATGTAGGTAGAGCCGAGAAGGAACTAGCGGCATTTGTGGACCAGGACATCAGATCACCTCCAGATCGGCTTGCAAACCGCCCGCTGCCTTTACCGCTTGCAAGATGGAAACGATGTCGTGCGCGGTGGCGCCGATGGCATGGAGACCTTTGACCAGTTCCTCGACGTTGGCTCCGTTGCCCATGCGAATGGAACGAGCCTCTTTGTCCTGCACAGAAAGTTGTGTGTTGGGCACGGTCGTAGTGACTCCGTTCGAGAACGGCGCGGGTTGGGAGGTCACCAAGACGGTATCTACCTGAATCTGCAAGCCCCCGTGCAGTACCGAGACAGGGGAAAGCAGGACGTCTCCGCCGAGCACAATGGTGCCGGTGCGTTCGTTGAGCACAACGCGCGCCGGCGCCTGCACATTGACCAGCAGATTCTGAATGCGGGAGATCAGCAGCGGCACGGAGGACATCTTGGCCGATTGTGTGTCCACATCGATATGTCGGCTATCGGAGGCAGTGGCCACAGGAGCATCGAAGTTTTTGTTGATCGTCTCTGCAATATCGCGAGCCGTGGTGAAGTCCGCTTGCCGCAAAAGAAAGGAGACGGTGCGTAGGTTGTGAAGGTCGATTTTGGCATCGCGCTCAATGATGGCGCCCTCGGGAATGCGACCCACGGTCGGGTAGTTCACGGCGCGCAAGTTGCCGACAGCACCCTCCGAGTAGCCACCTGTAATCAAGGGGCCCTGCGCTTCGGCGTAGATCTGCCCATCCGTTCCATGCAGAGCGGTCAATAGCAGAACGCCACCCTCCAAGCTCTTTGCATCGCCGATGGAGGACACAGTGATGTCCATTTTCAAACCCGCCTCTGAAAAGGCGGGCAGCTGCGCCGTGACCATCACCGCTGCCACGTTCTTTACGACAGCCTGACCGGCGGGTATTTGTACCCCCAAACGCTGCAAGGTATTTGCGAGCGTTTGGATGGTGAAATAGGTCTGCTGTCGATCGCCGGTACCCTGCAGGCCCACAACCAAGCCGTAGCCGATCAATTGGTTCTCGCGAACTCCCTGAATCTCCGTGATGTCGCGTATGCGCGCGGGCCGGCTTATGGCGGCGCCCGCTGACGCGACCGCGCCAAGCGTTAACAGGACGGCTAACCCATAAGCAAAGAAGGGCCGATGTTTGATGACCGCGCGTCGGAGGGATCGCAGGAGGGATGAAAGCAATGAGTAGGGCATTAGAAACCAAAGAGCCAAAGAACGGCGCGGGTAAGGGGGTTGGGGGGACGTACGCTGTCTGAAATAATGCCTTTGCCCTTGAGCTCGATTTCAAGATCGCTTAGCGAGCTCGAGGCGACGACGTTGTTCGGGCCAATATCGCCAGGTCTCGCGATGCCGCGCACGATGACATCCTCATGCTGGTTGTTCAAGAAGATCTGGCGGTGCGCTTCGACGACCAAATTACCGTTTGGAAGCACGGCGATGACCTGCCCGGTAAGACTCGTGCTGAACGTTGTGTTCGAAGCTGTTTGCCCTTGGCCCTTCAGTGCGGTCGAAGACTGCGCAGTCAACAGTGGGTTCGCGCCGTGTGTAGAAACGGCGCCCACTAGACCCGAAATAGCGGAGTTGGTATTGAAATTACGTGCATTGTTCACGGAGCCGCTTTGGGCCGCGGTCGTTTGCACAGAAACAAGCACGGTAAGCGTGTCGTTTAGGGAACGGGCCTTGTAATCCGTCGAAGGATCGCTCAGAAGACCGTTCGACGACCACAAACTACCGGTTGTGTGTTGCGGATCCGGCGCAGTGGATTGCAGAATCTTGGCAAGGTACTCAGAGCGCAGTTCTTCCGGGGTTTTCTTTACAGGCTTCAACACAGAGGCTTGCGTTTGCGTCGAGGTTGACACAAACAGTAGGCATAAGTATGCCGCCATCCATCGCATACGGTTCATGGCAGGTTTCCCCTTACTAACTGTGAATTCACGATCACACCGCGAAACATCTTTTTTCGGTCCAGGCTACTCACGCGCACCTCGCTGCCGACGGCGCCGCTATCAATCAAAAGCACGGGCAATTCTATGTGCATGTGCATGTTTTCTAGAACGAGGAGCGCTTGGTTCCCTGCCCGCATGCCGGAGGCCTCCACGGGGCGTAACGAAGCTGAGCCGCCGGAACTCGCGTGTGCAGCAAGAAAGTTTCTGACCCCCTCGTTGCCTTCACCAACCTCCACGATCGCGAAGAATGGCAGGCAGCTGGCGGTCGCTTTACATGCCAAGCGGACCCGCAAGCGTTTGTCCGCGAGCGCTTCAGCTCCGACCACCAGCACCTCCGGATTGCTTTGCGTGGCGCTCAAAGAACTCGGCACCTCGATGTGCGCGGGAGACACAGAAAGACCTGCCGCTTGCAGCGCCTCGGCAATCATGATGGCCGTTACCGGCACGCGAACGCGCTGGGTTTGCGCCGGCACGAGACCTGGGCAGCAACAGACGGCAAGGCTGAAAACAACTCGGATTGTCGTTACAAAGCGAAAGCGCATACGCATCACTGAGCGAGTTGGTTGAGTTGTTGCAGCATCTCATCGGCAGCCTTTACGACCCGCGAGTTTGATTCGTAGGAGCGCTGCGCCACGATCATCTCTACAAATTGCTCGACAACGCTCACGTTGGATTGCTCCAAGGTGTTTTGCTGCAGGTTGCCAAGCCCTTCGGTGCCGCCGGGAGAACCGACGATGGCGTCTCCAGAGGCGGTTGTGGGCAGATAAATGTTGTTGCCTATACTGTTAAGGCCGCCGGGGTTCGCAAACATTGCTGTTTGAATGGTTCCGACCTTGGAAGCTTGCGTTTGACCCGGCAACGTTACAGTCACGGTGCCGTCGCCGCCTACCGAGATATTGGTCGCGTTGGCGGGGATCGAGATGCCCGGCTGCAAGGCGTTGCCGTCCGCGGTGACTACGTTCCCTTGCGAATCCAGGTGGAAGGAGCCGGCGCGTGTATACCCGGTCTGCCCGCTCGGCAGCAAGATCTGGAAGAAGCCGGCGCCTGTGATCGCCACGTCCAGCGGATTGCCCGTCGTGGTCAGGTCGCCTTGCGTTTGAATGACTTCGGCTGAACCCGGCCGGACGCCCAACCCAATTTGCAAACCGGCTGAGACCGTCGTTTGCTGGCTTGCCGCCGAGCCCGGCATCACCTGGTTCTGGTACAGCAGATCGGTGAACTGCATCCGCCGTTGCTGAAAGCCGCCGGTACTGGAATTCGCCAAGTTATTGGCGATGTTGTCCAGATTGAGTTGCTGCGCGTTCATGCCGCTCGCAGCGGTGTAAAGAGCGCGGATCATAGAATCTCCTTAGCTGACGTGGGGTAGGTCTTGGGCCGCTGTTTTATCCATCTCGGCATCGAGCATGGAAAGAACGTGGCGCATCGTTTCGGCCGAACGTTGGGCAGTGATCAACTGCACGACCCCGTCCACCGGACTTACATTTGAGTTTTCCAGGGCGCCTTGCTGCACCGTGGTGTCCGTTGCGGGCAGCTCTTTGTCTCCGGGGGCGCCGTAGTAGCTTGTTCCACGGCTCACCGGCACGGTGGTAGGCGCAAAGGTTACGATTTTGAGCTTGCCGGCAACCGCTCCGCCGGAGGAGATGGTGCCATCAGCGCTAATGGTGACGGCGCCGCGTGCTAGCAACAGTGGCGTTCCACCATCCCCGAGCACGGGATCGCCCGAGCCGGTGGTCAACTGACCCGTCGCTGAGACCCGGAAGCTGCCGTTACGCGTGTAGGCGGCGCCTGACGGAGTCTGCACTTTGAAATAGCCTGGGCCTTCCAGCGCCAGATCCAACTCGTTACCCGTGCGCGTCACGGTACCTTGTGTCTGGTCCATGTCGGTGCTGCTCAAGACGCCGTAACTGTTGGTCGCCTGATTCAACGTGGAAAACTTGCCATGCCGGGTGGCTTCGGCCAGCACGCTGCCAAACACATTCTTTTGCCCCCGGAAGCCGGCACTGCTGCTGTTAGCTAAATTCGAAGCAATGGTGTCGAGTGCTTGGGTTCGAGCCACCAGGCCGGCACAGGCCGCATAAAGTCCGCTATCCATGAAAACCTCACGATAGCTAGAAGCACGTTGCCTGCCAGAAAAGTAGGAAAAATTTGCCGGAGATTGGGAAGTTCTCCATATGAGTGACTTCGTGGAAGCATTTTTCTAAGAAAACACATTGCTCAGAAGGTGAACTAGCCTTGGCGTTCTCACCACTTTCTTAGAAAAGGGGCCGCACACCGCGATGCGCGTCAGCCACGGCCATCTCCTGTGCCGCATGCACCAACGCTGTCCATAGCGAGCCAACTTCCTGCCGATGCACCGCCTGTACCGCATGGCAGATCTCGAGCGGGACGTGATGCGCGCGCAGCATTACCCAGGCCACAGTGGTCTCATCCCCGGCAAGCGCGCCCGCAGGGCGGCCCAACACTGCCGGCAGCGTTCCCACGGCATGCAAAAGGCCAACCAGGTAGGCCTGCTCCTGACCCAAGCTCAGCGACGCGGCGACCGCGCGGGCATAGTGCGCGATGACACAGGCCTCCCGCGCAAACTTCACAAGGCAAAGCTGCTCATCACGCGCCGAGGCTGGCACGCACAAAACCCGCATCAAGTCCGCTAGCTGCACACTGGCGATGCACGCTTCCAGGCGTTCTGGCCGATCGCTTGGGTCTGGGTACTCGGCTCCTACCAAGGCATATAAACGAAGAACCGCCCCCGGATCGCGACTCAACAACCCAGTGGCCGTACTCAGATCCAGAGCGCTTTGATGCTGCAGCAGTTCCAGGCAAAGCGCTGTGCTGGCGAGCACAGGAAGATCATGCACCACCGCTGCCAGTTCCGTGGGAGCACCCCCAACGGCATCCAAGGCAGGCTTAGGAGCTGCCGCTTTCTCCAGCATCGTTCCCGATCTCGCGTTTTCCGGCATGCTTATACCGTCCCTGGGCTGGCCAAGCGTTGGGCGACGTTCTCAACGACCTCCGTGACGCGCATGCCATAGTTGCCATCCACAATGACCACTTCGCCGCGTGCCACAATGCGTTCGCCCAGCATGAGTTCGACCGGCTCCTCCACCTGGCGGTCGAGTTCCACCAACGAGCCCGTGTTGAGATCCAGCAGCTCGCGCAAGGTAAGCTGACGTTGTCCAAATCGCAGTGTCACATGTAAAGGCACATCGATGACGCGATGCAGCTTTGCCCCGCTAGGATCTTCAAGCTCCTCCCTGGCGCCTACCCTGCTCATCGGGCCGGCAAGCTCTCGCTGCGGCGCGCGCAGCAAGCTCGCCCGTAGCGCCTCATCGATGCGTACCTCCACAGCACTTTGCTGGTCCTTAGCAGCCCGCATCGCGATCAGCCCCAGAAAGGCGGCCTGCGCGGGCACTGCCGCAAGCTGGCACTGCTTCACCGTTGTTTCGCGAAAAAGCGAAGAAAGCCCCCGCGCGAGCGAGGCGGTTGAGGACGCTACCGTTTCCAGCCACGCCGCGGGTGCGTTCTCGGGCAGCACGCCCTCGCGATCGGCCAGCAACCTGTCCACGCCGCTGCGCTCAAGATCAAGGTACAGCCTGCCCGCGAGCCCGCCTTGCAACTCAAGCGCAAGGCTGACACGCTCCCCCGTGCTGTTTTCTGCGGCCTCCGCTTCAGGCGGCAGCGTCATGTGGCTTTCCCACGCTTGCCCGCTACGCCCTGTTACGGCAGAGCGAACAGCCTCCGCTAAAACGGAGGCAAACTGCAGATCGGTGTTGGGTGCTGCCGTTGTATCTGTTGTCATGTACTCGTTTCTCCCAATCTCTTATGCTCGTGGGTGGGTGTGGCACGACCGCCCCAGCTGCGCTGTCTTTCTGCCGTCACGCCGCACCGGCGTCACCTCAAACAGCGCGTGGCCGCCGACGTCTAAGTGCACCGGCGCATGCACCGGGGCGCGCAAGTTGAGAACGCTGCCCGGATGTAAATCGATCAACTCACCGACCGAGATACGCAAGCCCGGCAGGTCAGCCGATACCATCATCGTGCAGTCCAGCAGCCGGTCGCGAAGCCGGAAGGTGGATGAGGTCTGGTTGCCAATGCGGCGGGTCGCCTCGGTCTGACTCGAACGCACGAGAGCGTTTGAAAACGCCATGGGCAACACCACATGAAACCCGGCCGTGGTTACACCCAAGGTAAGGTCAAAATGCAGTGCAATGACGCGCTCTTCGGTGGCGAAAAGCTGGCCCACGACCGCGGGCTTGATCGAGGGCGAAGGCATCACGGTCACGTTGCAAGCCTTCCATGCGCGCTCCAGCTGTACCGCCATCATCTCGGTTACGCTACGAATGAGCTCTTCGTCGATGTCCGTCAGTTCTCGCACTTGGTCGAGCGGCTCGCCTGCGCCCCCCAACAGCAAATCAAGTAACGGAAACAGCAAGGCGCTATCGAACTTGGCAATGACACGGCTTTGCAATGGCATCACGGTAAACGGCACCAGGTAGCTGCCTGGGGTGAGCGAGGCCGTAAACTCCCGCGAGCCGATCTGATCTACACCTGCCAGCTTGACCTCGATGGGTGAGCCCAGAAAGAGGTCAAGCGAGTGCGACATGCTGCGCGCAAAGGCGTCGTGCATGGTACGCAGATGGCGCGTACTTTCGTTCGACAACCGGCCGGCCGAGCGAAAGTTGCACGGCACGATCTTGCGCTCAGGCCGCGCGCTCGGTTCAGGCCCTACCGATTGCGAAGCTTCTACCTTGGTGTCCATTGATTTGCTCCTTCAAACCAGTCTTCAAACTTTCTGCGCACCCTTTGTCTCCCCATCAGCGCACGACCCCAAGTGTGCGCACTTGGGTCACCGGCGGAATCTCAGTGGGCGAGATTACCACCACCTTGGGCAGAAACGGCTCTAACAATCGCCGCAGATAAAATCTTCCGGGTGAGGAGCACAAAAGCACTGGCGGCGCCCCACCAATTTCATCACCAAAGTTCGTGCGCAAACTGTCGAGCACGCGCCGTGCCACCGAAACCTGCAACGCGCTGGAGGTGATCTGGCCCGGTAGCAGATTGCCGGCGCGCGCGCATTCTTCCTCAATGGAGGTATCCAGCGTGACCACCTTGAGTTCGCCGCCATCGCCTAGCAGCGGCGAAATGAGGGCGCGTCCCAAGGACTGCCGCGCGGCCTCCACCAGCGCTACAGGATGCTTATTGACCCCCGCTGCCTCAATCAAACTCTCCAAGATCGAGCTCAGATCGCGGATGGATACCTGCTCTCGCAGAAGCTGCTGCAGCACCTTTTGCAGCTCGCCCAAGGTCAGCAGCTTGGGGATCAGTTCTTCCACCAGCTTGGGGTGCGAATCATTCAGCCGATCCACGAGCCGCTTGGTTTCTCCACGCGAGAGCAGTTCATGTGCGTGGTGCTTGATCAACTCGGACAGATGCGCCACGAGTACGGAGATTGGTTCAACCACCGCACAGCCGCGCGCAATGGCCTGCGCTTGCAGCTCGGGCACGATCCATTTGGCCGCCACGTTGAAGGCCGGCTCTTGCGTTTCGACACCGGGCAGATCGATCGCGCCCGGCACCGAACTTACCGCCAACAGACAGCCTTTTCGCAGCTCCCAGCGCGCGATCTCTACGCCCCGCAGTTGCACGACATACTCCTGCTCATGCAGGCCGACGTTGTCGGTAATATGAATCGAGGGCGCCAGAAACCCTAGCTGTTGCGCCAATTTCTTGCGCAGAGCCTTGATCCGGTTCAACAACTGGCCCCCTTGCCGCTCGTCCACCAGCGCCACCAGCCCGGTACCTACCTCCAAGGTCAGCTCATCGAGCTTCAGCACGGCATCCATGGCTTCAGTGGCAGCGCCCGGCAGCAGTGCCTTGGCCTCCTTCGCTTCGCCTGGTTGGGCCGCAGTGGCTTCGCCTTCCGGCTTTTTCATGCGATACGCAATCAAAAACAAGCCCCCGCCGAGAGCGAAGAAGGCCAACTTCGGCAAGCCGGGAATCAACCCCAACGCACACAGCACGCCCCCAGCAATCCACAGCAACATGGGCTGTCGCAGCAACTGTGCTTGCACATCCACGCCCAGCGACCGCTTCGACGCCGCACGTGTGACTACGATGCCGCCCGCCACTGATACCAGCAGCGACGGCAGAATCGACACAAGGCCATCGCCCACCGTCAGCACCGTGTATGTCTTCAGCGCCTCCATCAGCGGCACGCCCTGCTGGAACACACCGATCATGAAGCCAGCGATGATGTTGATTGCGAGAATAAGGATGGTGGCTAGCGAATCGCGTTGCGAAAACCGCGCCGCACCGTCCATGGCTCCGCAAAATTCGGCCTCCTGCGCGATGGCCTCGCGCCGCGTGCGTGCTTGCTCCTCATTGATCAACCCGGCATTGAGATCAGCGTCGATTGCCATCTGCTTGCCGGGCATCGCATCCAGCGTGAAGCGCGCCGTAACCTCCGCCGTGCGCACCGCACCATGGCTGATCACGAGAAACTGAATCGCAACCAGCGCCAAGAACAGCACAAAACCCACAATGTAGTTGCCGCCCACCACGAACTGCCCAAACGCTTCGATCACTGCGCCCGCTGCCGAAGGCCCCTCGTTGCCATGCAGCAGAATGCGGCGCGTACTCGCCAGATCTAACGACAAACGCATGAGCGTCAATAACAAAATCAAACTCGGAAAGACAGAAAACTGCACCGGTCGCAGCACCTGAATCGCGGTCAGCAACACCAGCACCGAAGCCGCGATGCTGCACGTGAGCAGCAGATCGAGCACAAAGCTCGGCATCGGCACCAGCATGACAAAGAGCATCATCACGGCGGTGACCGGTACCATCCACTCGCTAAAGCTTTGCAAAATCTGCACTAGGCTTTTGTTGTTCATCGCGGTTGTACCACCTCGCCTGCGGCATTTCTGCGGCGGCGCATGTTCTCTTGTTCGCGCAGCTCGGCTTGGGCGCGGAACACCACCACAAGCACCTCCGCTACGGCCTGGTAAAGCTGTGCCGGGATCGAGTCGCCCACCTCCACGCTCTTGTACAGCGCCTGTGCCAGCGTCTTGTTTTCCATCACCATCACGTTGTTGTCACGGGCAATCTGCTTGATCTTTTGCGCGAGCAGATCACGCCCCTTGGCCACCACCTCCGGCGCGGCCATGGGCGGCTCATACTTCAAGGCCACCGCATAGTGCGTCGGATTGGTCACTACAAGGGTCGCGGTAGCTGTCGCCTTGAGTGAACGCTTCCGGCGCATGGCTCGTTGCAGTTTGCGTACCTGATTCTTGGTGTGCGGATTGCCGTCACTCTGCTTGTGCTCTTGCTTGATCTCTTCCTTGCTCATGCGCAGCTTTTGCTCAGTCTGTCGCCATAAAAAGCCGTAGTCCACAGCCGCCCATACCAGCAACACCAGACCCGACTTCCACGCCACGGTATAGGCTGTGGCTGACACCGTCGAGGCGAGCGCCCGCACATCGACTTCAGAAGAGCGCGCAATCTCCCCCCAATGATCCCGCAGCGCGTTGACGCCGATCACCAAAATGATGCCGAACGGAATCAGCGATTTCAGAAGCCCGCTCAGGCTTTGCATCGAGAAGATCTGGCCCAAGCGGCTTGCCGGGCTGAAGCGTTCGACCTTCGGCGCAAGCGCGGCCGGCGCAAGGACAATGCCGCCCTGCACGATGCCTGCGCTCACTGAAAGCAGCAAAGCGACAAGTAGCGCCGGTACAATCCAGCGCAAGACCTCCACTGCGCTCCAAAATAGAATCGGCCCTTCCGCGCTGAAGTCATCACTGCCGGCAGCTGCGAGCGTGCTTGCGTAGAAGCTGCGCCAATGCGCTCCCATGTCGTTGCTCATCAGCAGCACGGTGGCGACCAGGCCCGCAAGCGCCAGCAGATTGGGCAGCTCGCGCGAACGCGCCACCTGGCCTTGTTCGCGCGCTTTCTTGCGGCGTTGCGGCGTTGCTTTTTCGGTCTTGTTCCCGTCAGCCATCGATCCTCACGACCCTCAGCGAGCCTGCTCTAAAAGGCGGTTCGAAAGCTCAAGCGAGCTTGCGAAAAAATGTTCCAGCATCGCCGGCCAGTACTTCAACGCCACAAACAAAATGGCCAAGGCAAGCATGGTTTTTATGGGGACTCCCAACATCATCAAAGGCGCTTGCGGCGAAGCTTTTCCCAGGAGGCCCAAAACAATATCGGCCAAAAATGTTGCGGACAAAACCGGCGCAGCCATTTGTACTCCCAACACGAAAACACTGCCGCCGGCATGCAGCACCGTTTCCACGAAGGCACCCGTAAGGTGGGCCGAACCTGGAGGTAGCAGCAAAAAGCTGCGCCCCATCGCACGCAGCAGCCAAAGATGCACATCCAATCGCAGAAAAATCAGCATGGCAAGCGTTTGGTGAAAGGTCGCCATGACGGTTGATTCCACCTGCGTTTGCGGGTCCAGGATGTTAATTAGGGAGAGCCCCATTTGTGTACTCAGCACCTGGCCAGCCATCTGCACCGCGTCAAAGACCAGGTTGGTCGCGATACCCAGCGCCATGCCGATCAGTAGCTCGCCAAAGACTAGCCCCGGCCAGGCGCTAAGTTGCAAGGGATGGAGCGGAGGCGAAAGCACCGGAAATAACAAAAGACTCAAAGCGACAACGAATCCGGCTTTGACCCGCGGCGGGATGGACAGGCTGCCGAAAAAGGGCGCAAACAGCATCAGCCCCGATAAGCGCACCGTCACCGTGAGAAACCCTGTAATGATCTGCTGCAACGAGATCTCAGTCATCGCAGCACCCCATGAAAATCAGTGAACAAATTCACGGTATAGAGCGCCAAGTGCCGCCACATCCATGGCATAAGCAGGAAGAGCGCGCTACCCATCACCAGCAAGCGCGGCACCGCGGAGAGCGTTTGGTCCTGCAAGGACGTCAGCACTTGGAGGATGTTCATGAGAAAGCTAACCGCCACTACCAGCACGAGCAGCGGCGCGACTAACAGCGCGACCTCCAGCAGCATGGCGCGGCCCAGCGTCACTACCTGATCGGTCCCCATCAGCTAAAGCTCCGCATCAGCGCACCAATCAGCAAATGCCAACCATCCACCATCAGGAACAGCAGAAGCTTCAACGGTGTAGAGATCACCACGGGCGGCAGCTGCATCATGCCCACCGACGTTGTAATTGAAGCGACGACCATATCCACCACGAGGAACGGTAAAAACAGCACCGCCCCAATTTGGAAGCCGGCCTTCAACTCCGAAACGATATAGGCCGGAAGCAGCACACGCATCGAGAGATCGTGGATGTCGCGCGGGCGCGGCTCTTTGGCAATCTCTAAAAACAGCGCCGCATCCTTTTCACGTACGTAGTGCGCCATAAAGTTGCGCATGGGATCCTGCCCACGGCGGATGGCTTCAAAAGCCGTAATCTGCCCGCCCTGCAACGGAACGAAAGACTGCTGATAGATTTGTTTGCCCACCGGCTCCATCACGAAGAACGTCAAGATCATCGTTAAGCCAATCAAGGTCTGGTTCGACGGTGTGGTTTGCAGCCCTAGTGCCTGGCGCAAAAAGTGAAACACCACGAGCAGGCGAGCAAACGGCGTGATGCAGATGAGCAGCGAAGGAATCAGGGTTAGTGCTGTCAGCAGCAGAACGATCGTCCACGGCGCGGAGCTGCTGCCCAAACCGGTAATCCGGATTCCGTCTTGAGGTGGGGCGAGCGGAGCTGGTTGCTCCAAAGGCGTTGTCAGCCCCGAGCTTCGCGGCTTGGGGGTTAGCGGCCCCGGCCGCGTCAGAGCACTCCCGGGTGCGGTGTTTGCGAGATCGATCGGACCTGGAACCGGCGGTACAGGCGGTTCCTTGCCCACTGTGGTCGTCGGAGCCGTCGGGGGCAAAGCAGGGGGCGGCACAGGCAACGTCGTCTGCACCGGGATCGCCGGCTCCACTGGGGCGGGTAAGGTGGGCGGCGTCGGTGCAGGTGCGGTCCCTTGCCGAGCTGCTGCATGCCGAGCCACGGCGTGCAGAACCACCGCATGCGGAGCCACGGCATGCGGCTTATGGCGCACCAGATGCCGCAGATTCGCGGCCGAAACAACCGGCGTCAGCAGCCATGCCGTTATGCCCAAAAGCAACAAGCGCCGGATCATGCGGTCTCCCGTTCTTGCCAAGCATGCTTGGGCGCTTCAGGAAAAGGCGTCAACACACCCCTTCGCTCCAACGATGTAAGCAACGCAACACCCGAACTGCCGCCGCCGATCAGGAACGATTGCCCGTCTACCTCCACGATCGAAACAAAACGCTTGTCTCCAAGCGAAACGGTCTCACTCACCCGCATGCGCCGGCTTTTCGCGTGAACCCGCAGCTTGCCGTGCGTCAACATCCACTGCCAGCTGCTGGCGATGCGGGCAAGCAGCTTCGGAACGGCCTCTTGGACCGCCGAGCATTGCGCGTCGGCCAAGCGCAACAAGCGGCCGCGCGGGGCGGGCATCTGTTCCGGCCACCAGGGATTGCTGTTCGGATTCATAGCATCCCCGTGAGGCGCA
>CAXTTZ010000009.1:0-30498 GCA_964247325.1 uncultured Acidobacteriaceae bacterium | reverse complement strand
GGGGAGCGTTCACGGGCGCGGTGCAATCGCGCATGGGAAGGATCGAGGCTGCCCACGGTGGAACTTTATTCCTTGACGAAATTGGCGAGATGCCCTTGTCTTTGCAGGCCAAGATGCTCCGTTTTCTCGAGAATGGTGAGGTGCAGCGTGTTGGTGACAACGAAACCATAAGGGTGGATGTGCGCGTGCTGGCGGCAACCCACCAGGATCTCGAGCGGCGCTCGGAACAGGGTAGCTTTCGCCTTGATCTGTACCATCGCCTTTCCGTTTTTCCAATCCAGGTACCGAGCTTACGAGATCGTCTTGAGGACATTCCCTCTCTCGCCGAGCACTTCCTAACCCAGATCGCAAAGAAAGCACCTCGCAAGCAAATCACCAAGAGAGCACTTGATTCTTTGATGGGCCATTCCTGGCCTGGTAATGTACGTGAGTTAGGACACGTTTTGCAAAGAGGAGCCATTCTGGCCGGGAGTCGATCGCAGATCGATGCGGACGAGATCCGCATACGACGCAAACCGCGACCTTAGAAATTTCAAAGATTCAGGATCTCCGCTTCGGCGGAGATTTTTGTTTAGGACAGATCGCTGCATTTTCATCGTTGTCATCTTAAAAAGTCTTAAGTTCCTGGGGCGAAAACATCGATAGAGATTCCTCGTCTGAGAGCTTTCTAAGCTTAGCTGTGTCTCAAATGGCACCACTCGTGCACTTACTCCGACTGTTCAGCGCCGCAAGCTGAACCGGCAAGACGCCGATCCGGAAATGTGCAAGGAGCACCATGAAGACCGCCACCGCCCAGAATGTCCAGCAGCTCTCGATTCCTGTGACCATGCTGCAGGTTCCCACAGCGGAAGTAACTAAGATTCCAACTGCCGCGACGGCGCTAGCTCAATCGCACCGCGATCACCTGCTGATGGAACATCTGCCAACTGTTCGCTTTGTTGCTCGCCAAGTTTTGGAGCGCTTGCCCCAGCACATTGAGTTGGACGAGTTGATCTCCGCAGGAACCCTTGGGCTAGTGGATGCGGTGGCGAAATTCGATATTGAAAAGCAAGTACAGTTCAAAAGCTACGCGCAGTTCCGGATCAAGGGGGCCATTCTCGATTCTCTGCGGACGTCGGATTGGGGATCGCGTGAACTTCGTCGCAAGGGCCGGGCGATGCAAGAAGCGGCTCATTTCCTTAGTGCAAAACTTGGGCGTACACCGACCGACACGGAGATGGCGGTCGAGATGGGCATGACCCTTCAGACGTACCAACAAACGGCGGGGGAGATCAGAGGACTCGACCTTGGAAGTCTGAACCTTGAGCGTACTGACGAGTTTGGAGAGGAAGAACTGGCCTGCTTGTCGAGCGCTGCCACGGAAGATCCACTGTTTCAGTGCTTGCAGGGCGAGATGCGGCAACGCTTATCTGCTGCCATCGATGGCTTGCCGGAAAAGGAGCGATTGGTTCTAACGTTGTACTACTTTGAGGAGTTAACGATGAAGGAGATCGGGTTGACGCTGAGTGTCGTGGAATCGCGCGTTTCACAGATCCATAGTTCTGCAGTGAAGAAGCTACGGGCAGCTCTGGGAGTCGCACCAGCGCGCAAGCCCGCTAGTCGCAATCTGAACTAGCATCAGGGATCGGTTTGGACCCAGCTCTTTGCAGCCGACTAGGGCAAGTAAAAAATTTATGAGAAGGGCTAAAGTTTTCGTCCTACATGCCGATATAGGGATTAGGAGACGCACCATGGACATGGATCGAAAGAGGCGAGTTGCCGGCTGGCGAATGATGGGCAGCCAGCAGACCTTACGTACGCGGTTCGGCGCACCGGTGCCACCCAATCCAGAAAACGTGCCCGTTCTCCCTGACCCTGGACCGGAGGATGTGCGTTGGAGCAAGGTCATCCGACTCCGGACTGCAATTCTGAGCGGTTGCTACCACGTGTCTGCGGCAATCTTGGCCGATCGCCTGCTGCGCGCGGGTCTTCTGGAAAGAGAGTTCGCCGACGACTAATGATGCAAGCTGGGATCGGACGCAGGAGTCGGTCGAGTGTTCGTGTCAGGCCTGTTCGTATCTATGTCAAATTCACGTCGAGTCTATATCGAGCGCAGCTGCGCCCGGAGCGGTGGGGCTCTAAGCCTTGAAGCAAAAACCTGCCCTCAGGACGGAATGGACGCTTACGAGCTCTCGCTGGGTTTGGGCCCGTGGTATTCTTTAGATTGGACACTGAGAGAAGTGATCAAAGAATAACGAGACAGGAGCAAGGATCCGCCGTGTTGGCACCTGCAAAGAAGATCGAGATTATTGGCAATTTCCGAACGCATGACTCGGATACCGGAAGCCCTGAGGTGCAAATCGCCATCCTCAGTGAGCGCATTGGAGAACTAACCGAGCACTTTAAGACGCATAAGAAAGATCATGGTTCCCGCCGTGGCCTGCTTATGTTGGTCTCCAAGCGCCGCCGTTTGTTGGACTATTTGAAAAAAACGGACAGCGACCGTTACCGCGAGGTGATCGGTAAGCTCGGGATTCGCAAGTAGTGCAGCGGCCGGATACGTCGTGCTGGTGGGATGGCTCGGTCGTGTCGGACCAAGCCTCTGGGCAGATCGTACCTTGGACCGTTCCGAGGGCGCAGGTTGAACCCGGCGTTACGCTGAAACCTGTCCGTGCCCACATGCACATGGTGCATACAACATCGCACACCCCGCGCGGCGAGTCCGGCGGGGTTTTTGGCTTGCGGACTGCGTAAGTGGCTAGCTCAAGAATCGAGCCAGAGCGCAACAGGTTCAGAACACATTGGGAAGGGTACCAGGAAGGTAAGGGGATTTTATGCAGGATGTGACTGTAGAGCTTGCCGGGGGCAAGCAGATTCGCTTTGAAACGGGAAGAATGGCCAAACAGGCCTCCGGGGCGGCATTTACCACCAGCGGTGACAATGCGGTGTTGGCGACCGCCGTGGCGTCGCCTGACACCAAGGAAGGCATCGACTTTTTTCCACTCACGGTGGAGTACCGGGAGTTCACCTATGCCGGAGGCCGGATACCGGGCGGCTTCATCAAGCGCGAGGGCCGTCCAAGTGAAAAAGAGATATTGACCAGCCGGCAGATTGACCGGCCCATACGTCCGTTGTTTCCGGAGACGTTCCGGAATGAGACGCAGGTAGTTGCCTTTGTTTATTCGGCCGATCGCGAGAACGACCCTGATGTTCTGGGCATCAACGGAGCAAGTTGTGCACTGGCCTTGAGTGACATACCGTTTCACGGGCCGGTCGGTGCTGTTCGGATTGGCATCCTAGACGGCCAATTCATTGTGAATCCTACGTATACAGAGCGCGCGGCCAGTACACTGAACATCATGGTCGTCGGCACGGCTGAGGGCATCACGATGATCGAGTCTGGGGCACGTGAGATCCCGGAAGATCGCGTCGTAGACGCAATTGAGTTTGCCCATGAACAGATCAAAAAGATTGTGGCCGGCATCGATGATCTGGTCACGCGCGCGGGCAAGCCGAAGCGGCAAGTGGCGGAGGTCGAGTTCGATCAGACCTATGTCGACCAGCTTGCGGCAAAGATCGGCGATCGCTTGAAGGATTCTTTGGATACGCAGAAGTATCCGAAGTTCGAAAGCTACGCCAAGGTGCGCGAGCTGAAAGACGAGCTAAAACGAGAGCTTCCTGAAGGGCAGCCGGAGCACGGCAAAAAACTTTCTAAGTATTTTGAGTTGCTGCGCGAGCGCATCTTTCGGGAGCAGGTTTTGCAAGAGCGCCTGCGCCCTGATCACCGCGCCTTTGACGCCATTCGCGCCATCAGCATCGAGACGGGCGTACTTCCGCGGGTGCACGGATCGGCGCTGTTCACCCGTGGCGAGACGCAAGCGTTGGTGTCGGCTACATTGGGCACGAGTGACGACGCACAGCGCATGGAGTCCTACGAGGGCGAGCAAAAGCGCCGCTTCATGCTGCACTATAACTTCCCGCCCTTTTCTGTGGGCGAGGTTGGGCGCATGACCGGCGTCGGACGACGCGAGATTGGGCATGGAGCGCTGGCGTGGCGCGCGCTTGAAGCAGTTTTGCCGAAAGAGGATGAGTCCCCTTACACCTTGCGGGTGGTTTCGGACATCCTTGAATCGAATGGATCTTCTTCCATGGCTACTGTTTGCGGAGCGTCGCTAGCATTGCTGCAAGCGGGCATCCCGCTCAAGGCGCAGGTCGCCGGTGTGGCCATGGGCCTGGTAAAGGAGGGCGACAACTACGCCATTCTGACCGATATCGCCGGAGCGGAAGACCACTACGGCGATATGGACTTTAAGGTCGCCGGAACGCGGAACGGCATCACCGCGCTGCAGATGGATATTAAGATCATGGGCATCACGCCGCAGATCATGCGGGAGGCTCTGGATCAAGCGCGGCGTGGCCGCATGTTTCTCCTTGACACCATGGATGCAGTGATCTCTGCACCCAGCCAGCAGACTTCAAAGTATGCCCCGCGCATCCACACGCTGCAGATCCCGACCGACAAGATTCGTGACCTGATCGGGCCTGGCGGCAAAACGATCCGCGGCATTATCGAAGCGACTGGCGTAAAGATCGACGTAGAAGACTCTGGGCGCGTGAACATAGCCTCGAGCGACGCGGATGGTCTGGCCAAGGCGATCCAGATGGTCAGCGATCTGACGGCGGTACCCGAGGTGGGCAGAACCTACCTTGGTAAAGTTGTCCGTTTGGCGGAGTTTGGAGCGTTTGTTGAGATCTTCCCGGGTACGGATGGATTGTTGCACGTGTCCGAGATCGCAGAACATCGCGTCAAGGAAGTGAAAGACGAACTCCGTGAGGGCGATCAGGTGCTGGTCAAGGTGCTGGCGATCGAAGGCAATCGCATCAAGCTGAGCCGGAAGGCCGTGCTGCGTGAACAGCGAGCGAAGTTGGGTCTTCCGGAGGCGCCTGAGGCTGCAGCGGACGGGGGTGGTCGCGGCAGAGGGGAAAGGTCGGACCGTTCGGAACGAACGGAGCGCCCTGAGCGTTCCGAACGCTCCGAGCGCAGTGCGCGGCCTGAGCGAAGCCAACGCAATGAGGTGCCCCAAGTTGCTGAAACAATCACCATCGATGGTGGGGATGACTTCGACGAAGAGGAAGACGATGATCTCGAGGGCGATAACGAGGAGATCGAAGTGGAAGCGGTAGCCGCGCAGGGTGGGGCGGAGGATCGTGGAACGCAAGGAGGTAGCAGTCGGTCAGCAGGTGCTGCAGCTCCTGCTCGTCGTCGTCGCCGTCGCACGCGTCGCCCCGGCACCGGGGGTGCTCCTGCCGGTGGCGCACGGAAACAAAGCTGCAAACGCGCCGACAGCCGCGCCTTGGGGTGCGGCTGTCGGCTTTAGGTGTAAGGTTCTATGCAGACCGACAACTCATTCCCGCCGCATCGTGGCGGTCGAGGATGGTCCTATGGTCTTTATGCGGCATTTTGTCTGCTTACCTCCAGCCGTTGGCTTTTGCAAGCTGGTGTGCCACATACGGGCTCGACGGGATGGGGGCAGTGCGCCGGTTGCGCTCTTTTTGCTATTTTCTGCTTCATGCTAGGCCGGAAAGGTTTTTGGCCTCGACAGACCCGGGGAGAGCAGGCGGGGGTTCTGGGGTGGCGGGCGGAGTCGCACTCAGGATGATGGCCGGAATGGTTCTTCTGGTCACTCCAGAGCTCTTACAGCTGCTAGGTGGGCGCAGATTGTCGGCGAATGAAGTTACGCTGACTTGCTGCTTGTGCCCTGTGGTGATCGCCGTAGCGGGCGCTGCCCTCGGGGCGGAACAGGAGCAGCTTACACATCGATTATGGCCGGGCCTTGCAGGGTTGGCCGGGCTGCTATCGTTTGTGCCGCTACCGGCATTTCCTGACGTTCGATTCGCTTTGGCTTTGGGCGTCTTGCCCTTGGCGATCGGGATAGGTGCGACGTTTTTCGGAGCGCGAACGAGGAACGGTCAGGATGGGAGCGAGAGGTTGGCGATAACTTTGTGGTCGCCTTCAAACCTCTCGCTGCTGGGTTGGGTTCTGGGTGTGAGCTCGTTGACCTTTGCGCTGCTTGCAGCCTTGCGGCATGCTGGGCCGCAACCATTTCCTTACGCGGCAGCCGTCTACGACGGTTTGACCGATGCCCTTAGCTTGGCGGTGTTGTTGCGTTTTGGAGCAGAGCGGTGGTCGGCACATTTTCTGCTCGGACCGTGCCTCACGGTGGTGATGGGTGTTCTGCTGTTACGGCCCAGGGTGGATAGCCGGACGGTGCTGGGCATCGGACTGCTTGCGGCTGGAGGCTGGTCGCTCCTCAGCGCGCGTTCAGCCCATGCGGACGAGTAAGCGAGACTACACAGAGAGGTTGTAAATTCCGAGAGCAATCCGTTGCAGCGAGCCGACGACGGAGACCTTACCATGGCACGGAACTGCGTCTAGATCCGCACTCTCCGGGGGTGGGTATCTTTTCGAGAACGCTGCACGCCGGCAATGGAACAGGCCGGTTTGGGTACACTCTTTCCATGGCGGCTTCCATGTACATTGTGGTAGAGGGTGAGGACCCTGGGTATGACACGTATGTCAACGGCCGGGCGCTGGCGCGTCAGGAGGCTGCGGTAGAGCGGCTTGCGCACACGCTGGGGGTACAACCGTTGCTGGCGTTTTTCTCCGCAGACGTAAACTCGATGGCCCTGTTGATTGAAGAAGGCGCTGGCAACCCGGACCTCTTGCATTGCCTGCCCCCACCCCAGTGGTTTCAGCCCGAAGACGGGCTGGTGACCGTTCGCGGGCTGATTGATGCGCTTGAGCAGGCGCCGCGCCGGTTGGGTGCGGAGGGCTCAGCCGTGCTCAGTGAGCTTCTGGAGTACCAACTTGTGCTGGAAAAAGCCGCACAGCGCGGTTTGCGGTGGCACCTAGCGTTCAGTTGGCGCTGAAGATTCATTGTTGGTGCGTAGCGGAGCGGACCGGGTGCTAGGGTTCAGACCCGGTGCCGTACCAGCGTGATGGTATGCATGGAACTAGTAGGTGCTGGGGCTTGCAGCGATGCTGGGCGCCGGCGGGATCGCGGAAGACGCGCTGGACGGAGCCGCAGGCGCAAAAGCAGAGGTAGACGGGCTGACGCTGCCGGGCCCGAGGCCGAGCTTGATGAGCGCACGGGAGTCGGGCACCATCTTTGTCTGCCAGCCGTTATCGAGCTGCAGCTTGGTCATAGCCGCGGCGGTGATAGCGTCCCAGGTGCCCGTCGGCTCGCCGGTCATGTAACCCTGGCGGATGAGGGCCGCTTGGATCTCTGAGGCGCGCTCCCCACTGATGCCGTAATTAGGGGAGCGCTCCGAGATCACGCGTTCCGTGTGATGCATGTGCGTGGAACGGCTCACCATGGCGTGCGTGGAGGTGTGGTGGTGCGGCCGGGCCGCAGCGTAAAGAGAGCTTGTAAAGGCAGTCAAAGCGAATGCAGCGACGAGTGGGGAGAAACGGCGCATGAAACCTCGCGAAACAAAATCTCGGGGAGCAACCCCGGACGATGTGGAAGAGGGTATCGCATGGCGATGTGCGGTGACAAATGCGGCAGAAGGACGGTCGGGTCCATCGCGGTACAGATTCGAGGCAAAGAAAAGGCCCGGACGCTTGGAGCACCCGGGCCTTGCAGGTCGCGTGAAAGTTATTGCAGCGTACCGCCGACATAGCTGCTGCCTGGAACGCGGGGATCGCGTATGACGAACACAACGTCATCGCCCGTCTTCAGAGCGGACACGATGGAGCGGTAATCCGACTCGCTGTTGACCGGTTTGCGGTTGATCTCCGTCACAATCAGGCCGGGGTTGAGGCCGATGTCCTCTGCGAAAGAGCCGGGCCGAACCGCAGTGATCACCACGCCGCCGCGGAGACCGAGCTTGGAGGCCTGGGCCGCGGGTACGGGCTGCTCGGTGATGCCGAGCTTGGCCTGTCCGGCGTCGTTCTGCTCTGGACCGCTGTTGTCGTCACTGCTGGCTTGATCATTGGCCAGCTTGGAACGGTCCATGATGCCGACGTCAGTGGTCGCTGGCTTGCCGTCCCGGGTGTAACCGAGCCGCACTGTGGAGCCAGGCGTCTTTTGCGAGATGATCGCGACCAACGAATCACCGTCCTTTACCGGCTGACCGTCGACGGTCGTAATGACGTCTCGCGGCTGCAGGCCGGCTTTGGCGGCGGGGCTGTTAGGGGTGACCTCACCAATGATGACACCGCCACTGGCGAAACCATAAACCCGGCCAACGGCGGAGTTGGTGGCAGCCTGAAACTTGATGCCGATGGAGCCGCGAACGACCTTGTGGGTTGGGCTAATGAGCTGGTTGTAGATGTTGATCAGGATATTGGACGGCAGGGCGAAGCCTACGCCTTCCGAACCGGCCGACTGCGTGTAAATCGCAGTGTTCATGCCGATCACTTCACCGGCCATATCAACCAGCGGGCCGCCGGAGTTGCCGGGATTGATGGCAGCATCGGTTTGGATAAAGCGCTGAAACTGGTTCGCGTCCGGGGAGCCCTCGGGACCCTGCTCGAGGTTGGAGCGATTGACTGCGGAGACGATGCCGGCTGAGACGGTCTTTGACAGGCCGAAAGGACTTCCGATGGCCAGCACCCAATCGCCTACCTGCGCACTGTTAGAGTTGCCGAGCTTGATCGTAGGAAGCGACTGCGGATTGTCAATTTTGATCACAGCAATATCGGTTGAAGGATCGGCGCCGATAACCCGTGCGGTACGGCCTGGGTCGGCAGGATTGTCCGGGTCGGTCGAGAGCTTGACATAAATGTGGTCGGCTTTATCGATCACGTGATTGTTGGTGAGGATGTAGCCACGCGAGTCGACGATAAACCCGGAGCCCAAGGCGCGGCGTGTGCCCATGTCGGGCTGGCCGCCACCACCGCCGAAGAAGCGGTTGAAGAAGTCCTGCATGTCGTTACCGTCACCTTCGCCGCCCCCTTCGGGGAGACCACGCCGGTTGCGGCGGTTGGGCTGCGCCTGTTGCTTTGGGGTGGACTCGGTATTGATGTTGACCACGGCCGGGCCGACCTGCTTCACGATGCTGGAAAATCCGTTGGACAGCGTAACCGGGGAGGGCACCACCAGCGGATGAGCGTCACTGGAGTCAACACGCTGTTCTTTGCCACTGACATGGCTTGTCAGCAAGGAGCCAGCCAGAACGACGGCAGAAAGTGTGCCCAGCACCGAAAAGGTGGTGGCGGGGGTGAGGCGACGGCGGATGCGCTGCCGTAGATCGCCGTCGGGGATGTTCAGGGATGCCATGTGCGTATATTTCCTCGGGAGCTGTATCGAAGCTAGGTGATGCGGAAACCGGAACGGAGGACCGACGTTGCCGTGCTGCTCCTAAACGTTGGGCCGCGGGTTTCGGAGTCGTCGATTACTAGACGCTGCCCCGGGGCGAAAGGTCGCGGGAGATTGCACTACGGTTCAAGCGGTATGATACCGGTCCGTGAGAGCGCGGTTGGCCCAAGTTCGGCGAGAATGATGCCGAGTAGGATGAGCGCGGCACCGTCCAGAGCGCGGCCGCGCAGATGTTCGCCGAGGACGAGATACGAGGTAAGCAGAGCAAAGACGGGCTCGAGCGTGAGAATCAGGGCCGTGTGTGAGGGCGGAAGGTACTGTTGTGCCCAGCTTTGGATGGTGAAGGCGACAGCGGTGGCCAGGACCGAAGTGATGCCCAGGGCGCCGATCACCACGGGCGTGGGCCGGAAGGTGGGATGGCGATCGAGTGGCAGAAGAACGAGCATACCCAGCGCCGCAAAGGCAATCTGCAGGGTACCAAGGACGCGTACCGGAACCTGGTCGGCGGCATGCGCAAGTGTAAGCAGATGCAGGGTAAACGCAAATGCGCAGCTAAGGGTGAGCCATTCGCCGCGGTGCAGGCCCGAGAGGAGCAGCCAGCCCGTGCCAGGCTCGCTGGTCAGAAGGGCAATGCCGACGAAGGCGCTGATTGCCCCCAGAAGTGCCAAAAGGTGCGGGGGCGGGGTGCCGGGGACGCGAAGGCCGGGAACGTTGCCCAGCAAAGGCACCAGGACCACCACCAAGCCGGTCAGGAGTGCCGATTTTGAGGGCGAGGTGTAACGGAGGCCGGTTGTTTGTAGCTCGTACCCGAGCGCGAGGCACAGGCCGGCGAGTGCGCCGAGGGGCCATTGGCTGCGCGCAAGACCACGTAAACCGCGCCAGTTGAGGGCAAGCAGGAGGAGGCTGGCGAGACTCATGCGAACGAAGTTGAAGAGCAGAGGCGAGATGCCGCGCAGCGCCGACTTAACGAGAGGAAACGTGGCCCCCCAGATGAGCGCCACTGCGATCAGCAGCAGGTGCGCCAGAGCGGTTGGCGTTGGACGCTTGAAGGTCACGTTACCTGGTGTCCGGCGTAACAGCGCCGGGTAGGGGCAGAGCTGCCTGATAGCGCGTCGTCCCGCCAACCACCGTTCGAAGGACACGCACTGCGAGCAGATCTGTCGGAAAAATGAGGGTAATGTCGCGATCAAGGACGACAAAGTCAGCCAGGAAGCCGGGTTCGAGGCGGCCCTTCCTATGTTCGCGGAACTCGGCGAACGCGGCAGCCTGGGTGTAGGCATAAAGAGCTTGGTTCAGGGTAAGCCGCTCTTCAGGATGAAAGCTGGCGGTGCCCGCCTCATTCTGCCGGGTGACGGCCGCGTAGAGGCCACGAAATGGCGAGATGGGCTCGACGGGGTAGTCCGTGCCGAAGGTGACGAGAACACGGTGATCGAGAAAAGAGCGCCAAGCGTAGGCGCGGGCACTGCGCTCGGGGCCGAGACGGGCGCCGGCCCAGGCCATGTCGCTCAGAAGATGGCTGGGCTGCATGGAAGCGATCACGCCGAGGCGGGCAAAGCGATCGAAATCTCCGGGACTGACGACCTGGGCGTGCTCCACGCGGAAGCGGAGGTCCTCGTGTGGCAGACAGCGTGCCGCATCTTTGCTGGGATTGCGGGATGGCAACGGGCAGTCCGCCCGTTTGAGAGAAGAGGCGTAGCCTTGCTCGGCGGCCTCGAAGGCATTCAGTGCCATGTCGTTTGCGCGGTCGCCGATGGCATGAAACCCGAGCTGAAAGCCGGCTTGGGCACGCTCGCGGGCAAGCTGATTCAGCGTCGGCTGATCGTAGCGCGGCAGTCCGGCGTTCGCAGTGTCATCGCTATAGGGAGTGAGGAGCGCGGCGGTACGCGAGCCGAGCGAGCCGTCCATAAACGCCTTGAGTTGCCCAAGGTGGAGCAGAGGATCGTCTGCTGGATGACTGGCACGACGTTGCTTCAGCACGGCGAAGGGCAGATTAAAATCGAGCCACTCGGAGAAGCGCAGCGGTAGGGTCCCGTCCCGTTCCCATGCTTCCAGTACCAGCCAGTCGTCCCATGTGGAAAAATCCTGCACGCTGGTCACGCCGTGGGCGAGTGCGTCCTCCATTGCAAGCCGCAGCGCTCGGCGGCGCGTTGCGGGGTCCGGCTTGGGAATGACGGCGTTCAGAAGCGCAAGCGCGGGTGCTTCGCGGAGGATGCCTGTGAGCTCGTCCCCGGCGCGGTCGAAGTGACCGCCGCTTGGGTCGGGGGTCTTGGCGGTGAGCCGAGCGGCCGCAAGCGCGGCTGTGTTGGCGACCCCGATATGGCCGTCGACGCGCATGAGCAGCGCCGGATGGCCCGCCGTGACGGCGTCGAGATCGAATCGCGAGGGCAGGATTTGGCCCGGCCAAAGGGTTTGGTCCCAGCCGCCGCCCACGATCCACTGGCCCGGGCGAGCGTTGGCCACGTAGCGGCGGATACGGTCTTGCATTTCGGGCAGCGAGCGCGCACCGACCAGGTTGACCGCGAGTTGCTGCTGGCCCGCCTCGGCCATGTGGGTGTGCGCGTCGTTGAAGCCGGGCATGGCGAAGGCGCCTCCGAGGTCGATGACCACCGTGTGCGGGCCTGCCAGCGCCAGGATGTGGGCATCCTCGCCTATGTCTGTGATCGTTCCCCGACGGACGGCAAGGGCCGTGACGCGACTGGGCGCCGGATCGGGGTCGTCCTGCTGCAATTTAACGCCAGTGAGGATATTGCCGTGAACAAAAACGGTATCGGGCGCAGCCGGCTGTTGCGCCCAGGCGATACCGCCCGCGAACAGCAGCAACCAGACGCGCAGCAGTAGGCCGCAAGCGGCCCGGCAACGAAGCGAGGTGTGCGACCCATGCGGCACAAAGGGGAGTGTATCCGAGCTGCTTCGTTTCTCAATGTCCTATATTGAGACACTGAATAAGGCACAGGGGACTGAACGCGCGCTTTGGGGGCAAGCGAAGCAGCTGC
Organism: uncultured Acidobacteriaceae bacterium; assembly: GCA_964247325.1. Classification (GTDB taxonomy): domain Bacteria; phylum Acidobacteriota; class Terriglobia; order Terriglobales; family Acidobacteriaceae; genus Granulicella. Next base: position 18,203 of record CAXTTZ010000009.1, on the reverse strand, counting down.
TTTCTCCGGTGCGCTGTTGGCGCTACAGGCAAACAGCAGAGTCCTTCACTGCGCTACGGAAGTACAACAAAAGAACTCCGCAATCCCCTGAAGGCCGTAACAGGCGCTAGCCCGCGGCGAGCTGGGAACATTGGTCGAGCAGCAGGAGCAAAATACGGCGTAGAGCGAGCTCGCGGCCGGTTGGGTCGTACCACTCCGCCGTGGTGTGCAGCCCGCCGCCGGTGCCGCCTGCACCGATGGCCAGGGCGGGTATGCCGCGAGACAGCGGCAAGTTGGCATCGGTCGACCCAATCCTAGGCTCGGTGGCGATGCCCAGGTGGCGATCCACCGCGCGCAGGCTCTGGAAGAGGCTGGTCTCGGGCCCAAGTGCGCCCACATCGCGTTTTCCTGTTCGTTCCACGTGCAGATGAAGCTTGCCGCCGCCCGGCGACTCGCCGGCGGTGGCATCCACTTCGCGAGCGAGGGTGGTCAGAACCTGAAGCTCCAGCCGGTCGAGCTCAAATTCGGATGTGGAACGCAGGTCTAGGTCAGCCCTGGCCGAGGCGGGAATAGAGTTGACCGAGGTGCCGCCATGAAATGCGCCGACGTTCAGCGTGCAACGGGCGGCTTTGGAGAGCGGCAAGCGAGCCGCGGCGAGGAGCGCGCGGCTGAGCGCCAGGATCGGGTTGGGCCGTCCAGCGTCTGCCCAGGAGTGGCCGCCTGGGCCAGTTACTGTCGCCCGTAACCGCCGGCTGCCCAGAGCCCGGTCGACCACCATGGCGGTCCCGGCACCCTCAAGCGCAATCGCTGTCCCGAGGCGGAGGCTAAACGGCGGGTTGTCGAAAAGCGCGCGCATGCCCCGGAGGTCGCCTTCGCCTTCCTCGCCCACATTGGCGGCGAAGAGGATGGGGCAGGGCGGTTCAACGTCATTCCGCACCAGCGCGGCGGCAAGGCCGAGCAGCGCAGCCAGCCCCGCGCCATTATCGCAAGCGCCCGGCCCGAGCAAGCGCGCACCGTCCTCGGCCGGCGTGCAGTCGACCTCGGCCGGAAACACGGTGTCGAGATGGGCGGAAAGCAACACTGCCGGGGCCGGGGTGGTTCCGAGCAGAGCGACCGCGTTGCCTTCGGCATCCAGTGTGGCGTGGCGCAAGCCAATCTCGGCGAAGCGCTCCTGGAACCAGCTCGCCCGTGCCGTTTCGGCAAAGGGTGGGGCCGGAATCGCAAGAAACTCGAGCTGCCAACGGCGCAGCTGCCATTCATGCAGGTGGAGCCACTGAAAGGCGCGGTGGACAGAACGATGGGCGGCCAGGTCGGCAATACGCCGTTGCGCGGAGGGGGTCAACCGCCGGCCCCGCCGCCGGTTCCGCTTCCGGTCCCCGGTTCGGAGGTAACCGCCAGCCCAAGACGGGTCGCGAACTCATCCTCGGCGTCCCATTCCGCGCCATATTGCACTTCCACAAGGTACAAGCCGGAGGCGGGCGCCGTGGGGCCGGCCTCCGTGCGATCCCCGGAGAGGAGAATTTGTGGCAGATCCTCCACCTGAAGGCTTCCCCGGCCGATATCCACCATGGTGCCGACGAGGTTGCGAACCATATGGTGCAGAAAGCCGCTACCGCAGACCCGAAAAACCAGCAAGCCCTCAACACGGAGCCATGCGGCTTCGAAGATGGTCTTTACCGGGTTTGGCGCGTGCGACCGTGGAGGGTCCGCGTTGTCCGCACCGGCCGCATCGAGGGAAGCTTTGCTGCTGGCGGCCATGGCTGAAAAATCCTGGGTGCCCACCAAATGCCGCGCGGCCGCTTGCAGCCGTTCCAAGTCGAGCGGCCAACGGCAGTCCCACACAAAGGGTGCAAGAAACGGTGAGCAAATGCGTTCGCTGGCTATCTGCATGGGCGAGGGGGCAGTCCGGCGCTCAAAGATGCGGTACTCGTATACCTTGCGGCGCGCCGAGTGCCGTGCATGAAAGCTATGCGGCACGACCTCCGCGCGAGAAACGCGCAGGCTGGGGGGCAAAATACGGTTTAGGGCGCGCTGCAGGTTGGCCGCGGGCAGGGTTTCTTGCAGGGCAAAGGAGGCCACCTGCGCGAGGGCGTGTACCCCGGCATCGGTGCGGCCGGCGCCCTGCGGCAGCACGCGTTCGCCGGTGATGTGTAGCAGTGCGTCGGCCAACACTCCCTGCACGGTCGTCAGCTCCGGCTGGATCTGCCAACCGTGGAAGCCGGAACCGTTATAGCTGAGCGTGAGCTTCCAGTGCGTCATGGGAGTTGGGGAGAGACATCGTGCAGAGACAGAGGTATTATCGCCTCGACTCGCCTCTGCGGAACCAACGATTTGTGAACGATATACTCGGGTCATTCGATGCGGCACAACTTGGGCAAGCGGCGATACGCGACCCTGAGGCAGTGCACCGTGAACGACAGGTGGAACGGCAGCATGACGAGAGATGATGTGGGGAACGGGCGCAAGCCCTCCCGGTATGGCGTGAGCGCTTGTTTGGCGCTGGTGCTTCTTGGCAATGTGAGCAGTTGGGCGCAGCAAAATCCGGCGACCGTCCCTGTGCCGCCCAGCCCAACCACGCCCGCTCCGCCGCAACCGGTACAGAATGACACGACGCACAATCCCGTTTTGCCGCAAGCGCCGGCGCCGATGCTTACGCAGCCACTCTACCTGCGGCCAACCGGCATCAATTACACCAAAGGCAATCCGTTCTTGCCGAATCCGCTGGCCATTTACAAGGCCAAGGACTACCCAGCCCCGCGGCTGGGTAATACCCCCAGGCTGGATGCGCTCTTGCGCGACGGCAAGATTTACCTGAATTTGGCCGACGCGGTAACGCTGGCATTGGAGAACAACTATGACATCGCGATTGCGCGCATCAACCTCGACATTGCGGATACGGACATCCTGCGGGCGCGTGCGGGGTCAATCTTGCGCGGTGTGTCCACGGGGTTGATTACAAATACACTCGGCGGTTCCAGCAGCACGATCACTGGCGGAGGCGGCCCCGCGGGTACCACCTCACTCACCGCGGGCAGCACCGGCTCCTCCGGTCTTGTGCTGAGCACCAACGGCGGTGGTCCCGCGCCGGAGGTATTCGATCCGTTTCTGACCGGCACCATCCAGTACGAGAGCGCAAACATTCCCCAGAGCATCACCCTGCTGACCGGGACCTCCAATCTCCAAAGCAACACATACACCTATAACTTCGGCTATCAGCAGGGGTTCAGCCCGGGCACGTTTCTTTCGGTCACCTATAACAACACACGGCAAACCACAAACAGCCAGGGTTCGGTGTACAGCCCGCTGTTGCAATCAAACTTCCGGGCGCAAGGAACGCAACATCTTCTGCAGGGCTTCGGCCCTTGGATCAACAAGCGCTTTATCGTGCAAGGCAAGAACAACCGCCGCATCACGGACTCGGCGTTTCGCCAGCAGGTGATTTACACGATCACGCAGGTGGAAAGCATCTACTGGGCGCTGGTGAGCGCCTATGAGGATGAGCAGGCCAAAACGCGGGCACTGGAGCAGTCCACGCAGCTGGCCGCTGATGACCGCCGCTTGGTCGAGATCGGCACGCTGGCGCCGCTCGACGTCGTAAACGCCGACTCCGCGGTGGCTTCTGACAAGCAGGCGCTGATCACGTCGCGCAACAACCTGCAATTTCAGCAGCTCTATATGAAGCAGGCCATTGCGCGCGACCTGAGCGACCCGCAGCTGGCCAACGCGCCCGTGGTGCCGACCGACCGCGTCGGGCTCGACCGGCTGCCCGAAGAAGATGCCAAGCTGGAGGATTTGGTCAGCCAAGCGTACGCGCAGAATCCTCAGGTAGAACAAGCCGTGCTTTCCATGCAAAACAATAAGATCACCATCCGTGCGGAGAAGAACGGCTTGCTGCCGATTGTGGATGCGTACGGCTTCTACGGGGGATCGGGCATCGGGGGGCAGCAAAATCCGCAGCTGAACTGCGGCGGGTTTGGGTCAACCTTTCAGCCCTGCACGACCACCGTAGCGCCCACCGTCGGCTATGGGTCGGTGCTGCAGAACGTCCTCAACAACACGTCGCCGGACTATGGTGCCGGCGTAAACGTAAACATCCCGATCCGCAACCGAACCGCTCAGGCCGATCAGGTGCGGTCGCAGATGGAGTACCGGCAGGCCGAGATGCGGCTGCAGCAGATCTATACCCAGTTGCGCATTCAGCTCGTGAACGCCCTATATGCGCTCAATAACGACCGCGCTGGGGTGCTAGCCTCCCAGGCCGCGCGCGAATACGCGGCGCAGTCCGTGGAAGCAGAGCGCAAAAAGCTTGGGCTGGGTGCTTCCACCACGGCCAATGTGCTGCAGCAAGGGCGCAACCTTGCCATTGCGGAGAACAACCTGAACTCCGCCGACGCAGCGTATGCGCGCGATCGCTCCGCCCTAGCCCAGATTCTTTCCGACACGCTGGACCGCTACGGCATCACGCTAGGGGACGCGGTACAAGGAACCGTGACCAAAGCGCCGAATATCCCGGGACTGACGCCGCCGAAGCCGCCCACCCCGCCGCAGCCGCTCGGGACAGCGCCCGCTCCCCCGGCGTAGCGGTTCCGGCATAATGGTTGCAGCGTAGCGGTGGCTGGGGATGGGAAGCAGGGTGACTCGCCTGCTACCCTGAAACCATGCGCCGCGACGATTCTTCACCGCAGCAGGCCGCCCAGGGGAATCGCCTGGAGGAGGCCTCGTCCCCGTACCTTCGCGCCGCGCGTGCACAGCCTGTGCACTGGTTCGCTTGGGGCGAGGAGGCCTTTGCCGCAGCTCGGCGCGAGGACAAGCCCATTCTGCTCGATGTCGGCGCGGTCTGGTGCCATTGGTGCCATGTGATGGACCGCGAAAGCTACGAAGATCCGGAGCTTGCCGAGCTGATTAATGACCAGTTCATTGCGATCAAGGTGGACCGCGACGAGCGCCCCGACGTCGATGCGCGGTACCAGGCGGCTGTTTCAGCCATCAGCGGGCAAGGTGGCTGGCCGGTCACGGCGTTTCTCACGCCGGCAGGGGAGCCCTACTTTGGCGGCACCTACTTTCCGCCTGAGGAGCGGTTTGGGCGCCCCAGCTTTGGCCGCGTGCTGCTCAGCATGGCGGACGCGTACCGCAACCGGCGCGCCGAGGTGGAGGAATCGGCCGGCAGCGTGATGCAGGCCATCGAGGCAAGCGAAATCTTCTCCGGCGCTGCAGGCGAGCTCGGGCCTCCACTGCTCGGGCCTCCACTGTTGGACGCGATCCTGCAAAGCATTTTGGCGCAGTTCGATCCGCAGCACGGAGGTTTTGGCGCGCAACCCAAGTTTCCCCATGCCACGGCGCTCGATCTCCTGCTGGATGCCGCTTCACGCCCAGGTGCGCTTGCGGCACAGGCCCGGGAGGCCGCGCGAGTGACTCTGCTCAAGATGGCCGATGGCGGCATCTACGACCATCTTGCCGGGGGATTTCATCGCTACGCCGTGGATGAGCGGTGGATCGTGCCGCATTTCGAGAAGATGTTGTACGACAACAGCGAGCTGCTGCGGGTATACGTGCACGCCTTCCAAACCTTCGCGGAGCCGCGCTTCGCGGAGGTCGCCGCGGACATCCTGCGCTGGATGGAAACGATGAGCGATCGGCAGCAGGGTGGATTTTATGCCTCGCAGGTCGCCGATGCCTCGCTGGACGATGAGGGCGACTTCTACACCTGGACCCGCGCCGAGGCTGAGGCCGTGCTTTCCCCCAATGAATTTGCAGTTGCGGCGGCCTTTTACAACCTGCGCCCGATCGGGGATATGCACCACAACCCGGCCAAGAATGTGTTGCACGTTGTAGCGGATGTGCCAGCGCTTGCGGCTCGCGTTGGCCTTGCGGAAGACGTCGTTCAAGGCTTGCTACGCTCGGCGAAGGAAAAGCTGTATGCCGCTCGCTTGCAGCGCCCAACGCCGTTCATCGACCGAACGGTGTACACCGGCTGGAACGCCCTGTGTGTGTCGGCGTACCTTGCCGCGGGACGGGTCTTGGCTCGGCCGGAGGCGATAGCCTTTGCGCTCAAATCGTTGGACCGGGTGCTCGCGACGGCTTGGGAGAAAGACGGCGGGCTTTTGCACGTGGTCGCCTACCAGGAGCCGGGAAGCGATGCCGAACCGGTTCGCGCGGTGCTGGAAGATTACGCGTCCCTGGGTCACGCCGCGCTGGATGCCTGGAAGGCGAGCGGCGAGGGGCGCTATGTCGACGTTGCTAACCAGCTTGCGGAGGCGCTCCTGGAGAGATTTCTCGATACGGCTGAGGGCGGATTTTTCGACGTGGAACAGGGCGGGTCGGCGTCAAGGCTAGGGGCCTTGGCAGCACGGCGCAAACCGCTGCAGGACGCGCCTACCCCGGCCGGTAATCCCGCGGCAGCAAGTTTGTTGCTTCGTCTCGAGGCGCTGAACGGTCAGCAGCGATGTCGCGAGGAGGCTCAACGAACACTTGAACTCTTCTCCGGTATCGTGAAGCACCTAGGGCTGTCTGCGGCCAGCTACGCACAAGCTCTGCGGCGATGGCTCTCCCCCGCCGTGCAGGCGGCACGTCGCTAGGACCCAATCTGGGCAGGACCCAAAGGCATGATAGCCCTGGAGCAAACCGTTCTCTCTGAGTCTCATCCAATAAAACGTGATGGCTTCCGGCGGACAGTGCGCCTGAAGCATCCTGAAGGGTGCTTAGGTGTACTTAGGGCGCATACCCGCACGCTTGAGCGCAAGGGAGCTGAAGAGGTCCGCTCCCTTGAGGGTGGTTGACCGGGAAGTCAAATAAGGAAGGACAGACCTCGATGACGGCACAGGTTTGGCGGTACCTCCAAACGGAAAAAGGGAAAGTCGTACCTTGCTGTCTGGTAGCCGGGCTGCTGGTCTGGCCCACGGTGGCAGGGGCTGGGCCGCGCCAAACCAGCGGTCCTCCCGTAGGCCATGCGTCTCCGTTTCCGGCGGACGCGAGCAACGGCATGGCCCCGGCGAACGGGACTGATCCTAAAAAGCTCGAGCACATGCGCGAGGAGGAACGGCGCAAGCGGCTGCTTTCCGATACCGCCAAATTGGTTGAGCTTTCCAACGAACTGCACACCGAGGTGGAAAAGACACCAAAGGACGAGCTGTCTATGGATGTCGTGCGTAAGGCCGCGGAGCTGGAAAAGCTGGCCAAAGATGTTAAGGACCGCATGAGGAACTAATCCTAAACGGCGACTTAACGGCAGCCTATGCCGATTGCAGTGCGGTCGCATGATCGGCACCAGAGCTCCATAGAGCATGGCGCGTACAATCGCTGTGGAAGGCAGTAGGAGGGAGAACGCAGCGGTGGCAGGCAGGAAACAAGCACAAGCAACAGCTGCGGCCGGACTTGGCGATCCCGCAGGCGACGTGCACTTGGGCACGCAAGCCGCGCCTCCCTCCCTAGGCGGGCTCAACCACATCCAGTGGTTGCAGTTCTATCGCTACATGTTTCTGTCGCGCCGCACCGACGATCGCGAAATCTTGCTCAAACGGCAGCAGAAAATCTTCTTCCAGATCTCATGCGCGGGGCACGAGGCGCTGCAAGTGGCGGCCGGCATGGCGCTAAAGCCTGGCTATGACTGGTTCTTCCCGTATTACCGCGATCGCGCCCTGTGCTTGGCGCTCGGCAACACGGTCGAAGAGCAGCTTCTGCAAGCTGTGGGTGCGGCCGACGACCCGGCCTCGGGCGGACGCCAGATGCCCTCGCACTGGACCAGCCAGCGCTTGCACCTGGTTTCGCCTTCGTCGTCCACCTCGACGCAGTGCCTGCATGCGGTCGGGTGTGCGGAGGCGGGCCGCTTCTTCGCCGCGCACCCAGATGCCGCCGCCAAACACGAAAGCGACTATCGCCAATTCAAAGACGTTCAGTTCCAAATCGACGAGGTTGCCTATGTTTCGCTCGGTGAAGGCTCCACCAGTCAGGGCGAGTTTTGGGAGGCCCTGAGTTCTGCCTCGAACCGTAAACTGCCGGTCCTGTTCGTCATCGAGGATAACGGCTACGCCATCTCGACGCCGGTCGAGGTAAACACCCCAGGTGGCAGCATCTCGAGGCTTGTGCGCAGCTTTCCGCACCTCCATGTAGCCGAGGTTGATGGAACGGACGCCTTGGCCAGCTATGAAGCCATGGTGGAGGCCGTCGCCTACTGCCGCGCTGGGCACGGGCCGGCACTGGTGCATGGGCATGTGGTGCGGCCCTACTCGCATTCCCTGAGTGATGACGAAACGCACTACCGCTCCCCAGAGGAGTTGGAGGCCGATGCGTTGCGTGACCCCTTGGCGCGCCTGGGCGCCTGGATAGTTTCAAACGGCATCGCGGACGCGGAAAGCTTGCGTGCGCTGGAAGAGGAGGTCGACCGTGAGGTGCAAGCCGCCACGGACCGTGCGCTGGCCGCAGTTCCGCCGCAGCCTTCCACGATCTTGCGCCACGTGTACTCCGAGAATCTGCGCCCGACGGACGCAAGGTTCTCGACCTCCGCCTCACCCACGGCTGGCCCGTTGCCTGAACGAACCATGCTGGACGGGATCAACGCCTGCCTGCGCGACGAGATGCGCCGCGACGAGCGAATCGTGGTCTTCGGCGAGGATGTGGCCGATGCGACGCGGGACAGGGCCCTACAGGAAGGCAAGTTGAAAGGAAAGGGTGGAGTTTTCAAGGTAACTGCCGGTTTACAAAAAGAGTTCGGCGCGGATCGCGTCTGGAACTCGCCCTTGGCGGAAGCAAATATTGTGGGCCGGGCGATCGGTATGGCCGTGCGTGGACTGAAGCCTGTGGTGGAGATCCAGTTCTTCGACTACATCTGGCCCGCGATGCATCAGCTGCGCAATGAGCTGGCTGCCATGCGGTGGCGCTCGAATGGCACGTTCTCCTGCCCATTGGTGGTGCGCGTGCCGATCGGCGGATACCTGACCGGTGGGGCGATCTATCATTCGCAGTCGGGCGAAAGCATCTTTACGCATACGCCCGGCGTGCGGGTCGTCATGCCTTCCAACTCGCTGGATGCCGTGGGGCTTCTGCGGACCGCGATCCGGTGTGATGACCCGGTACTGTTTTTCGAACACAAAAACCTGTACAGAGGCACCTTCGGCCGTGCGGCCTACCCTGGCCCGGAGTACATGCTGCCTTTTGGCAAAGCTAAGGTGGTCCGGCCCGGCAAAGATCTTTCAGTGATCACCTACGGCGCGGTGGTGCCACGTGCGCTGCAAGCGGCGCAGCGGCTAGAGCGCGAGCGAAACGTGGTGGCGGAGGTCATCGATCTGCGCAGCCTGTCGCCGTTTGATTGGGAGACCATTGCCGCTTCCGTGCGCAAGACGAGCCGCGTGCTCGTGGCGCACGAGGATATGCTTAGCTGGGGCTACGGGGCAGAGATTGCGGCGCGCCTCGGCGAGGAGCTCTTCCACGAGCTCGATGCGCCGGTACGCCGCGTGGGCGGTATGGACACCTTTGTGGCATACCAACCCTTGCTGGAAGATGTGATCTTGCCGCAAGCCGACCGGCTTTTCGAAGCCATGGCGGAGCTTGCCCGCTTCTAAACAGGGCAGGGTGTCCTCACGTTGTACCGTATTCCTGGTTCGGCCATACAGAGTTCTGGATTTTGCGCTTCTCAGAGGCCCTGCTTTGCCCCAGACAAGGTTCCACCTTTGGGCGCAGGTATAACCCAAACGGGGGATAGACGCTGAAAATGATCGTGTTATGCTTTTTCGTATACTTATCTGCATGGAGTTGTGGAAAACAGAAGAACCTTTCTCCTGCACTTCCGTCTGAGCAGATGTAGTACGCAGTTGCCGGCGCCTGCAGTTCCCTCGGTAGCCGGCTTCCCCTATCTGCACCACCCCTCCCCACCTCCTATCCAAGGCTCCCGGAACATCGGGAGCCTTCACGCCTTTCTGAGAGAAGCCCTACTGCGGTGTACCTAACAGCGAGGGCGGATGTTGGACATAGGTATCCAGAAATCGCCGGACGGCATTGGTGAGCTGCGGACCCCCAGCGTTTTTGGGTAGTTCGACGGTCATCTTCGGGTCAGCGGCACGCTGCGCATCGAGCGGTGGGCTGCCGTTGGTGTAGCTGATGAGCAGCTTGGGGGTGTGCAGGGAGCGGAGCGGGTCAGCTAGGGGAAAGCGCTCGTGGAACAGCAAGGCGATCGGAACGATGTGCGAGCGTTGATCGGCCTGCACGCGGGTGGCGGTATCGCCGTCAGCCGATTCGAGAATGACGCCGGCAAGCAACGGTGTTTTGGCGCAAAGAGCGACGGCGAGCGAGGCGCCGAGATGGTCGCCGTACACCAGGAGGGAGGTTATGGGCACATGGCGCGTGGAGGTCAGATAGGCGAGGGCGGCGTCGGCGTCGGCCTGCATGGCCGCTTGTTGCGGACGGCGGCCCGCACTTTCGCCATAGCCGCGGTAGTCGAAGAGCAGCACATTCAGCCGCGCGTCGTGGAGCGCTTTGGCAGTCGGCACGGCGTCGCTCATGGAGCCGTCTTGACCATGGAGCACGAGCACAGTGGGATCGCTGGGCTGATCGGAGGGGATCCACCAACCCGATAGCCGTGGCTGGCCGGCAACATCGTCGCCGAAGCGCACAGGGCGAAACGGGAGGCCTTCCCGTGCGGGGGTTGCCGTCAGTGTGCGTGAAGGATGGAGCAGCAACTGCGCCTGCTGAAAGTAGAACAGAAGGCAGATGCTGACGTAAGCGCAAACGAGGCCCAGCGCGAGCACCGCGCCCATGGCCTTCACAAGCCAGCTCGGGTCAACAATCTCGGGTGCTTCGGTTTGGTAGTTCGGCATTGGCCGCCGTGCCGGCGGTTTGCGTGCATCAGGTTTGCGTGTGCTTGGGTTGCGTGTACCCGGTGTATAGGAGCGACGTTGATTCGGGGGAGCCACACTCGCATCTTACGTCGGGAAAACGGAGGAGAACGGCATGGCGGAGTGGGTACGGCTTTGCGGCATGGAAGAGGCGCCCCCGGCCGGGGAGGCAAAAGAGGTCGAAGCGCAAGGTCGGGTGCTGTGCCTCGCCAGCGTCGAAGGCGAGCTGCACGTCTTGGATAATTGGTGCCCGCATCGGAACGGGCCCTTGGGTCAAGGCTGGGTGGAGGGCCAAGCGGTGGTCTGCCCGTGGCATGCATGGGCCTTCGACTGCCGAACGGGAATTGCGGAGCCGCCCGAGCGCGCGGCGGTGAAGGTCTTCCCGGTGAAAAAGGAGTCAGGCGAGGTGTGGGTGGACCTTTCTTGATACTAGGCAATGTTCCTCGTAGGAAAAGGCTCGAAATGTGCGATGCTCTGTGGTGATCGCAAGGGCCGAGCAAGCTCGGACGATCGATTCCTAGGAGAAGAGATTTCATGACGTTTAAGCGCGCGCTGCTCTCGATTTTCGGTCTTGCCGTACTTTTCGGAACGTTGAACACGGCTGAGGCACAACGGCATCACCACCGGCACCATCACCACCATCGTCACAACCGCTAAACAAAGAACAAACGGAAGGAGAAGCCCGGCGATGCCGGGCTTCTTTTTGCTTCGGTGTACGAAACGACGCAAAGAACGACGAGGAGCCTGATAAAATAAACCGATCACCTCGGAAAGGGAACGATCATGCAAGCTGTGCTCGCCCTGGAAGACGGGCGTGTGTTTCGCGGACGGAGTTTCGGGGCGCCAGTGGAGCGCGTCGGCGAGGTCGTCTTTAATACGTCGCTGACCGGGTACCAGGAGATCTTCACCGATCCCTCGTACGCGGGGCAGATTGTGGTGCTGACGAACCCGCAGATCGGCAACTATGGCACCTCGCCGTCGGATGCGGAGTCGGCCAAACCGTACATTGAAGGCTTGGTGGTGCGGGAGTTTTCGCCCATCAGCTCGAACTGGCGCTCGACCGAGGTGACGGATGAATACCTTGAGCGGAACGGTGTGCCGGTGCTTGCGGAGGTGGACACCCGAGCGCTGGTGCGGCATCTGCGGGCGCAAGGGGTGATGCGCGGCTGCCTTTCCACAGCGGTCGAGGACGTGGACGCGTTGATCTCCAAGGCGCGCAGCCATCGCACGATGGAGGGTACGGACCTGGCAAGCGTGGTCTCGACCGTGGAGCCGTATGAGTGGAATGCCGGCGAGGCGCGCAACGGCACAGGCGACGCGTTGCTGCCCGCACAAAATGCGAATGCCGAGCAATCCATGCACGTGGTCGCCTACGACTTTGGGATCAAGCAGAACATCTTGCGCATGCTTACGCGCGAAAACTGCCGCGTAACAGTGGTTCCCGCGAAGACACCAGCGGCAGAGGTGTTGGCGATGGAGCCAGATGGCGTGTTCTTTTCCAACGGTCCCGGCGACCCGGAGCCGCTCCTGTATGCGCAGGAGAACATTCGCGCGTTGCAGGGCAAAACGCCTTTGTTTGGCATCTGTTTAGGGCACCAGTTGTTTGGATTGGCGCTGGGCGGCAAGACATACAAACTGAAGTTCGGGCACCACGGCGGCAATCACCCGATCAAGAACCTCCAAACGGGCAGGGTCGAGATTACGGCGCAAAACCACAACTTCAACGTGGACCCGGACAGCTTGCCGGAGGGCGTCGCGGTGACGCATGTGAACTTGAACGACAATACCCTTGCTGGGTTGAAGCATACGAGTGATCCGATGTTCAGTGTGCAGTACCACCCGGAGGCCAGCCCCGGGCCGCATGATTCGCATTACCTGTTCCGGGACTTCCGTAAGATGATGGAAGAATGGAAGGGAGGCGCGTGATGGTGCAGGTAAACCTGAAGCCTGAATTGGAAGCGAAAATTCATGATCTCGCACGCGAGTGGGAGACCACCGAGTCGCGGCTGCTTGAAAAAATTGCGAGTCGCTGGCTGGAGGACCACGAAGACTATGAGCGCGGTGTGAAGTCATTGCTCTCCACTACCACGACTAAGACATTGGAAGAGATCTGCAAGCTTTCTGATGTGGCAAACTGAGTTCAACGCGGCTGCCGAGGCTGACCTGCTCCGTTTGGATAAGCCTGTCCACACCCGCATCTTGAAGATTTTTTTAGAGCGCGTGCAGCCACATCCTGCTCCTGAGCAAATGGCTGATTCGCTCGTGGGTGAGTTTCAAGGGCTCCATCGTTTTCAAGTCGGCGACTACCGTATCGTCGTTCACATCCGTAAAAAGCGTCTTCTCATCCTCGTACTCTTTGTGGACCACAAGAGCAAGGTCTACAAGAGGCGTGCGCTTCCCGGCGACTTCGAGGCAGAAGAAGACGGGGGAACAGATGCCGCGTAGAAATGACATCAGCAAAATTCTTGTGATCGGCTCGGGGCCGATTGTGATCGGTCAATCGGCCGAGTTTGATTATTCCGGCACGCAGGCCTGCAAGGCATTGAAGGCGGAGGGGTATGAGGTGGTGCTGGTGAACTCAAACCCAGCGTCCATTATGACGGACCCGGAGATCGCCGATCGCACCTATATTGAGCCGCTGACGGAAGCCTACCTCGAAGAGATTTTGCGTATCGAAAAAGATCGCATGCAGTCCGGTACAGGTGCCGACGCCAGCAAATTTGCCGTGCTGCCGACAGTGGGCGGCCAGACCGCGCTCAATCTGGCGGTCGATCTCGCCGATAAAGGCGTGCTCGAACGCTTGGATATCGAGCTGATCGGCGCGAAGCTGGAAGCCATCAAGAAGGCCGAGGACCGGCTGCTGTTCAAAGATGCCATGAAGAAGATCGGGCTGGACATGCCCCGGTCGATGCTGGTGAACAACATCCGCGACGGTCTGGAGTTTGCCGGCAAGCTTGGATTTCCGGTGGTCATTCGGCCAAGTTTCACGCTGGGCGGCTCGGGGGGTGGCATTGCCTTCAACCGCGAAGAGTTAATGGAGATCCTGTCACGCGGGCTTGACCTCTCGCCGGTGCACGAATGCCTGCTGGAGGAGTCGGTGCTGGGGTGGAAGGAGTATGAGCTGGAGGTCGTGCGCGACCTCAACGACAACGTTGTGATCATCTGCTCGATCGAAAACCTCGATCCGATGGGCGTGCACACGGGCGATTCGATCACCGTGGCGCCGGCACAAACGCTAAGCGACCGCGAGTACCAGCGCATGCGCGATGCGGCGATCGCGGTCATCCGCGAGATCGGGGTGGAAACGGGTGGATCGAATGTGCAGTTCGCCGTTGACCCGCACACCGGGCGCATGACGGTCATCGAAATGAATCCGCGGGTGTCGCGGTCCTCCGCGCTGGCGTCAAAGGCGACGGGATTTCCGATCGCCAAGATTGCGGCGCGGCTTGCGGTGGGTTACACGCTCGATGAGCTGCAAAATGACATCACCAAAGCCACGCCGGCGTGCTTTGAGCCAACGATTGACTACGTGGTGGTCAAGATCCCGAAATGGCAGTTTGAGAAATTTCCTGGAGCCAACGAGGTGTTGGGCCCGCAGATGAAGTCGGTCGGCGAGGTGATGGCGATCGGCCGCACCTTCAAAGAAGCGCTGATGAAGGCGGTGCGCTCGCTGGAAACGGGCAAAAAGGCCGGCGCGGACGCGATTGATCCACGGCGGCAGACGCAGCGGCTAGTCACGCCGCATCCGGAACGGCTCAGCTACTTGCGGTTTGCTTTTGAGCACGGGATGAGCGTGCGAGAGGCCGCGCGACTGACCGGCATGGACCCGTGGTTCTTGCACCAAATGCGCTTGATTGCGGAGGAGCAAGAAGCACTAGGCGGCCGCAGGCTAGAGCAGATGGAGCCGTTAGATTGGCAAACAGCCAAGCGCATGGGCATCTCCGACGAGAAACTCGCAGCCATCTTCGGGCAAGAAGGCCGTGCCGGGGCCGAACACGTGCGCGCTGTCCGGGAAAAGCTTGGGGTGAAGCCGGTCTTCAAGCTGGTCGATACCTGTGCGGCAGAGTTTGAGAGCTTCACGCCGTACCTATACTCCTGCTACGACGAGGAGGACGAGGCGGCGCCGACCCGCCACAAGAAAGTCATTATTCTCGGCTCAGGGCCGAACCGGATTGGCCAGGGCATCGAATTCGATTATTGCTGCTGCCACGCTGCCTTTGCGTTGCGTGAGGATGGCTTTGAGACCATTATGGTCAACTGCAATCCGGAGACGGTCTCCACTGACTACGACACCTCCGACCGGTTGTACTTCGAGCCTTTGACCTTTGAGGATGTGCTGTCGGTCTACCAACACGAGGCTTCGGCGGGCGCCGAGATCGGCATGATTGTGCAGTTCGGCGGGCAAACGCCGCTGAATCTTTCGTTGCCTTTGAAGAGTGCGGGGGTGCCCGTGATCGGTACCTCGCCGGAGTCGATTGACTTGGCTGAAGACCGTAAGCGGTTCGGGAAGCTGTTGGTGGAGCTTGACATCCCGCAACCGCCGGCGGCCATGGCGACCTCGGTGCAGGAAGCGCTCGCGGGGGCGCGCACGGTCGGCTACCCCGTCCTAGTCAGGCCGTCGTACGTGCTCGGCGGCCGGGCGATGGTGATCGCCTACAACGAAGACGCGGTGCGCCGCTATATGGCAACCGCGATCGAGTATTCACAAGAGCGCCCGGTGCTGATCGATCATTTTTTGGAGGACGCCCAGGAAGTCGATGTCGACGCCCTGTGCGACGGCCAGGACGTGGTCATTGCGGGCATCATGCAGCACATCGAAGAAGCCGGGGTGCATTCAGGCGATTCGTCGTGCGTGTTGCCGGCGGTCGACCTGGGCGCCGAGGTGCTGGAGACCATTCGTGTGTACACGCGCAAGCTGGCGCGGGCGCTGAACGTGGTGGGTCTGGTCAATCTGCAGTTTGCGGTGCAGCGCGGCACGGTCTATGTGATTGAGGTAAACCCGCGGGCGTCGCGCACGGTGCCCTATGTGTCGAAGGCGACGGGCGTGCAGCTGGCCAAGATCGCCGCGCGGCTGATGACCGGGCAGCGGCTGCGCGATCTGCTGCCGGAGCAGGTGCAGAGCGGGAAGGATCTGAATACCGGAGATCATTACTTTGTGAAGTCGCCAGTCTTTCCTTGGGGCAAATTTCAGGGCGTAGACCCGGTGCTTGGGCCGGAGATGCGTTCTACCGGCGAGGTGATGGGGGTCGGGTGCAGCTTCGGCGAGGCGTTTGCCAAGGCGCAGACTGCGGCTGGGCTGATTTTGCCGACCGAAGGCACCCTGTTCTTAAGCGTGAATGACCGCGACAAGCAGGCCCTTGCCGCCTTGGCCAAGCGCTTTACCGATGCCGGCTTCCGGCTGGTAGCCACCCATGGCACAGCGGCGGTGTTGGAAGCTGCCGGCTTGCATGTGGAGCGGGTGTACAAGGTAGACGAGGGCAGGCCCAACATCGTGGATCTCATCAAGAGCGAGCGCGTGCAGCTCATCGTCAACACCCCGACCGGCCAGGATGCTGTATTTGACGAACAGGCGCTGCGGCGAGCGGCCGTAGCGGCCCGTGTGCCCATGATCACGACCGTGGCAGCCGCCCGGGCCGCCGTAGAAGGAGTCGAGTGGCTGCAGCGCGGCAAGCGGAGCGTGGAATGCCTGCAAGAGCTGCACGCGGCGCAGCGAGAGCTGGTATCTCATTGAGCGCTATGCGTTCCATGCTCGTTTGCAACTTGAAGTGTTTGGACTGAAGCTATGCTGCTGCAAGGACTTTTCGTTCCACTGCTGTGTCCGTTCTACCGCGATGGCGCGCTCTACCTGCGTAAGCTGGAGCATAATGTCGCCCGGCTCTCGCTGGGGCCGGCTGCAGGGCTGGTAGCGCTGCCGCCCGGGGGTGAGGCGCTAGGGCTTTCGGATGCGGAGGCCACGGAGATGCTGCGCACGGTGGCCGAGAGTGCGGCCAAGGAGAAGGTGCTGCTCGCCGGGGTGCAACGGGCGAGTGTGCGGTCGGCGCTGGCGCAGATTGAGTCTGCGGCGGAGATGGGCTATGACGCTGCGCTGCTGACGCCGCCGGTGGATTGGGCGCGCCTAGAGAATCAAAGCTCTGTGCAGGACGAGGGTACGCACGCGCTACGGCTGTTCTACCAAGCTGTTGCGGACCGTTCGCCGCTGCCCATCGTGCTTTGGAGCGATGCGACCTCACCCGGTCAGCAACTGCCCATGCCTTTGCTGACCAGATGTGCCGAACACACAAACCTGATCGGCATGCTGGATGAAAACTTTAGCCCTGATCGCGTGCGGGAGCTCCGAGCCGCTACGGCCGGGGTGCAACGCGAGGTGACGGTGACGCCGGTCTTTGAGGCGGTGACTCGGCGCATGCTGCAGCCAACCGCCGCGAGCCCGGCAGCCGGACAGGCGTTCGTTGCGGTGGAGACGCTAAGCGGCGGGGGTGGGTTAGCTACGTTGCCGGCGGCGGCCCCGGCTATGAAAACACGTTCCAAAGTTGTGGGATTTCAGCTGTTAGCCGGCGGACAGGCGAGCACCGTGCTTCCGTTGCTGCAGGCCGGCGTTGCGGGCTTGGTCCCGGTGAGCGCTGCGTGTGCGCCGCAGGCTTGCTTCGAGGTGTATGCCGCTTGGAAGGACGGCGATGCAGGTTTGGCCGAGGAAAAGGCGGAGCGCTTGGGCAAGATCGAAGCACTGCTTGCGGCGTGGGGCGTTTCTGCGGTGAAGTTTGCGGCCGACTTGAATGGCTACTTTGGAGGCCAGCCGCGGCTGCCACGGCTGCCGCTTACGGCCGACCAGCAACGCGAAGTCGAACGGGCGTTGGGCGAAGTGCGAAATTAGGTCAGGTTGACCGCAGGGAACAGATCTCCAGCTGGCGGCTACATAAGCGCGCTTTCTAAAGCCTACCGGCGCGCTTCCCTTGTGGCGCCCACGGTGTTAAGGCGGGTGCGTGCCTGTGCAGCCTCGGGCGAGTTGGGAAAGCGAGCGATCAATGCGCGCAACTCGCGGATGCCGGCTTCGGTTTGCTTCTCCGCCAGCAGCGCCTCACCCTTATGCAGGTGCGCGGACGGGATCTTCGGGTTATCCGGGTAGCGTTCGAGAACCTGGTCGTAGTCCTTGATAGCCGCTGTGGGTTTATTGGCGCGCTGCTGCATTTCACCGGTATAGAAGAGCGCATTGCCGGACAGGGTGTCGTCCGGGTAGGCCTTGATCAGATCGCCAAATTCGGAGCTGGCGAGGGTGTACTTGCCTGCCATGTAGTCGCCGTAGGCGGTGCGGTACAGGTCGTTGGCGGAAGGACCCGCGGACGGTGCGGGGCGGGCCGCAGCGAGATCCGAGGTGGCAGCGTCGGGTGCAGGGGGCGCTGCGGC
>CAXTTZ010000008.1:6840-30994 GCA_964247325.1 uncultured Acidobacteriaceae bacterium | reverse complement strand
TGATGTCCGCCGCCATGGACACCGTAACGGAGTCGCGCATGGCCATCGCCATGGCGCAGCAGGGCGGCTTGGGCGTCGTGCACCGCAACCTGTCCATCGAGGCGCAGGCCGGCGAGATCGACAAGGTGAAGCGCTCGGAGTCCGGCATGATCGTCGACCCGGTCACCATTGAGCCCGACCGGCCCATTGCCGATGCGCTCGAGGTCATGCGCCGCTATAAAATCTCGGGCGTGCCGGTGACCAACGGCGGTAAGCTCGTCGGCATCCTGACCAACCGCGACCTGCGCTTTGTCTCGCAAACCGACATCCCCATCGCTGACGTGATGACCAAAAGCAACCTGATCACCGTGCCGGTCGGCACAACGCTGGAGGAGGCTGAGGAGATCCTCCACGAACATCGTGTGGAGAAGCTGTTGGTCGTTAACGACGCCTATGAGCTCAAAGGCCTGATTACGGTCAAAGACATCCAGAAAAAGCTCAGATATCCGAGCGCTTCCAAGGATTCGCAAGGGCGGCTGCGGGTCGCCGGCGCTATCGGCGCTACGGGCGATTTCTTGGAGCGCGCGGCGGCGCTGATCGAAAACCGCGTGGACGCGCTCGCGATCGACTCCGCCCACGGCCATTCGAGCCGCGTGCTCGAAGCGGTGCGGGAGTGCAAAAAGCGCTTTCCCGAGGTCGATCTGCTGGCCGGCAACGTAGCCACTTATGAGGGCGCACTGGCGCTGATGGACGCGGGCGCGGATGCGGTCAAGGTCGGCATCGGGCCGGGGTCGATCTGCACCACGCGCATGGTCACCGGGGCGGGCATGCCGCAGATCACGGCGATCTCGGAGGCCGCGCGCGCCGGTCGCGAACGCAATATCTCGATCATCGCCGACGGCGGCATCAAGTTTTCCGGCGACATCACCAAGGCCATCGCCGCGGGCGCTGACGTGTGCATGATGGGGTCGCTCTTCGCCGGGGTCGACGAGTCGCCGGGGGAGACCATTCTGTACCAAGGCCGGTCGTTCAAGGCCTACCGCGGCATGGGCTCGCTTTCCGCCATGGCGCAGGGCTCGGGCGAGCGCTACTTTCAGAGCAAGGACGACTTTGCGACCGAGCCAGGCGAGCGCGTCGACCTGACCAAGCCCGAAAACGGCGGCAATCGATTAGCCAAGTTCGTTCCCGAGGGTATCGAGGGCCGCGTGCCGCACCGTGGGCCGTTGCAGAGTATGGTGTTTCAACTGGTCGGGGGCCTACGCTCGGGGATGGGCTATCTCGGCTGCGCTACCGTCGAGGAGCTCAAGCTCAACGCCCGTTTCATCCGGATTTCGGGTGCCGGCCTTCGCGAAAGCCATGTGCACGATGTGGTGATCACGCGCGAAGCGCCCAACTACCATGTGGAATAGCTCAGTAAGCGTGGGCGCTCAACCCGCCTTGGCCGCCGCCGGACGCGTCGCCAGCGCCGGCGGCTTGCGGCCGTAATGCAGTGTTAAACCCTTGGGCGTAGTTTCGACCGAGGCGATGTAGCCGCGTAGGTGCGCAAACTTTTCTGGTGAAAACGACATCACGTCTCCATCGACCACCACGCCGTTGACCCCTTTGAAGCTCATCATCGAACTGAGATGTTCGCCGACCATGGAAAGCAGCATCTTCATGGGAATGCCATCGGCGTTGATCTTTTGGGCATGGAGGGAAAGTATGCTGCCATCGGTGGACACCGGCCCTGTGATGGAAAACTTGATAGGCACGAGCTTGGTAATTTCACCGGTCAACGTTACTCCGGTGAAGTCATGCGTGATCTTTAGGTTACGGATGTGGCTCTCTGTCGCGCCCAGCTTCTTGGAAAAGACTTGAGTGAGGCTTTCACTGCTAACAAAGATGTCGGCATGCGATACATCGGTCATCTTGGTTAGGCAATCGGGAAGTGTCTTGCTCTGCGGCACAAGGGTTGCGTGAAAGTGACGCAACAGAAAGGTCACTCCTGGCTGCGAACTATATGATCCGTTCTCGACAATCATTTTTGAGGCGGCATCCGGGCAGGCCGGTTTGAGTTCTTGTGCCCAAGCCGGGGTAACCGTGGCCGCGCAAACCGCTAGAAGTAAAAGAATTTTTGTCAAAGGAAGGGGGCTCTCCAGCCGGTGGCAGGTCTTACCGTGAGCGTGTGTCGCTGGTTGGGGACAGCGTAGCAGCAAGCCGAATGATACTGGAAACCCGTCGCGGCGTAAAAAGATTCTTTCGTGCCGCGGAAACGCGGAAAGATCTTTGCGGCACTTGCCCACGGTGCTTTTTACCTTTGCTGGTTGAACTCGCCAGAGCTTGCTTGGTACGTTCAAACGAGCACATCTCTACCTTTCATGAGGACCCTATGCCGAGCAAGCTGACCTATCTTGAACTGCCGAGTATGGATGTGGCCGCGTCCAAACAGTTTTACGGCACCCTCTTTGGCTGGACGTTTGAGGATTTCGGGCCGGACTACGCGGCCTTCCACGAAGCTGGTCTCGAGGGCGGCTTCAACGCCACCGTGGACGATGGAAGCAAGAGCCGGGCGCCCTTGGCGATGGTGCAAACCGACCAAATAGGGCAGATGGAGGCCGCCGTGCGCGCGGCCGGCGGAACCATCACCAAGCCTACCTTCGCCTATCCCGGAGGCCGGCGCTTCCACTTCACCGACCCAAGCGGCAATGAACTCGCCGTCATGCAGCCGGACTAACTTACCATCGGCGCTTTTCCCAAACCCAGGCCTCGAAGCGTTGCAGCGTGTGGAAGCCGTGCTGCGCGTAGAGCCGGCGTGCGCCGAGGTTGTCGTCGGTCACCGTGAGTGAAACGCCGCGGGTGCCTTTGCGGGCCAGGTGCGCGAGGCAATGGCCGAGCATGAGCTTGCCCAGCCCGCGTCCGCGCACGCCGGGGCGCACGCACAGCTGCGTGATGTGGGCGGTGTCGTCGCGCACGCGCGAGCACAGGACCATGCCGACCAGGGCGCCTGTGCGCTCGTCGCGCAGCACGGAAGAGTCTGCCGCCGCAAAGACGCCGCAGCCTGGGAAGTTCACGATATTGTGCAAGAACCGCTGCGCGCCAAAGAGGCTGCGGTACTGGTCATTGATTTCGCTATCGGTGTGGCCGAGGTAGGCCGCGTGGATCAGCGCCGCCGCGGGCATGTAGAGCTCCGGCTGCCAGCGCTCCAAACGCAGCCCCGGCGGGACGGCCAAAGGGGGCAGGGCGGGGCTGCTTTCCAAGTCGCAGGTCATAAAGCAGCGCGGGTAGGCCCGGAAGCTGGAGCCGCGAAATGGCCCGCGCAACGCGTCCTCTGGGAACAGCAGCAGTTGCGACTCGATGCGATCGACGCCGGGGGTGGCCTGCAGAGTTTCGATCAGGTGCGTAAGCAGCTGGTCGCAGACCGGGTTGGCGCGCTGTTCGCCTTCACCAAAGGCGTACACATCACCCAGTACCGCCTTGGCCGCCTCGCACACGCCAAAGGCATAGCCTGCCACGCGTCCACGCTGGGTGGCGACATACCCCGTGAGCGAGCGGTTATCGACGTACTCGAGCAGCAGCTCGATTGACCGCTGGTAGTTCCACTGCAGCCGCCGCTCCCACTTCGCGGCCTGCTCTTGGAGCAGCGGCCGAAGCGCTGGGGACGAGAAATGCCGAAGATCGAGGATTTCGAGATGGGTTTGGGCAGCAAACATGCAAAGGTACGAGCGTTGACGAGATACGATGGCACTTTAGTCGCCTGCAAGAGCCACACCGTTTAGTCAAGCACGCGCGGAAGCACCTTGTACACCGAAAGCCCCTGCGTGGGATACAGGAAGAGCTGCTGGTACACGCGGCCGGGCAGCAGGGAAGGCAGCAGGGGCGCCTCGCGGGTGGGCAGCACAAGCACGTGCTCTTCGTCTGGCACGCCATTTTCGCGGTACTGCGTGATGGCCTGGTTGCGGTAAAACGCGACGCCGTAGCGCAGGTCGCGCCGAACGTCCAGCATGGCCACATCGCGCACCTCGGGTGCCGAGGCCTGAATGTGGCGCGCCAAAGGCCGAGCGGAATAGTTCAGGTCCAAAAGGTCGCCGTTTAGCCCGAGCAGAAATACCAGGCAGCCCATCAGTGGCACCAGCGTGATCGCCCGCAGGCGCTGTACCCCGAACAGACGCACCACGGCAAGGATCGAGAGTGACACCCCGGCACTAACAGCGGCTGTCCAGGCGAAGGTCTTTGGCGCGGGCACCAGCTTTTCGTACACCATGTGTTGCGGGCACAGCAACGCCACAAAGGTGAGAAATCCGGTTAGCACGGCATGGCTGCGCAGCAACCAAGCCGGCAGGCCGCGGCGGCGTACCCGAAAAAGGTAGTCCCCGGTAAGGATGGCCAGCGGCGGGATCGAGGGCAGGATGTAGCCAGGCAGCTTGGATCCGGAGAACGAGAAAAAGAGAATCGGAAAGGCGGCCCAAAGCACAAGAAACTCAGGAAACGCATCGCCGGCGCGGCTATGGCCGATGTAGCGCCGCGGCGCGCGCCGGGCCTTCCACTCGGCCACGGAGTTCAGGATGGCGTCCCACAACGCCCGCAACGCCAGTGCCGTCCATGGCATCAAGCCAATCAGCAGGACGACTAGGTAAAAATACGCGGGCTGGTGATGCTGGTACAGGTTGGTGGTGTAGCGCTCCAGGTTGTGCTGGATGAAAAACTCGCGGAAGAACTGGGGATTGCGGCGCTGCACGGCAAGGTACCAGGGCAGCACCATCAAGAGATACAACAGCACACCCGGAAGCCAGATCGTGCGCTTCAGCGCGGACCACTCTTTGCGCAAACCTAAAAAAGCCACCATGATCGCCAGCGCCATGAACGGCGCCACGGGGCCTTTGGCGAGCGTAGCAAAGGCGCCGAAGAAGTACAGATCAAAGAGCCAGAACTTTTTGCCGGTCTCGTACCAGGCGTACCAGCCGAGCATGCCGCAGCAAAACGGCGCGGCCAACTGCATATCGGTCGAAGCACCCCGGGCAAAACCGACCATGCCCACGCTGGAAGCCATAATCAGCGCGGCGTCCAAGTGGCCGCCCGGCCGGAAGCGGCGCAGGTGCAGAAAGGAGAGGATGATCAGAAATCCGGCACCAGTAGCTGAGGGCAGCCGCGCCGACCAGTCTGAAACGCCGAACTCTTTAAAGAAGCTCATGGCGCGCCAATAATAGAGCGCCGGCTTTTCCAGCCAGGGCTTGCCATAAAGAATCGGCGTAACCGTGCCGCCGACCAGGCACTCATACGAGGCATGCAACGCGTGCGGCCGCAGGCTGTGCGGCATGATTTGTGCATGCACCTCGTGGCAGTCGGTCGAGTGCACGGCAAGCATCTCGCGCGCAATCTGGGCGTAGCGCGGTTCGTCGGCGCCCACCAGCCCCAGCCGGTCGCCGCCGAAATAGGGCACCAGCCCGAAAAGCAGGAAAAAGGCCGTAATCGAGAGCATGATCGCGAACTGACCAAGCGAGCAGACAAGATCGGTCCGGCGCAGCTCGCGCACCCATGCCGGCAGCACCGAAGCGCGCAGGGCGGGCGGAACAGCAGCGGATTGGGGCGAAGAACTCACGTCGGATGCAGTTACAACAGCGGCACTGCCCTGCGCCGAACCGGGCGGCAGGACGACCCTAGCCTGGCCCGGGCGTCCCTTAGGCTAACAGACAGCCTCCGGTATTTCTGGCGGCCCGGCGCGACGGCAGGCCGTTTGCAGGGCCGCCACTACCCGCTCCACGGCGACCCGTGGCGGTCCCGGCAGCGTACACCCGCTAGCATTTCGATGCCCGCCACCACCAAACGTTTCAGCCACAGCCGCCACATCGACCGCGCCCTTGCTGCGTAGGCTGACCCGCAACTGCGTTCCGCCCGGCAGCTCGCGCAGGAAGGCCGCCGCCCGGATGCCCACGACCCCGATCAGGTGCTGGATAATGCCTTCACAATCTTCCGTGCTGCCTGCGACCTCGGCAATCTCCTCTGGGGTAATCACGCTCCAGGCCACCGGGCCGTGAACTTGTAAGTGCAGCAGGGCCGTGCCCAGCAGCCGCAACTTGCTCTCCGAGTTCGACCGGTACACCGCCTCGGCGATGGCCGGGGCATCGGCGCCCAGCTCCAGCAGGTGCTGCGCCAGGCCAAAAGTGGTAGCGCGCGTGCTGGGCAGCGTGAAGGAAACGGTGTCGGTTAGCACGGCCGCGTACAGGCAGCTGGCCAGCGCTGGGCTGAGCGCCTCTCCCGAGGCCACGGCCAGATCGTAAAACATGGCGCCGACAGCCGGCGCGTCCGGCTCAATCCAGTTGATGGCTGCAAAGTGCGACCCGCTCCGGTGGTGGTCAATGTTGACCAAGGTGCCGGCGGCAATGTTGTCAAAGCCGGTGCGTTTGACCGAATCGCACTCCAACACCAACGCCACCTCCGCCGGGGGCTCGGGCAGCGCGTGCACGATGCGCTCGGCCCCGGGCAGCAAGCAGAAAGGCCGGGGGATCGGGTCGGCAAAGGCCACGGTCACCCGCTTGCCCATGGCCTCGAGCAGGTGCAGGGCCGCCAGCGCAGAGCCGACCGCATCGCCGTCCGGCCGCGCATGCGAGGTCACCAGAAAGCTCGTGTGCGCGCGAAAAAGCGCCAGCAGCGAGGCAAGCGCCCCTTCGTGCCGCGTCAGCACCACGGGTTCGGTACCGGAAAGTAGGGCGTTGGCCATGGGCGGCTAGCGTAGGCCTCCCGGCGTCGCTTGCGCCTTGCGTTCCAGCTTGGAGCGCTGTTTGTCGATGCGGCCCAGCAGTTCGGCCATCCGGGCGCCCATCTTTTCCGAGCGATCGATCGCAAAGCTCAGCTCCGGCACATGGCGCACGCCCATGCGGTCGCGGATCTCGGTACGAATGTACGCGCGTGCAGCCATCAGACCCTCCAGCGTGCTCGCCTCTTCGGCCTCGTCGCCTTGCACGGCGACCAGCACACGGCAGCTCTTGCCACCAGGCGCGAGAAGAACCTCCGTGACATAACACGGGGCAATGCGCGGATCGGAAAGCTCACCTTCCAGCATGGCGGTGATCTCTTCCCCAAAGGTGCTGGCGACGCGGTCGCGATGGTATTGGCGGGCTCGTTGTTCAGGCATCGTCGTAACGACCTAGTCTATCACCCTACGAGGGTTGCACCCTATCCGCCATCACACAAAAGGGGAATACGCAGGCTACAATGGCGCGCATGCGTTTCTCCACCCTTGCGCTTTTTACGCTCTTTCAAGTCTTTTTTACGCGCAGGCTCAGCACAGTGCCCCCAGTGGTACTTTGCGCACTCACCCTTGGAAGGCACGTCGTTCCTGCCGCCTGGGTAGCCGCTTCTACCGCACCGCACGCTCATGTTCCGGATCAAGTAGATGATTATGGCTACTTCTTCTGGCTGAAGTCGTTTTCATCTGCAAGCAACCTAAGTTACCCGGCTTTTTACATGAGCGGCAACGGTGGCAGTAAGATCGTTGTGCTTCCTTCGCTGCACGCCTCGGTCGTTATCACCAGTACAAACTACAACACGCACGGCATGCACCAGCAAACGGAAAAGCTTCTCACGGAATATATTTTGCCCATGCTGCAAGGGCTGCAGTAAACAAAGGTCACGTGTGGGAACAGCTAAGCCTGCTAACCCTCTTGGAGTCACAACTCTTATTGGTATGTCCTTCCGTAGTGCAACGGAGGAATCTGCTTTTGCTCATAGCTGCACTATGTTGGGGAAAGTCTCTGCCTTAGCTCTCCGGCAACAACACATCCGCCTCGATGTAGCTATCCACAATCTCACATCCCAAACCTGTGCCAATACGCCGCGCCGCGGCCTCGACCTCGTGCAACTGACCGGCCAGATACGCTGCCGAGCCGGAGATGGCTGCAATGCCCAGCGTGGCACGATTCCACACCAGCGCCTCGTCTAACTCCGCTACCGAGATGTTGAAGCCATGGCGCAATTTATCTTTTAGCGAGCGCACCGCTTGACGGCGGTCTTTGAGCGACTGCGCATGTTCGATGGCGAGTTCTAGGGTGAGCGTAGCTACCGGCATGAGTCAAAAACGGCCCGCGAAGGAAATTTAAAAGTACGCGGTCCGCCTACTGCGACCATATCACCCGCAGAGGATGCTCTTTGCCGAAGCGCTGTCGGAAGCTGCTCGCGCCATTTAGCTTGCACCTCGCTCGCCTCGCCCGGAACCTATGCGGTAAGCTGACCGCACAGGAGACATCCATGGGCAAGACACGGCGAGAGTTTCTCGCCCAAGCCTCAGCAGGCGTTGTCGGCGCGGCGATCGCCGCAGAGCTGCCCGCCAGCGCAAAGCTGCAAACACCGCAGACGCCGCAAACTCCGGGAGCCCCGCCCGCCTTCGGCACGGCGCCCCCGGCGGGGCCGCCGGTCTCGGCAGACACGCTGCGGCAAGCGGAAAAGCTTGTGCGCGTCGAGTACAGCGATGCACATCTCCTCGAGGCTGCTGGCAACTGGCAGCAGGCCATGGCGCCCGTATATGAGCGCCGCACCGGCCCTCGCAAGTTCGAGCTCGGCTATGACGACGTGCCTGCCACGATGTGGAACCCCGCGCTGCCCGGCGTAGCGGCCGGCCCGGCCGGGGGCATCGTTACCTTTTCCACCACCAGCGAGTTTGCTTTTCCGGGCAGCGATGACGAAGCGATCGCGTTTGCGCCGCTGGTTTCTCTCGCGTTCTGGATCAAATCGCGTCAGATTAGCTCTGAACGGCTTACGCACATCTATCTTGCCCGCTTGAAGCGTTTCCAGCCCAAGCTCAACTGCGTCATCACGTTGACCGAAGAGCACGCGCTCGCGCAGGCCCGCGCCGCCGATGCCGAGATCGCCGCGGGCCGGTACCGCGGGCCGCTGCACGGCATCCCGTGGGGCGCCAAAGATCTGCTCGACACTGCAGGGATCTCGACCACGTGGGGCGCCGAGCCCTTTCGCAACCGCATCCCAGCGACCGATGCCACGGTGACCACACGCCTGAACGGCGCGGGCGCTGTGCTGGTCGCCAAGCTGAGTCTGGGTGCGTTGGCGCTCAATGACATTTGGTTTGGCGGCCAGACGATGAACCCCTGGCTGCTCGAAGAAGGGTTCTCCGGCTCGAGCGCAGGCCCAGGCGCGGCGGTCGGTGCCGGGTTGGTCGGCTTCGCCATCGGCTCGGAGACCCAAGGGTCCATCGTGAGTCCCAGTATGCGCTGCGGCGTCACGGGGCTGCGCCCCACCTTTGGCCGTGTGCCGCGCACCGGCGCCATGACCCTCAGTTGGACCTGCGACAAACTCGGCCCCATGGCCCGCGGCGTCGAAGACACGATGATGGTGCTCGCAGCCGTCAGCGGCCCCGACTCCCTCGACACGCCGCAGAGCGGCACCCATGCCGCGGCGGGTGTACCCCAGGGCGATCTGGCCTGCGTCGATCGCCCGCTTCGCTTCCAAGCCGGAGCCCCCACGCGCGGACTTCGGGTCGGTTATGTGCCGCGGTGGATGAACGAAGCGCCGGCAACCGCAGTCGACCGGCATGCCCTGGACGTCGTGCGCCAGATCGGCATGCAGCCTGTCGAGATCACCCTTCCCGACTGGCCCTATGATTCGCTGAACATCATCCTTTTTGCCGAAGCGGCAGCAGCCTTCGAGCAGATCACGTTGGATCACCAAGTCGATACCCTGCGCATGCAGGTTCCCGATGCCTGGCCGAACACCTTCCGGCAAGCGCGCTTCCTGAGCGCCGTGGATTTTGTACAGGCCGATCGCCTGCGCCGCCGCGTGGCCGAGATGATGGCCGGTGTGATGAGGGAGGTCGACCTGCTGCTTGTGCCCAGCCTCCGCGATGAGTTTCTTGTGATCACCAACTTCACGGGCCACCCTTCGCTCACGTTGCGCGCCGGGTTTGTCGAGGTCAGCGAAGCGCGCAGTGATTGGGCGCCAGACCCTCACCGCCCCTTGCCGAAGTTCAACCCACCCCGCCGCGTTCCGCACGGCATCTCGTTGGTCGGTCAGCTCTTCGAGGAAGGCCGGCTGGTCGAGGCCGGCATGGCGCTCGAAGGGGCCTTCAAAGTTCGCGATCAGCGCCCGCCTGGTTTTTGAAATGCGAACCGCTCAATAGGCGCCTCGTGCCCGAAACACAGCAACGACCGTGCGCAGCAAGATCCCGAGATCGGCTAAGAGCGACCACTGATCGATATAGCGCAGGTCCAACTGAATGGCATGGTCGAACTCCATATTTGACCGCCCGGAGACCTGCCAAAGCCCGGTGATGCCAGGCTTCACCGAAAAGCGCCGCATCAGCCACGGTTCAGCAAAGCGCTCCACATCGCGGATCGGCAGCGGTCGCGGGCCCACAATCGACATCTCCCCCCGCAGCACATTGAGCAACTGTGGCAGTTCGTCCAGCGAGGTGCGTCGTAAAAAAGCGCCGACGGGCGTAATGCGCGGATCACCTTTAATCTTGAACGTCGGGCCGCCACTTTCGTTGAGGTGCTCCAGGGCTGCCTGCCGCGCCTCGGCGTCGATCACCATGGAGCGAAATTTAATCATTCCGAAACGCCGTTTGTTCAGCCCATAACGCTGCTGCACAAACAACACCGGCCCCGGGCTAGACAACCGGACAGCCACAGCGATGACGGCCAGCACAGGCAAGAGGGCAAGCAGCGCAACGGCTGCGAGCACGCGGTCGAGTACGTTCTTGAGCAGCACGCGATGATCGCCGTGCACCATCTCGACCAGCATGCGGTGGCCCCCATCCGAGATGGTTCGCTGATTCTTCGCAACGGCAGAGTCAAAGAGCTCGGTTGAGTACTGCATCGGGATGCCGGCTTTGCCGCAAACGGACACAATCTGTTGCACATCGCCGAAGCGGCTTTTGAGCGGCAGGCCCACAACGACCTCATCCACCGCATGATGCATCAACCACCGATCAAGCTCCGCAAAGTTGCAGAGCACAGGCCCTACCGCCTCGATGCCAGAACGTGGGTCGTCGTCCACGAACCCAAGCAGCTCATAGCGAAAGTTCGGATGGCTTTGAAGCCGCAAAACCTGCGCGCGGGCTAGCGGCCCGGTGCCGCACACCACGGCGGTACGACGCGGCCGCAGTGCAGGCCGAACCCACTGCTCAAAGCCAACCAGCACCCCGCGTATCGTTAACAGCAGCACAGAAGAAGCTACAAAGAAGAACATCTCAGAGTGAGGCATCTGACCCAGAAGCTGCTTAGAACGCAACACCGGCAGCACGGGAATCGTGCAAAGCAAGGTCGTTGCGGGCAGCTTCCACAGGAATGCGGCAGCGCGGCGCGTCAGCTTGGGTTGGTACATGCCCGTAAGCCAAAACGTGAGCCGCCACAACCCCAGCAGCACAGCTTCAATCAGCAGATTGCGCACCGAGATACGCAACTCAAGATAGCTGGTCAGCGTTTGCCCTTCGCGCAGAGGCGCGTTCATCAAGGTCCAACTCAGTGCGGTGAGCATGGCAGCACCGTCGGCCAACTGCATCCACGGCGCCGACAAACGCTGAGCCAGCCGCGACGGCGGTGCGTAGCGATGGCGGGCGCTGTGGGTGGTACTCGTAGCGCGTTCCGACGAGGACGCGGCGGCGTCGTCTCCGAACTGCGATGGCGTGGTGGACAAAGAGGGCATACTTTCCGGATTCATGAGGTCTTCACTCTCGCCCGTCTTATCGGCAGATTCCTCCGTGGGCTTAACGCTGTCCTGAAACGCAACACACGGCCAAGCCACTACCACCTTCGTAGCAGGCTGCTACCACCTGAGCGTCACGAGCCTGCGCGCAACGAGCAGTGTGGGACACCTTCGATCGTGGTACTCCCACAAAAGTTGGACTAGGGATTTCGCACTTTGTGCCGATGATGCATACAGCAACGGCGCGAGCCGGCGTTCGTCCTGCAGACCTGCGGAGCAGGGCTGCCCTTGGGTGGTTGTAGGAAGCGCGGAAATCTTCCGCCGGAGTTCGAAGTCATTATGTCGTCCCAGGCCTCGCCCAAGCTGCGCCAAATCGTCATGGAAGCGGTCTTCCGCCGCAAGCGCATTGTGCTCACGACGCTGGTGGCCGTATGCGGCACGGTGCTGCTTGCCTGCATCGTGATGCACCGCAAATATCAAGCAAACGCCAAGCTCTTGGTGCAAAATGTGCGTTCAGCCTCGCAACTGAGTACCAGCAGTGTGGACCACCTTGTTTCGCAGGGCGACGTCAGTCCCACCGAGATCAATACAGAGGTCGATCTGCTCGAGAGCGACGGGGTCGCACGGCGAGCGCTCGGCTACACGGGCAACGGCGCCATCAGCCTTGAAGCGCAAGACACAGCCATCCGCAACTTCGAGCACCAGTTCACCGTGGAAGCTGTACACCAAACCAATGTCGTGAATCTGAAGGTGCTGGCGAATTCTCCGGCGGAAGCCAAGCGGAACCTGCAACGCATCATCGATTCCTACTTCGAAGAGCGGGCCGGCACCGCACGGAACTCTGGGGCCGCCAGCTTTTTTGACGCGCAGCTCGATGAGAAAACAAGGCAGCTGAACAAGGATCAGGATGCCCTGACAAAATTTCAGGTCGAACACGGCATAGCCGATCTGGAAGATCAAACCAAGCTGCAAGTTGTTCGCATCGGGTCTCTTACCGACCAGATCTCGCAAGCGGAAGCCGCCCTTGAAGCCCAGCGACGCAAAAGTTCGACCAACAAGCAGGAACTCGTGCGAACTCCCGACCGTTCGCAAACGCAGCAGCGCACCACCACCAACCAGTATTCGCAGGAGCGGCTGAGTACGGCGCTGGTGGACTTGGAAAACCGTCGTTCCGAGCTACTGAAACGCTACGTGCCGAGCGACCGCCAGATCATCGAGGTTGATGAAAAAATTTCCACTACCCGCAAAGCGGTGAGCACCGCTGCCGCGAACCCCGCTGTGGAGGCATTGACCGACGTCAATCCGGTCTGGCAACAGTTGAATGGCCTCGTGGCCACCTCTGGAGGTGAGATCAGCGGGCTTGAAGGGCAGCGAGCCGCCCTGCGGTCGCAGTTAACAGAAGCCAAGGCGCGCCTGGCGGATCTGGAACAATCAGCTGCAGCCTACGGGGAGCTCCGTCGTAAGGTGCAACTGTCCCAAGCCGATTACACCCTGTACGCGCAGCGTCGCGACGAAGCGCGTATCTCCGAAGCACTCGACCGGCAGAAGCTGTTCGATGTTGCCGTGCTGCAAGCCCCGGTAGCCTCGACCGAGCCTGTCCGGCCTCAGCCCGTGCTCTATATGATCACCGCACTGGCCTTCGCCGTGCTGCTAGGGACGCTGCTGGCGGTGTATGCCGATCTCGCGGGGGGCCAAGTGCATACGCCGGCACAGCTTGACATGCTGACGGGTACCCGCACCCTGGCGACCTTTGCGAACGAAATTTATGGCCCCTGGGCGGCGGCCAGTAATCGCCTGCAGTATCGCCGTGTGCTGCTCGCCATACGCCAAGCACTCACCTATAAAGTGCGCGACGAGCAAACAGGTGAAGCGACCTCGGCAGAGATGTTGAGCTTGTCTGAAGCGGGCATGTCCGAGCTAGGCAGTTGCGTGGCATTCACCTCGGCTCTGGCGCGCGAGGGCATTCGATTTTTATCCGCAAACTTGGCTACGGAAGCTGCCCGGCAAATGTCCAGCCGTGTAGCCGTGCTGGACATGCAGGTGCTGCTGAGCCGTTTTGAAGCCGAGGGCACCATCAGCTTCGCCATGCGTTTGGACGAGAAGACCGAGCACTGGGTGTTGAACGCCGGCGAGTCCGAATCCCCTGCACAAAATCTGTCACGCCGTGCTGGAACGCAAGGGAATTTTTCCGCAAGGCTCCGGCCGCTTCTTCAACAGGCAAGGTATGAATTCGATCTGCTGATTCTGGCGTGTCCAAGCCTGCAAGCCTCAACACTCGCCATCGAGCTTGCGCCCTGCGTCGATGGCTATGTGGCCGTTGTCGGCGCGGACGCTTCGCGAAAGCACAACATCGAGGAGCTCACCTCGCAACTCGGCAACACCCAAGCGCCGCTGCTTGGGTACGTACTCAATCGTCGAACCTATCCGCTGCCCCGCTGGCTCCACCGCATTTTGTGAGGAATCATGTATCGCTTACCGCACTATAAATATTCCCTAAATCCGGTGTCCGTGAAGACGAGGTTCGCTTCCCGTTTTCTCAGGTGGTTCGCTTTTGTCGCGGCTGTTGCTCTGTTTGCGCTCAGCCACACCCTCGCGGCGGCTGCTCAGCAAGAGGTGCAAGGAGCGGGCAGCTTGCCTACGGGGCCGCAACGCAAACCGCTCGTCGGTATGAGCGCTGTGCCCGAGCGCACCTACCTTTTGCGTCCAGGGGACACCGTCAGTGTGAACCTTCGTTACACGCCTGAGTTCAACGAGGACGTCACAATTGCCCCTGATGGACGAGCCGCCTTCCGGGCTGCGGGTGTGGTGGACGCGGCTGGCCTGACCCTGGCCGGGTTGGAGGGGGAGATCGCGCACAAAGCCACCACCAAACTTGTCGCTCCCGAAGTCAGCGTGACCTTGAAGGACTACGACCGTCCTCACGTCTTCGTGGCAGGCGAGGTCGCTTTGCCGGGTCGCCAAGACCTTCGCCGGCCCACCACGGCCTTGCAAGCCATTCTGATGTGCGGAGGACCCAAAGAGGAAGCTGCCATGGGGCGCGTTCTGCTGTTTCGGCGTATGGATGCTGACACAGCCGAAGTGCACGTTTTGCAACTTGGGCGCTACCGGGGCAAAGTGCTGTCGCGGAACGACGTCCTCCTGCAACCAGATGACATGCTGTTAGTCCGCCGTGATTTACCGGCTCATATTGAGCGCTACATCAAGCTGGCCAACCTTGGGTTCTACCTCAACCCGCTACAGAACGTGAGTGCCTTCTAGTGGCACGCGCTCCGTCCGGCGTAACACAAAAGTTGCATGCAGCCTTTCGCGAATCTGCCGATAAGGGAAAGGAGGAATCGCGCGTGAAGATTCTCTTAATGGCGTACGAATGCAGCCCCTACCGGGGATCGGAATGGGCGGTGGGCTGGGGCCGCCTGCTAGGCGCAGCCAAGGTGGCCGATGTGTCTGTGGTCACCAGCGAAGAAAATCTTCTTGCCCTGCAGCAGGCGCGCACGCAGGGTCTGGTGCCGGCAAACGTCCACGTACACGCTCCGGCCTCGGATCGAAAACTTCGCCGGCTCGCCAGCAAACCGGTCCACTTCGCCTATAACTATCGCGCGTACCGCTATTGGCAAACCCTGGCCTTTGAACTCGCCGAGCAGTTGCACGCAAGCGAGCCGTTCGACTTGGTACACCAAGTCAACGTATGCACCTTTCGCGAACCAGGCGAGGGCTGGCGCCTTGGCATTCCGTTTCTTTGGGGACCGGTGGGCGGATCGCAAAACCTGCCAACCAGATTCCTAGGGAGCCTTCCCCCAAAACAAGCTCTTAAAGAAGGATTACGAACCGTTAGCAATGGCTTTGCGCTATCGAAGGGCCGCGTGCAGTCCGCAGCTCGTTATGCCGCTTTGATCTACGCTGCCAATTCCACCAACCAAAGCGACTTTATGAATGCTTTTGGACGTGAGGTGGGCCTTCTGCTTGAAACCGGCCTCCACGAGGTAAACGAGCCGGATCGCTCTCGCTTTGAGGAGCGAGTGGCAGCGGCTCGTAAAGGGCAGCCACCCTCGCCTTTACGCCTTCTTTGGAGCGGCACGCTAGAAACCCGAAAAGCCTTGCCGATCCTGTTGCGGGCTCTGGCATGCTTGGAGCCGTCCCTCTCTTGGACGCTCGACGTGATCGGGGACGGGCCGCTGCGTAAGCTCTGGGAAGGGGAAGCGCATAGGCACAAGTTGCTCGATCGCGTCACGTTTACCGGACGTTTGCCGTTCGAGCAGGCTGTGGAAGCCATGGGGCAAGCCGACGTATTTTGCTTCACCAGTCTGCGCGATACCAGTGGCAACGTCGTGCTCGAAGCCCTTGCTGCCGGCGTCCCGGTCATTTGCTTCGACCATCAAGGAGCGGGCGATATCGTGACATACCGGTGCGGGCGAAAGCTGCCCGTGCTCTCACCCCAGCAGGCCTACCGCGATTGGGCAAGCGCGATCACACACTTTGCTCGTAATCCTGAAGATCACCTGCGGCTCAGCAAAGGAGCCACGGAACGCGCACGGGACTTCCTTTGGGCAAAGAATCACGAACAAATCAACGCGGTCTATGAGCGTCTTGCCCGCTCCACAACGCAGTCAAACACCGAACTCGCTCCCTTGCAAACCAGCGTGGTGCGTACATTGACCGAATCCGCTGTGGGCGGAACACGTTGAGCGCCGGCAGCGTGAGTGCAGCGCCCGTCCAGCCCTTCTCGCTGAAGGGAGAGGCGCGCCGTGCACGTATCGCGGAAGAGCAGTCAGCAAGGAGAATTACGCTGATCAAGCTCTGCTTTGCAGCTGTTCTGGGTGTGTGCTTCTGGTTTTCCGTACCGTATTCCTTGCCGCTGCAGATTGATCCTGATCCCGTAATCGCCGCCGCGAAGGAAGCAACAGCGTACCAAGGCAGCTTCAGCCGGCAGATCGCGATGCCGGTGATCGCCCTTGTCTCTCTTTACCTACTATGGCGATTGCCCCGCAAAGGCCGTTTTGAAGCCAAAAGCAAGCTCGCCTTGGCCATGATGGCCTACACCGGCTGGGCCGTCCTGAGCGCTGCGTGGAGCACCGATCCCGCGATCAGCCGCAAGCGCCTCGTTGTGTTTGTCATCAACGCGCTCTTTGCCTACACGTTGGCCCGCACCACGTCTGTGCTCGAGTGCGCCTGGCTAGGCTTTAGCTGTACTGGGACGGTAGCCCTGATTGCCCTTTGTTCCGACTTCGTTCAGCATACCTTCGCTCCAGGAGATCCGGACTATCGCTTCATGGGAGTGATGACCGCCAACTATCAAGCGATCAACCTGGTCGTCTGTCTCCTTTGCGGTGTGACCTTGGCCCAGCACTGGCCGCGTCTCTTGGGCTGGCTTGCCCCGCTTTGCGGTTTGTTCGCTGCCTTGCTTTTTCTTACACGGGCACGCATCGGCACGATCATCTGCCTGGCCATGCTGGCCTTTGTAAGCCTTCGCATGATCAAACTCCACCTGCAGCCGCAAGCCCGCGCTCTTACCGTCGTTGCCATGCTCATGTTGTTTTTGCCTGGTGCTGTGTTCGCCCTTGGCCGGTCCGGCAGTGGCGCCCTTACCAGTCTCTTTATGATGGGGCGGCAAGACACGGAAAATACCGCGAGTCTCTCCAACCGCGCGCCGCTCTGGGGAGAGCTGGGCACCAGCGTGGAAGATCGTCCCCTGCTCGGCTTCGGTTTTGAAGCCTTTTGGAGCCCGGAACGCGTGAGCAAGATCTCCAATGACCAAGGTTGGGTCGTTCCGCATGCTCACAACACGTATCTAGACCAAACACTGTCCCTCGGCCTCGTCGGCGCTTTTCTGTACGCTGCCATGCTGCTGGGGGCTTGCGCCACAGCCTGGAGACGGTTTTACAAAAGCCGCAATGAACTCGCCCTATTTCCCGCTTTGCTTCTAACCTGGTTGGCTCTCCTAAGCTTGACGGAGTCGATTCCGGTCGCTCCCTGTTTGCCGACGCTCATCGCCTATGCCTGCATCGTGAGGCTCTGTGTCACAGACGAACCAAAGCGCAACACTCTTGCCGAGTTCGTTTCCAGACAGCCATCGCCCCTTCCCGCACAGCGTAGGAGGAGGCCTTCCCCCATTGCCGTTCTATCCGGTCAGGCGAGGCATGCATGAGTCAACTTGAGATACAGGAGCGGGACACGACGAGCTTGGTCAGTATCATCATTCCGACCTATCGGCGGCCGAACCAGGTTCGTCATGCGGCGCTGAGCGCCCTTGCCCAAACCTGGAAAGCCATTGAGGTGCTGGTCGTTTCAGATGGACCAGACCCGGAGACCCGAGCCGCGTTAGCGGATCTCCTCAGCGATCGTTTCCAATACCTGGAGTTAACGGAGAACGCCGGCCCAGCCGCTGCACGCAATGCCGGCATTTTAGAAAGCCGTGGTGAGTGGCTATGTTTCTTGGATGATGACGATCTGATGCTGTCAACAAAGGTAGAAAGGCAGATGGCGCTCGCTGATGCCAGCGTTCCGTCTCGCATGATCTCGTGCCGCGCCATCTATCGTCACGGCGGTCGCGATGATGTATGGCCAGATCGCCCTATCGACGAGAACGAGGACGTCGCGGATTACATCCTGAAAAGGCCTTCACTTCTAGGCAGACCGGGCGTACTTTCCATTCAATCACTCTTGATTCACCGTTCCTTGCTGAAAAAGATTCCTTTCAGTACGCACAAGGATCACGAAGACTGGGCTTGGTTGCTCGAGGTGTGGCACCTAACGTCTGCCCGTGTGACCTTTGCCTGGGCGCCGCTCGTCGTTTACTGCGTGGATGTGGATAGCCTTTCACGCTCGCGCCGAGTCAATTGGCAAGACTCACTCGCCTGGGCACTTCGTTATCGAGGCTGGATCGGCAACCGCGCTTTCTGCTCCTTTCTCTGCACAAAAGCAGCGCTGAAGGCCAAGCGCGGCGGAGATTGGGCGGGTCTCTGGACAATTGCCAAAACAGTACTTCCTAATAGACCGAAGCCGCTCGACATAGCGTTTCTGCTCGGCATAGCCTGCTTGCCGAGCGCCGCTCTACAACGCGCGTGGAGACGTTCGCTCCATGCCGTAAAGACCGAAGCTGCGGAGCAGCCTTCCGCCGCAGCACCCTCGGCCGAGTCAATGATCTGACCCGCCAGGTACGCACATCCTGAGTATGCAATGCGCAAAGTACGCTAGGCCGTCGGGGCTTCCACCTTTTTGCGCCACGGCGTAGCCGCTCGGAGCGCCTCATTCACGCGCTGGATGTTGGCCACCCCCTGGGTGTCGAGCCATTTACCAAAGGCGGTCTCCCCTTCACGGGCATAGATGGCGATACCGTCTTTCCACGTCGCACGTCCGCAAAGCACGCCGTTGAACGCCACGCCGGACTCGGCGGCCATCTCCAAGGTCTCGACGAAAACGGGATTCGACACGCCCGCGGAAAGGTAGATAAAAGGAAGATGGGTCGCCGAGGCCGTATCGCGAAAGAGCCCTAACGCCTCGTCGCGGGTATACGCCGGCTCGCCTTTGAAGGCCGTTGTGCCTTGCACAAACTCCATGTTGACCGGCACCTCGACCTTGAGCACATCTACACCGTACTGCGGCTTGGAAAACTCCTCCATCGATCCCCGCACAACACTGGGCTTTTTGCGCGCGTAATCGAGCGTAGTATCCTTTCCGCCAGCGGCGTCGTAGCCAACAAACTCCAAGAAAAAGGGAATATCAAAGGAGCGGCATTCTGCCCCGACACGCTCAATAAAGGCGTGCTTGACGTCGTTGATCTCAGGCTTCTCAAAGGGGCTGTAATAGAGCAGGATTTTAATGCAGTCCGCGCCGGCCTCCTTCAATCGCCGCACACTCCAGTGGTCCAGCAAATCCGGCAACCGGCCTGGGGAGGTGGCGTCGTAGCCGGTTTTTTCATAGGCCAGCAGAAGCCCCTTGCCATGACGACGCTTGCTTGCCGGCAATCCAAATTCGGGATCAAGCAGGATGGCCGACGCATACTGCGTCAGCACGTCGGTCACCATCGCCTTAAACATCTCCAGATCGCGCCCATCGGCTGAAGCGCCCCGCGCCGTCTCCAAAGCTTGCTGCAGTGACCCACGCTGGTCCATAGCCGCCGCAGCGATAACGCCAGATTCGTTCGAAACAGCATTCAGTCCAGCATATTTTCCCGGTGTCAGCTTCATCCGTGTCTCCTGTTTCTTCGCGCTCGCGCCGTCGCTGCCGAACAAAGAGCAGGCTGTGCCCGCAATGCTTTGGCCAACGCTACACCTGTGATGCAGTTTGGCCGCCTCGTGCGGGCCGGTTACCGAAGCTGCTCGCGAAGTTCGCCGGCAAGCGCCACAATGCGCTGTAGGGCGGGCGCTGACTCCGGCCCTGCCTGCTTAAGCGCCAGTTGTGATTCCAGCAACAAACCGCTCAGCGGCTCATTTAACCGACTATGGAGCTGTGCAAGCGCGGCAGCACGCGCTTTGCGCTCGTCCTGTGCCCGCTGCGCGAACGCAGAACGCACCTGCCGCACCACCCGCTCTACGCTGCTGAACCCGAAGTTGACCTCCAGCACCGGGGCTGCACCGGCACCGTTCACCAGGATCTCCGCGGCCTGCGGGTCCGCCTGCAAGAGGTACTCCTCGATCAGCACAAGATCGAAGCTGCCAGCACGCAGGGCGGCGAGGCCTTCTAACCGGTCGGAAACGCACTCGACCCGGGCGGCAAAACGCATCTCCAGCGCCTCGGCCACCCGCGCCGCGACATCCGGCGGAGCCATAAGTAGGAACGTCCGGCCACCGTAAATCTTTGCCGGCGCGCTTTGGGCGGCGGGGAACGAGCTTTCGTCGCTACGCATCGTACTCCGCAATTCCGTACTCCTTCAATTTGCGATACAGGGTCGTTTTCCCAATGCCCAGCACCTTGGCTGCATGCAGTTTGTCTCCCGCAAACTGCCGAAGGGCCGACGCAATAGCCTGACGTTCCAGGTCGGCAAGCGGAATCACCTGAGCCAACGACTCCGGTATGGGCAGCTCTCGCGGCGCATTCGGCTCTATCTCATGAAACAAGCTCTGCAAGCCGTGTGGCAGATCGCTGAACTGGAGCAGGGGACCGCTGGCCATGGCGGAGGCGCACTCAATGGCATGCTCCAACTCGCGCACATTGCCCGGCCAGTCGTACTCCATCATCCACTCCAGGCTTTCGTCGGAGAACAGCAGCGACGTCCCATGCTCGCGTCGCAGACGACTCAAAATGTGCTCAGCCAGCAGCGGCAGATCGGATTTGCGGTCCCGCAAGGCTGGAACCTGCATGTTCACGACGTTGAAGCGGTAAAACAGGTCTTTGCGGAACTTGCCCGCTGACACCAGGGAGGGCAGATGGCAGTGCGTGGAGGCCAAAAGGCGCGCCCGCAGCGGTACGGGATCTGTGGCGCCGTGCGGGCAAAATTGCTTTTCCTGCAAGGTCCGGAGCAGTTTTGCTTGCACATCCAAACCCAGTTCGTGAATGCCGTCCAAAAACAGGGTGCCATGGGCTGCGGCGCTCAGCAGCCCCGTTTTCGCGCGTAGGCCTTGCTCCTCCTGTTCGACACTGCCAAACAACTCGAGGTCGAGCAGGCCGGGTCGCAGCGAGCCGCAATCCACAGGCAGAAAAGGCCGCACCTCGCTGCCGCCGTTGGCATGAATCGCGCGTGCCACCACCTCTTTGCCAACACCCTGTTCCCCACTGATCAGCACGGGATGCGCGGTGTGCGCGACCTTGGCCATCATGCGAAAAAGCCGCTGCATCGCCACAGACTCGCCGACCAGCATGCCTGTACCTTTGCCGGCACGAAACTGTTCGCGCAGGGTACGGCTGCGATCGGTCCACTCCCGGCGCTCGGTCGCACGCTCCAGGGCGGCTGACAGCTCCTCAAGCGTAAACGGCTTCGAAAGGAAGTCCCCCGCTCCCAAGCGCATCGCCTCCACGGCCGAGTGCACCGTGGCAAAGGCGGTCATCATCACCACTACCGTGCGCGGCTGCGTTTGGCGAATTTCCTGCAACAGCCGATAGCCTCCACCCCCGGGCAGCTTGACATCTAACAGCACCAAATCGGTGCCACTTTGGCCTAAAATCTGCCGGGCCGCTGGAACGTTTTCCGCTGTGTCCACGCGAAACCCCAGGTTGTGCCCGATGCCGGCGCAGACCTCCCGCACCGTCTCATCATCCTCCACAATCAGTAACCGCAGGGACGAGGGCACTCTTGGCAGCTCGGCCATCTTCGGCAGCTCAGGCAGCGGGTACATCGGAAATGAATTCGGCAAGGCCGCTAAATGTACCGCAGGCCGCGCGGGAGCGATCCAGGCCGCGGCGCCGCTTCTCTGCGAGGAAGACAGGGTGGACCTTTGCAGACTAGGCATGGGCCCCTCTTTTTCTTCGGGACGCAGCGAGATGTAGCGATCGAAACGGTTTGCCAGAAAGCAAACTGGTAAGAAGTGAGGATGTCCGCGCGGCCTGATTGCTCGAGGGGTGAGCCTGCATGGAAGGAACTCCAGTGAGGCATTTTCGCCTCGCACCTCTACAACACCATGAACGCGCGGATTCGGAAATACAGAAACGTTTCAACAGCATGCGGCTTTTGTGGTAGCCCTCCCGCGTTAGGTACCACTCGGGTGGTTACTTCCGGGCGCGACGGCTTGCCTATAATCCTCCTATGACCTCGCCGGCAACCTCTTTGCGCACCGATGGCCGCGAGGCCCACGCTTTACGCCCCTTGCGACTCACACCCCACTTCGTGGCCACCGCCGAAGGTTCCGTGTTGATTGAGGTAGGGCACACGCGCGTTCTCTGCAATGCATCGATTGAAAATACCGTGCCGGGCTGGTTGCGCAACGCAGGCCGGGGCTGGGTCACCGCTGAATACGGCATGCTGCCGCGGGCCACGCTGACGCGCACCCCACGCGAAAGCGAGCGCGGCAAGGTGGGCGGGCGTACCCATGAGATCCAGCGCCTCATCGGCCGCAGCCTCCGCTCTGTGGTGGATACCAAGCTCCTCGGCGAGCGTACCGTCATTCTGGATTGCGATGTGCTGCAGGCCGACGGCGGCACCCGTACCGCGGCCATCACCGGCGCTTGCACCGCGCTCGCCCTGGCGCTGGGCAAGCTGGTCGAAGCCGGCACCCTGAAGCAAAGCCCCCTGCGCGAGATGGTGGCTGCGACCTCGGTCGGCATGGTGGATGGCGGGGTGCTCCTGGATCTGAACTACGAGGAGGACAGCCGCGCTGAAGTTGACATGAATGTGGTCATGACGGCCTCCGGTGGCTTGGTAGAGACCCAAGCCACCGCCGAGCGGGAAACCTACTCGCGCGCGCAACTCAATGGCATGCTGGACGCCGCCGAAACGGGCATCCGCGCGCTCTTAGAGGCGCAAAAATCGTGTTTGGCCGCTGCTGGTTGAGAAGACGAGAGAGAAAGGCAAGTTATACACTTACGGTGTGCAAATCGCCTTCCCACTCTCGTGGTTGCCCATACGCCTTTGTCTGAGCCAGCCGATGTCGGACGACGATCTGCTGCAATTTTGCGCGAAGAACGAGGTTCTCCGCATCGAGCGCGAACCGAACGGAGAGCTTACCGTGATGTCGCCAACCAGCACCGGCGCTGGACAGACGGATCTAGATATTAGTGCGCAGCTTTATGTCTGGAATCGCCAAGCCAACGCAGGTGTTGCCTTCGGGTCTTCGACGGGCTTCCGCTTACCTGACGGCTCGATGCGGTCGCCCGACGCCGCGTGGGCGTCCTGGGCGCGCTGGCAGGCATTAACCTCCAATCAGCAACGGCGCGGCTTCGCCCCACTTTGCCCCGAGTTTGTTATCGAGCTTCGATCGCCGTCGGATAACCTCGCCGATCTGCAAGCGAAGATGCGCAGTTGGCTCGGCAACGGCGTCCAGTTGGGTTGGTTGATTGATCCTGAGCGGCAGGTGGTCGAGGTGTATCGGCAAGATGCGATGCACCCAGAAGTATTTGAAAATAGGAGCACACTGCCCGGCGAAGGCCCGGTAGCCGGCTTCACGTTGGAATTGGCACGCATCTGGGCACAACCAAGTTGAAGGGTTCAACTTTGCTTCATTCATGAAATGGCACATCAAGGAGCCCAGGGTAATGCAGCTAACGCTCACACCACTTGAACTTCCCCTCTATGTGCGGTTGAGCCAACAGTCTTCAGAAGGAGACCTGCTGCGCTTCTGCGCCGAAAACGATTCTTTACGCATTGAGCGCGAACCAAACGGAGAGCTACACGTGATGTCGCCAAGTGGCAGCGGAACAGGGAACCGAAACGCCGACATCATCTTTCAACTCATGCGCTGGGCCATGGAAGACGGACGCGGCAACGTCTTCGATTCGAACTCGGGCTTCACTCTCCCCGATGGTTCCGTGCGCTCCCCGGATGCTTCTTGGGTGGGTTTGCCGCGCTGGGCCGCGCTTA
The DNA here is from genome assembly GCA_964247325.1 of uncultured Acidobacteriaceae bacterium. GTDB lineage: Bacteria > Acidobacteriota > Terriglobia > Terriglobales > Acidobacteriaceae > Granulicella. The sequence continues at coordinate 6,942 of CAXTTZ010000008.1, read as the reverse complement.
CCCGCGAACAGCAGAGCGGCTTTGCCCCGCTTTGCCCAGAGTTCGTCATCGAGCTTCGATCGCCGTCGGATAACCTCGCCGATCTGCAAGCGAAGATGCGCA
>CAXTTZ010000008.1:141-6740 GCA_964247325.1 uncultured Acidobacteriaceae bacterium | reverse complement strand
GCTGGCTCCACAACGGTGCCCAGCTTGCCTGGCTCATCGACCCCGAGCGGCAGGCCGTCGAAATTTATCGGCCTGGGACGGATCAGGCAGAGCCGCCGCAGGTCCTGCAAGGGTGCAGCGCGGTAAAGGGCGAAGGCCCTGTAGCCGGCTTTACGTTGGACCTTGCACGCATCTGGTCGTAGCTCCGGCTGTCGCTGCCTTGTAGCTACCGCTTGGCCCCACGATCGCCAGCTTGCCCTGTTGCCGCCCCGCACCTGCTGCTATGCTGAAGATCATCACTGAAGGAGAGTTTCTTGGCAGAGCAAGCCCTCGCAACCCCTGAGCCTGTCCGCATCACCGTGCGCCCCAACGGGCCGCTGCGCGTGGAAGGTCACATTATTTTGCAAGACGCCGACGGCCAGACCTGGGACCTCACCGGCAAGCCGGCCGTAAGCCTGTGCCGCTGCGGTTTGAGCGAAAAACGCCCATTCTGCGACGGTTCACACTCGCGGCAAGGCTGGCAGTGCCTCGCTAGCCCGGCAGGCAATCTCACCGGCAAAGCCTAAAGGGTAAGGACGAGCGCATGGGGCAAGGGCGAAGCAAGCGGCTCACTTTTGCGGCTCGGCCGCTCACGTTCGGCGCCCTGCTACTGCTCGGCCCCACCCTGGCCGGCGCGCAAGCGAAGCCCGCCAACCTGCCCGACCCCACCGGCGTGCAGGACGAAGCGCCGCCCGACAGCTACCGCGGCCCCCGCTACACGCGCACCGAGGTCATGATCCCGGCGCGCGACGGCGTGCTCCTCCACACCGTCCTGTACCGCCCGCAAAACAGCGCCACCACCGGCCCTGCTCTCCCGTTCCTGCTGCAGCGCACGCCCTACGGCATCGGCGAGATAACCGCCCGCGCTCTCGAAAGCGGCAAAACCGAGCTCGCCACTAGCGGCTATGTGTTTGTCTTTCAGGACATTCGCGGGCGCTACGGCTCGGGCGGGCAGTTCGTCATGAATCGCCCGGTCGTTGCGCATCGCGGCAAAGCCGACGTCGATGAAACCACCGACACCCGCGATGCCGTCGACTGGCTTCTCAAAAACGTCCCTAACAACAACGGCAAGGTCGGCGTGCTCGGCATCAGCTACGGCGGCTTTTTGGCCATAATGGCCGGCATCAACGCCCACTCGGCGGTCAAAGCGATCAGCCCGCAGGCGCCCATGACCGATGTCTGGCTGGCCGACGACTTCTTCCACAACGGCGCCTTCCGCCAGACCTACGGCTTCGACTACGTCCAGCAGCTCGAAGCGCAAAAGAACGACATTCGCGCCGACGCCACCGACGATCAGTTCGACTTCTTCCTCAAAAACGTAAACTTCTCCGAGGCCGCCGCCGCTGCCGGCATGACCAGCCTGCCCACGGCACAGAAGTTTCTCAACGAGCCAACCTACACCAAGTTCTGGCAGGATATGGCCGTCGAACGCCGGCTCGGCAAGCCCGAGGTGCCCACGCTCGAGGTCGGCGGCTACTGGGACCAGGAGGACATGTGGGGGCCGCAGGCCGAGTACGCGGCGCTCCGCTCGCATGAGAATGCCGCCGACCCGCAGCACAAGGTCTTTCTTGTGCTCGGGCCCTGGAACCACGGCGGCTGGGCCCGCGGCCCCGGCGATGAGCTGGGCGGCGCCTTCGGCAAAGTCAGCTTCGGCGGCGTCCCGACCGGCGCCATCTACCGCCGCGACTTCGAAGCTCCCTTCTTCGAGTTCTATCTAAAGGGCAAGCCCGGCTTCGACCTCCAGGATACCGCCAGCTTCCGCAGCGGCGAAAATGCCTGGCATCGCTACCCCGTCTGGCCGCCCAAGCAGGGCTACCACGTCGTCGATGTGCACCTCGCGCCGGGTAAGCGGCTCACCAGCGCCGACGCCTCCGCCGACGCACCCCCGGTCGCAGCCTCCTGGGTCGCCGACCCCGCCAACCCCATCCCCTACCGCCATCGGCCCATCCAGTCCACCTACGGCAAAAACTCAACCTGGCGCACTTGGCTGGCCGAAGATCAACGCTTTGTCTCCGGTCGCCCCGATCTGGCCAACTTCTCCACCGAGCCCCTCAAAACCGAGATCACCGTCACCGGCGATGTGATGGCCCATATCTTCGCCGCCACTACCGGCACCGACGCCGACTGGATCGTCAAGCTCATCGACGTTTACCCGGACGGCTACCAGCTCATGATCGCCGACGAGATCCTGCGCGGCCGCTACCGTCACAGCTTCACCGCGCCCGAGGCCGTCAAGCCCGGCGAGGTCACCGAGTACCGTTGGAGCCTCCACGCGGTCGACCACACCTTTCTTCCCGGCCACCGCATGATGGTCGAGGTCCAGTCCAGCTGGTTTCCCCTTTACGACCGCAACCCGCAAACCTACGTCCTCAACATCATGTCCGCCCCACCCACCGCCTACCACGCCCAAACGGTAACCCTCTACGACACGCCGCAGTACCCCTCCCACGTCGAGCTGCCGGTGACCGAAACCACAGTGCTGCCTTAGGCGCCCCAAAAAGGCCCGCGTACTTGGGAGGGAGCAGTGGCCTTTAGACCACTGAGGAAGGTTCCTGGATGAAGGGGCTTTAGCCCCCAGGACTTCGGCCCCGAGTGCCGGGAAGCCCAGCCCTAAAGGGCTCTTCTTCGCCTCCTCCCTTCGTGGGGTTAAAGCCCCACGCTTCGTCCTAAAGCGTATGGATACGCAGAAGCCCTGCTCCTTCTCTTGAGCGCGAAACTCATAGAAGAACTGCTACAAGCAGCCTCGAAAAAATGCTTGCGCTCTAGGTGTACTACACGTATTAATACAGTTGTGATCCCGTTTCGCGTCCTCTTTCAACCCGGCATTCCGGTCTCTGAGCAGGCGGTGTACGCCGCGACGCGGGCGATCTTGTCGGGGCAGCTACGGCCAGGCGATGCCTTTCCTTCGGTCCGAAGTCTTTCCCGGGAACTGAAAATCAATCCGAACACGGCCCACAAGGTGATTTCGACGCTGATTGCCGAGGGTCTGCTCCAAACGCAGCCGGGCATCGGAACCGTGGTGGCCGAGGTGCCCAAGGCCTCGGAGCAGGCGCGAGCGAGGCTGCTCGGGCAACGGGTGGAGGAGCTCGTCGTGGAAGCCAAACGCGTCGGGATCGCACTCCCTGCGCTGCAACAAGCCATTGCCCAGCATTGGGATCTATTACGGAGCGAAACGGACGGGGATGCCGCAACCCCTGTGGAAGGCAAGCCTGTCGAAGGGAAGCCTGTGGAAGGGAAGACAGCGAGATGACAAAGACCTCTGCCGAACCAGCGATTGCAACACGGGGCCTTACTGTGACGTTTGGTCGAACGGCGGCCCTGCAAGCTTTGGACCTCCAAGTGCCCACCGGCTCCATCTTCGCGCTAATCGGGCCGAATGGCGCAGGCAAAAGCACGCTGATTAAGACGCTGCTTAACCTTCGCAGACCCACAAGCGGCCAGGCGACCCTTCTGGGCGCCCCCTCGACAAGCCTGCGAGGTCGGGCCTTGGAGCGCATCGGGTACGTGTCTGAAAACCAGGTTCTGCCAGGCTGGATGACGCTGGAGTACTTTCTGGCCTACCTGCGACCGTTTTACCCGACGTGGGACCGCGATCTGGAGCGCTCCTTGGTCGAGCGGTTTCATCTGCCGCCAGGTCGAAAGCTCGGGCAGATGTCCCGCGGGCAGCAGATGAAAGCGGCTCTGCTTGCGTCGTTAGCCTACCGGCCGGCACTGCTCATTCTCGATGAGCCCTTCTCGGGCCTGGACCCGCTGGCCCGGGACGAGTTCATCGAAGGTCTCCTGGACCGCATCGCGGCAGAAGAGCAGCGATCGATGACGGTTCTGCTCTCCTCGCACGATCTTGCCGAAATGGAAAGCTTTTGCACGCACGTCGCCTACCTGAACCAAGGAAAGCTCAGCTTCGCGGAGGAGATCACGAGCCTGACGCAGCGCTTCCGCGAGGTGACCGTAGTCTTCGAGGGTGAAGGCAGCGGAGGCCAGAGGCTCGCAAAGCCTCCAGCCTCCTGGCTGCTGCCTGAGTCCTCTCCGGCCATGCTGCGCTTCGTTCATTCGGAGGCTGTGCGGGAGTCCTTGGAGCAGCAGATCGCCACCCTGCTCCCCAGCGTTCGGCGTTTAGAGGCTGAGCCGATGACGCTGCGGGACATCTTCGTTGCGCTTGCCCGTTCTTCTGAGAGCCAATCGATCCATGCCACAGGGAGCCGCCCATGAGATTGCTGCTGCACATCTTTCGCAAGGACGTTCGCCACTTCTACCCAGAGATCCTGGTAAATGTTGCTCTGCTTGTTGCCTTCGCGTGGGCCGCGCCATCCGCTTGGCAGGGCGGCTTCTCTGAAAACATCGGCCATCTCATCGCAAGGCTGTTGCGCTTGCTCCTGCCCTTGGGTTGGCTGGTCTTGATCTCGCGGGTGATCCAGGATGAGGTGCTGGTCGGCGACCGGCCATTCTGGCTGACCCGGCCGTATCGGTGGCAATTGCTCCTCGTTGAAAAAGCCTGCTTTCTGCTCGTGTTTCTCCATCTGCCGTTCTTTCTTATGCAGTGCTACTTGCTGCATCACGCCCAACTCGCGGTGCTGCCTGCCCTCGGACACCTCCTGCAGTACCAAGGCTACCTTGCGGTGGTGTTTGTTCTCCCGTTCGTCGCGGTTGCGGTCGTAACGGCTAGCTTCGGTCAGCAGGTTCTTTCCGTTTTGGCGGGCGTTTTGTATCTAGTTCTTGCCGTGTCCCTGTTCGATGGGGGTCTTGGCAAGCGGATGCAGCCGCCCCACGCGAACTGGATCGCGCTGGCGCTCGGCAGCATCGTCCTGGTGGCTGTGGTGATTACCATGTATGCTCACCGGCCCGTGCAGCAGGCGCGAACCGTCCTATCCTGCTTGCCCGCAGCCCTGATGCTCATCGTGCTGTGTCTGCCTACCCGGTCCATGGTCCATCAGGCGTACGCCGCCTCACGATCCGACGACGCCCTGATCTTTGATCCCGACCCGAAGCTCTACCGGTCTGGCACAGCTACTTCAGTCTCGATGGGCAAGGATGTACTTTTGGCGGTTCCGGTCCAACTGCATACGGCCATTAGCGGCCAGGAACTTTATGTAGAGGGCGTGCAGTTCACCGTGCGGTCAGGGGATGGCGCCGTTTGGCGGTCGCCCTTCCAGAAAGCCCAGACCCCGCTGCAATCGGAGTCCCTCGGCGCGCTTGACCTTTCCATACCGGCCAAGGTCTATGAACACTTCCAAGCGCAGCCCGTGCAGTTGGAGGTGGAGACGGCGGGCAGGCGCCTCCATTTTCTGCCTCCACAAACAGTGACCGTTCCTGCTTCTGGCAGCTTCGAAGTCAATGGCGGCTTGTGTGCTGCTGATCCCGTTGTGGGATCCCTCGTATGCCGGTACGCCCTCCAGACCCCGCCCGCGGCGAGGTTTGCACTGGAAGTGCAGCGTGCCCCCTGTGACCAGGAGGCGCCGAAGGAGGTGCTGCGTCGCCGCACCGATGGAGCGGCCGGGCTGTCGCTCGACTTCGACCCAGTCTTCTTGCGGGACACCTCGCTCTCGGTTTCGTCCAGGGCAGGGAATCCGGAACAGTGGACTGCGGCTTCGCTCTGCCCTGGCGCCCACGTCAGCTTTGCTACCGAGCAGTTCCTAGGGCGCGAACGGCTGGCGTTCACCATAGCGTCCGTGCCGCTGTCCCGGTATGCCGTGCGGAGGTAGCTTGATACCTCCATGATCCTCCCTGGCTTACGGTTTTCGAACTCTTGCACGTGCTTCTCGAAGCCTGTCTCCTCTATCCTGCGATCAACTCTGCTTTTCACAGCACCCCAGCGAAACTTTCATCCCGGCCTCACGTATCTCATGGCAGAGCCGTCCAACGTACCTTGCCGAGAAGACCGCTGATGTCCTTCCACTTCGCCGATTCACCCATCCCAGGCCCATCCCTCCATGCCGGTTCCCGGCCTTTTGCCCTGCGCAAAATGGCTCTTCCGTCCGCTCGCGGCAGCCGTATGCTTAGGGGAATGATTCGCTTCGCGCCGTTGGCCCTTGCCGCTGTTCTGCCCTCCCTTGCTTTGCCGGCCCCCTTGCCGGCCCAGACTGCCTCGCCCTCCGCCGGCCAAGCGCAATCAGCCACTCCGCGCCAGGCAGGCACCATCAAGGTCGTCACCGCCAATGACCTCGTGCTCACCAACGCCAACGGCCAAGACATCGCTGTAACGGTGCCGGCGCAGGCCCGCATTCTGCTGGTGCCGCCCGGCAGCCGCGATCTCAGCGCGGCGCAGGCGGGCTCGATCGCCGACCTTGCCGTCGGCGATAAGGCCATCGTGAGCGGTTCGGCCAGCGATACGGGAGCGGCGCTCACCGCCACGCGCGTCGTCGTCATGAAGGGCAGCGCCATCGCCGCCAGCCACGCCGCCGAAGAGCAGGCCTGGGCGCCACGCGCTGGCGGCACCGTGCGCTCGGTCGACACCGCCGCCGGCACGCTCGCCGTTGCCAGCGGGCCTCGCACCATTACCATCGACACCAATCCCGGCACGGTCGTGGGGCCCGCACCCCCCCCCGCCCGGCGCGCCTCCGATGGGCACGCCCTGGCCGACGCGG